>NZ_KV800119.1:247025-308214 GCF_001810165.1 Neisseria sp. HMSC070A01 | reverse complement strand
CCGTCTGAAAGTTTCAGACGGCCTTTTTTTATTTTGTATATTAAGTCTTAGGCAGGGTAACACCGGTTTGCCCCATGTATTTGCCGTTGCGGTCTTTGTATGAAGTTTCGCAGACTTCATCGCTTTCAAAGAACAAGACTTGGGCCACGCCTTCGCCTGCGTAGATTTTTGCCGGTAGCGGCGTGGTGTTGGAAAATTCAAGCGTAACGTAGCCTTCCCACTCCGGCTCGAACGGGGTAACGTTGACGATAATGCCGCAGCGTGCGTAGGTGGACTTGCCCAAGCAGACGGTCAGGACGTTGCGCGGGATGCGGAAATATTCGACTGTGCGCGCCAAAGCAAAGGAGTTGGGCGGAATGATGCAGCAGTCGTCTTCAACTGTAACGAAGTTTTTCGGGTCGAAGTTTTTCGGGTCGACGATGGTGCTGTTGATGTTGGTGAAGATTTTGAATTCATTGGCGCAACGGATATCGTAGCCGTAGCTGGACGTGCCGTAGGAAATGATGCGCTGGCCGTTGGCCTCTTTGATTTGGTTGGGCTCGAACGGCTCAATCATGCCGTGTTCTTCGGCCATGCGGCGTATCCATTTGTCGGATTTAATGCTCATGGTGGTTGTCCTGGGGTAAGGGTTGTTTGGAAATTCTTTGAAATCAACACGACAGCCTTTAGACAGGCTTGTCAATTGATGTTTCAGACGGCCTAAAAGCTGGATAAGGCCGTCTGAAAGGCTGTTTATTTGGTTTTGGAAGCAGATTTCTTAGCCAGTTTGACTTCTTTAATCATACCGTCTTCGCATTTCATGATGAAGACGGGTGTGCCGTTTTGGGAGGCGGTAAAGTTTCCGTGCGCCCTGCCTTTTTTGAACACGCCCTCCAGCGTCATATTGCGTAATTTGGCGCTGTTGGAGGAGAAAGGTTCGATAAAGGTCTCGCTGTTGCCGGAAACGGTATATACGCCTTTGCCGTCAAATTTGCCGTTTTTAAAGGCGCCGACATAGCTGCGGCCGTCTTGGCATTTCCATGTGCCTTTGCCGGATGGTTTGCCGTCTTTGCCAATATCACCATCGTAAACGCAACCTTTTTCCTGATAAGGATTGATGGTTTCGGCAATGGCAGGCGTACCCAGCATGAAGGCGACGGGAAGTAGGGCAAGGTATTTCATCATGATTGTTCCTTTTGCAGGCGGTTTCAGACGGCCTGATATTGGGATTCAAAAGTCAGCAGGGTTTCAGCAATGCGGCGTGGCAATATGGCTAAAGCGTGTTCGCGCATGGATGCAGAGATACCATGGTAGGCTTCGGCAATGCTGCCGGTAATGGCTGCCAAGGTATCACTGTCTCCGCCCAGGGAAACCGCCAGTCGGATGGCGTGTTCAAAATTATCGCTTTCAAGAAAGGCGGTAACTGCTTGAGGTACGGTTTCCTGACAGCTTTCGTTGAAATGATAATGCGGGCGGATTTGGTTGCAACTTTGGCTCAAATCATAGCCGAATTGTCGCGTAATGTTTTCTTTGATTTGCGCTTTGCCCATGCCGGTACGCGCCCAAAAGATGGCGGCGGCTACGGCTTGCGCGCCTTTAATGCCTTCCGGGTGGTCGTGCGTTACGGCGGCGGATTGTTCGGCAAAATGCAGGGTTTCTTCCAATGTGGCAAATGCCCAGCCAACGGCAGAAACACGCATGGCAGAGCCGTTGCCCCAGCTATTATAAGGTGCAGGATTTTTCCATTCTATCCATTGTGAGAAGCGGCTGCCATATGCGCCTTTTGGACAGGGATATGCCCTGCACCAGCCTTGTAAAATAGAGGCTAAATTATCGTTGCAGCCTTGTAAAACCCAGTCGGCAATGGCAACAGTGCAAATCGTGTCATCGGTAAAGTCGCTGTCGGGGCTGAAAATATCGAAATCGGTGTGACGGTAGTTGTCAAACTCGAATCGTGATCCGGCAATATCGCCGATGACTGCGCCCAACATCATGACATCCTTTCTGATACTTCTATTTATATTTCAGACGGCCTTTGATATTCCCAATCGAAAGGCCGTCTGAAAAATTACTCTTGCCAGCCGCCCAAATAAGAAACCAGTTCTTCCAACATGGTGCTGATGGCTTCGGTCATCAGGATTTGCGAGGCAAAGGCGAGGCTGGCGGCATCGTCGCCGTTGCTTTCCGCTTCTTCTTGCAAAACGTCCAGATACTGGATGCGTTTGAGCGTAAAGTCTTGGGTGAGGATAAATGCGATTTGTTCGCGCCATACCAAGCCCAGCTGGGTAACGGTTTTGCCGTTTTTGACGTGTTGTACCACTTCGTCGGCGGTCAGGTCTTGTTTGGAAACTTTGACGACTGGAACAACATCGCCTACGCCTTTGAGTTCGCAATCGCTGTCCAATTCAAAACCGCCTTCGCAATGGCCTTGCAGCAGCCAGCTGGTCATCAGGGAGGAGGGCGATTGTTTTGTGTTGGGCAGGGCTGCTTCCAAACCGCCCAACGCTTCGCGCAGTTTGGTCAGGATGTTTTCCGCTTTGGCAGATGCGGCATTGTTGACTAAAAGATACCCGTGGCGCGTGTCGAAAATCGCCTGTGTGCGGCTGCTGCGCGTAAAGGCACGGGGCAGCAGGTCGTCAGTAATCTGTTCTTTCAGCTCTTGTTTTTCCTTACGGCCGACATTGCGCGCTTCGTTGTTTTGGATTTCCAAAACCTTTTCATCCAAAATATCGCGGATCACGCCGGCAGGCAGGACTTTTTCTTCTTTTTTCAGGGCCACGCGCCAAGTGTAATCGGCAGGGAAAACCAGCTCGGGTGAAAAGGAAACCGGCGTGGCAAAGCCTTCGCTAAACCAGTCCAAACCCTGACAATGGGCAAATTCGGATTGCGCCAATTTGTCGGCAAGGACTTCCAATTCGGGCAACTTGTCTTTGTTGAGCGGATAAAAACTGATTTGCTTAAACCACATGGCGAGTTTTCCTTTTTATTAAAACCGGCATTATACAGGGAAAATAACATACGGAAATCGGCAACATCTTTAAAAAAGCAGTAAAGGCGTTGACAGAAGAAAAGGCTTTCTGTATAGTTCGCGCTTCGGTTACGCGCCCATCGTCTAGAGGCCTAGGACACTGCCCTTTCACGGCGGCAACCGGGGTTCGAATCCCCGTGGGCGTGCCATATTTTGAATAAACCCTTACTAAAAAATAGTAAGGGTTTATTTCTTTGTCACTATGGTACTGCTTGTACATCTTTAAACTCTACTGTAAACGTGGGCTAGGAGCGAAATACTCGGCCTATTCGACATTTCTGGGTGTTCTACATTAACTAAAAATAATGTATCGATGACTGGTGGATGGGTACCATCATTCAGAAAAGGCAAAAGAGTGTCTCATTGATGTAATTGATGGTCATTAAACTTAGAAGATAAATAGGGGAAGAAATTGTGAAAACGAAAATCATGTTGAAAGTACTGAAAAAAGAATAGATTAATTTCCCTTCTATGAAATCCATTGAGGAGGTGTATATTTAATAAGCCTATCTGTAAGTTTTTGGGTTGTAGGCGTCTGATATGCTATTTTTTATATTAGGTTTGTAAGATTGGTCTAGGTGCTGCACTTAAAATCCAAATGTTTTTTATATGCTGATATAATTTCGATCTAAGTCAATTGCCAATTTTTATTATGAAAAATCTTACAAACCCGTTTAAGAGTTGGTTATCACATTTCTTTTTTAATCGTGATCCACTTAATCCTATTCCGAATGGTGGGCCACTGTATACTTATGCAGTTAATGAAAATGAATACCGTGAACTGTGTGCACTGTTTTATCGTAAGCCTTTTTTGATATCGGGTTCTGTTTATCAGGAGGAATGGTGTGCCTGTTACTGTCTGGCAGTTAGTGAAACTTATCGGCGTGAGTATTCGGGTGGTGAATGGAGTTGGGCATTTTTCGATAATGTAATAGGTACGCAATTTGATAATGAACAGCAACGTTACAAATATTTGAAAAAAGGGTTGGCATATTGGCGGCGAGAATGGAAATATGACGCTGCTAAAAATACGCGTTATCTTGGTACATTAGTTGCTGAAGGTGGATTACCACTGAAAATGCTTGCAGCTGATGATAATGCTATTCGCAATATTATTGATTATGGCTTGAAAAAATATCAGGAGAGTATGGAAACTTTCCGCCCTTTAGAAGAATATATTGCTGAAAGAGTGTATAGACTGGCACAAGTATTTCGTGATACTGCGGCTGTTATTCTATTTGCCGATACAGTCAGAGCGCTAGTCAAGCTCGCTGAGCGGTTTGACTTGAAGAATAAACGTAATTTGGTTGAATACCTAGATCAGGCAGATAGTGGTTGGCGCAGTGAGTTTCCTTTTGCTTTGGATGGGAAACAGGTAGATGCAGTTATCAACCGCTGGTTGGGTAATGCAGCAGACGAACGTCAAAAATTGGAAAAGCAAGAGTTCTCCTGTCGGCATTATGTAAAGGAGGGAGGTTGGTGCTTGCATGCTAAAATCGGGTTACCTGAAAAATTTAGTTTCCCTATTCAGAATTATCAGGGTGAAACGGTTTTACAATGGCAAATTTTTGAAGGAGAAGAGCCAGTTGCCCAAATGGGAGCAACAGTATTTGCTTCTCTTAGTGATACAGGCGGAGAGCTAACATTCAAACTTCCTTTTGGGAAACAGCTTGATTTTGTCCGAGAGAAACCTAGTCTACCTTTGTCTGTGCGAGTGTTTGCTGGCGGGCGACTGCTCTATACCAAGTTGTTTGGAGATACTGGATTTGATGAAGATGCACCGCTGGTGTTTCACTCTGCTCAAGATCAACGTTGGCAACTGTTCTCTACTAATGAATACACGCGCAGTAAAGATAGGGATATTTTGATTCATCTACCAGACGGTTTTAGGTTGTCTGAAAATGAAAATGTCTCCTATTTGGGCGGGCAGTGGTTTAAGTGTTCGGACGGACTGACTGCTCGTCATGCGGATGGGCGAGAAATAGTTGTTGTGCAAGCTAATCAGACAGAACAGAGTATTTTGCATGGGAGACTGTTTTATCACTGCCAAAATACTGATGGTTTACCTGTGTATCGTGGTTTTCCTACTCTGCTAACGCCCCCTGACTTATCTCCGACGCACATCAAAATCAACGGCGAGGTCCAATCAAATATCTGCCCGAACTATTATGGTACATTTCAGGTGGCTTTCTATAAGGGTGCAATTTGTTTGTTGCGGCGTAAAATTACTGTCCTGCCTGAAGATTTTTCCTATACTTGGCAAGCAGCAAGCAACAAAGATCCCGCCATTTTAAATGTTAATACTTCCGAAAAGGTTTTCATAGATGTCTTTGCCAAGCATCTAGATATCACACAAATCCATTCTCGATTTAGATTTATCTGCCAAACTGAGGATAGTAATTATCCATCTCATATTATTCTTGCAGTTGGAAGTAACCCTGTTCAAGCTGCACGATTAAGACTACCTCTACCGTTTAATGGTGCGTATCTATATGATGAAAAAGGTAGAATTGATGATTGCCGTCTGAATATCAATCAGTTGCTAGGCAAGTGGATAATGGTATATTCCTCCGCATCGACCGATATGAGGCTGGTATTTAAATTATCGGATAATGTGCATGGTCGCCCCATTTCTATCAGCGAACGTTTGTCAGCAGATGGTTCGGTGCAGCAGTTTTTCTTAGATCAATGGAAACCGCAACTTTTGCAGCTTTTATCGTGCAGCAGTAGTCAAGATGCCCAGGTAGAAATTACAGTGTGCCATATGGGTTCAGAGAACCCTTTGATACGGCTTATCTTGTCTCGTTATAATGGTCTAGTTATGTGGAATAATCAGTTTTACCGTTTCGGTATTCTGGCAGTGACAGATGCATTACGAAAAAGCTTCGTCATCAAACGGCAGGCAGAAGACGAATTGACTTGCCGAGAAGCGGTAGTAAACATCATGCGCTTGGATGCACCTGAAAAAGGTGCACAAAGGCTGCCTGAAAGCGCAATGAGGATAAATGGGCATTATCAACTGTCGTCCGAACAATATGATGAAGGATTGTGGTTGATTTACCCTGCGCCTGAATCACCAGTTCAATTCCGTCCTGCTATATTTGAAAACAGCAGTGAAAAATTTATCGAACCATTTCAACATCATTCCCTGCATATTGCTGCACGCGCTTTCCATCCAAACCACAATCCCGAAGCTATTAGCCGTATCATTACGGAAATGGTGGGTAATCCTGAGCATTCTGGTTGGCTGTATTTTGAGAGCCTAAAGCAGCATTTTTCTCATCTGCCATTGTCAGTATTTGAAACATGGAAAGCCTTGGTACAACAGCCCAAAGCCTTAGCTTTGGCGGTATTACGCTTAGGGTTGGATGGTGTATTTTGCGAGCGGATGCGTAACGAATTAGCTGTGGTATGGGAGTGGTTAGCTCTACAAGATTGGTTTGCTGCCATAAGTACGTACAAACCATACATTCGTACCAAAATTGCAGCTACAGGCTTGAATCCTGATGATTTTCCCTTGTCTGAAAACTGTATTCCTACAAGTGTGTTGTGCCATGACGAGATTTTACGCAATCATGTATTTAAAGGATTTCTTTCAGAAATAGAAATGATAGTGGTGGAAAACACGCTTGGGGAAATTTTCGACAAGAAGCACGATTCACGTTATAACCGCCATTACAATGCATTGCGTCAGAATAAAAACCAACGTATTCCTGAAACGCTTTCGGATGGTCTGCAAAAATGGTTGGAGAAACAACAGGATGTATTTTTCAATAAAGTACGCAGTCTGTCCAAAGTTCCTTTTGACCGTACAGTTGTCTGGCTACCAGTATTTACTGCCTGTGTTAAAGCAGGCAATGCGCAGCCTTCAGATATCATGCCATTAGAAATGACTGCTGCACAGTTTGCTGATGCTTTTTATCGTATTTACGCTTTGGATGCAGAATGGTTTGATTACGTCTGCGCTTCCCTGAGCTGCTACCTAGTGAGTGAATCATAATGAATACCGACACCATGCAAACTCTTTCCGGATTGATAGAGCAAAGTCTGAACCGTATCAAGGAAGCTACTATTGGCGTATTGGATATTACAGATAATCAATTGCGCAGTCACCTGCGACAATTGATTAGCAATGAATTGGGTAATGAAAACTGTTTTCTTGCTGACCCTGTTGTTGAACATACCTTTGGTTGGAAAAGCGCGGACTGTACCTTTGCAGATTTGGTAAGACAAAACCTGTTTTCTACAAAACTTACAGATGTGTTAGCAGATGCAGACAGATATGGTTTTCCCAAAACTGCCCGCCCTTATACTCATCAGTTGCAGGCATGGAAGCATCTTCTGGGGGATGCTCCAAAATCTGCCATCATTACGAGTGGCACAGGATCAGGTAAAACTGAATGTTTTATGATTCCGATCTTAGAAGATCTGATACGTCGCCAAACGTTGGAGAAAACAGCACTTATCGGTGTTCAGGCTCTGTTTCTCTACCCACTTAATGCTTTAATCAATTCTCAAAAGGAACGTTTGGATGCATGGACGAAACCTTTTGGTAACAAAATTCGCTTTTGTCTTTATAACGGTAACACAAAAGAAAGTGCTGGAACACGTGACAAAGATCAACCTAACCAAATCTTGTCACGGGAATTGCTACGCAAAGAGCCTCCGCCTATCCTACTTACTAATGCCACTATGTTGGAATATATGCTGGTGCGCCAAGTAGATGCCCCTATTTTGGAAAAATCTCGCCAAACAGGTTCATTGCGCTGGATAGTATTAGACGAGGCACATAGTTATATCGGATCGCAGGCGGCAGAAATTGCACTGTTATTACGCCGTGTAGTACACGCTTTCGGCAAAAAGCCCGAGGACATACGCTTTGTTGCTACATCAGCCACCATTGCTTCCGACAAAGCAGCAGACGAACTTCGCTGCTATCTTGCTGATTTGGCTGGGGTACCAAAGGAACATGTCCTGGTAGTTTCTGGAAGCCGCGATTTTTTGCCGATTAGTGTTGCCGATGGTAGACAGAGCATCGCAGATATCACATCTATTAAGGACGAAACCGAACGCTTTGCAGCCCTTTGTCAAAGTGTAATGGCCACTACTCTGCGTAATTGTCTGACAGCTAATACCCAACCTTACACGTTGAACCAATTGATACAGGCAACGCAAGCATATTTGCTTTCTGATAGCCTTTATGAACAGCAGCGTGAAGTTTTAGACTGGCTGGATGTTATGACTCAGACAAAGCCGTCTGAAAATGCTGAACCATTTTTAAAACTGCGTTTGCATCTATTTCAATCAATGCTGCACGGGTTATGGGCGTGTGCTGACCGTCATTGCAGCAAAAAAGAAGGTTACCTTAAAGACTGGCTATTTGGACAGGTTTATCTTAACCGCAGAACTAAATGTGATTGTGGTGCTCCTGTGTACGAATTAGTGTTGTGCCAAGATTGCGGTACACCGCACTTGATGGCGCAGGAGCATGACGGTATTTTGCAGCAGTGCGATACCTACATCACCGATGAGTTTGCACTCAATCCTGAGCCTGCAGCTAATGACGAAGAAGACAGTGGTGACGACGCAAACCCAATTTCAGATGGTCTACAATTCATATCCCGCAATAAAGTGCTTGCAGCCCCAGTCGATATGCAGTCTGAAGGCTATACGGTACAAAAAATCGATAAAGAAACTGCGCAAATCGGCGTACAGCAAGGTAAAACTTTTGAGTTGGCTTTGGATTTCTCCCTACAGGCCTGCTGTTCCGCCTGCGGCAAAGAAAACCAAAGAATGCCGTTTTATCATGGACAATATTTGGGTGCACCGTTTTATGTAACCCACGCTGTTCCGACTGTATTGGAATTTTGTAGTGATGCTGAAAATGATCCGCAATCGCTACCCGCTCGTGGACGGCGATTAATTACTTTTACTGACAGCCGTCAAGGCACAGCGAGAATGGCGGTAAAAATGCAGCAGGAAGCAGAGTATTCCAAATTGCGTGGTATGGTGTTTGATGTATTGGTGCAGGGAACAGGCAAAGCAGAAGCCATGTTGCCTGAGTTGGTTGCACTGATGCAAGCTAATCCTGATTTGGTTGCATTGATGCAAGCTAATCCTGCTTTGGCAGAACAAATTCTATGGAAAGGTTCTAGTGGTAAAAAAACTCATCTTACTTGGGATGATATGTGCCGTACACTGCGCGATAAAGCTGAAATGACGCAAGATTTACTGCCTTACAATCGAGAAACCAATCCCAGCATATTTAATGATCCTAGTGGCAACGGAGCAGAAAAGCTGGCAGAGTTGCTACTGGCACGCGAATTTATCCGCCGCCCAAGAAATGCCAATAGTTTGGAAACCTTAGGTTTGACAATGATTTGTTATCCTAGTCTGGATAAAATCAGCACAGTGCCTGATGGTTGGGTAGAGACACGCGTTTTAAATCAGGCAGACAATCCAAGCAAGCCGCTGGATTTGGATGATTGGAAAGCATTTTTAAAAATGATTTTGGATTTTCATGTCCGTGAAAATTCCTTTACCAATTTAGATGAGCAGAAAAAACGATGGTTGGGCAAACGCTTTTCGGGAAAATCCCTGCTGCCGCCCGATACCAGAGAAAAGCAAACTTTGCGTAAACGAGCTTGGCCGCAAGTTCGAGATAAAGGCCAACAGCCTCGAGCAGTCAAAATTTTGCAGGCGGTTACAGGTCTGGATATTCAAAACCCTTTGGCTAAACACAAAATTAATTCGTGGCTGAAAACTGCGTGGAAACAATTGACTACTGGTAGCAATATCCTGTATCCCGATGCTGATGCTTGGAAAATGCCGCTTTCAGCAATGGCGTTTAAGTTACCTGAAAAAGAAATGTGGATTTGTCCGCAAAGTCACCGCCTGATCGATACTACTTTGCGCGGTGTGTCTCCTTATTTGCCTGGTAACTGGCAGGAAATGCCGTCTGAAAAACTGTTTTGCAGCAAAACTGAGATTCCAGATTATTATCGTTTTAAACAGGATGCCACTGCTGAACCTCGTCGTAGCCAAATGCGTCGTTTGCTGAGGCAAGATAAAGATGTAGGCCACTTGCGCCAAGAAGGTTTGTGGAGCAATTTGAACGATAAAATCGTAGAAGGAGGTTTCTACTATCGTGCGGCGGAACATTCAGCACAAATTGCATCTACACAATTAAACAGATACGAACAGATGTTCAAAGAAGGGAAAATTAATGTATTGAGCTGCTCTACTACAATGGAAATGGGTGTGGATATCGGCGGTATGGCAGCAGTGGTAATGAATAATGTACCACCACACCCTGCTAATTACCTGCAACGTGCCGGTCGTGCAGGCCGTCGTAGCGAAGCAGCTGCAATAGCTTATACACTATGCAAAAATGATCCTCATAATCGCCGTGTATTTACCAATCCAAAATGGGCGTTTACTACTGCTATTGCTGCTCCGAAAGTATCGTTAAGCTCTGAAAAAATTGTCAGCCGCCATATGCATTCGCTCTTATTGGCAGCATTTCTTGCCAAGCGCAGCGATACAGGCAAAGACCGTACTAAGCTGAATACTGCTTGGTTTTTCAATCCAACCCAATCTGTTTGGCAGCAGTTTTGCGACTGGATGAACTCACCAGAATGCTCTGCTATTGACCAAGCTTTGGGTAAACTGGCGGCAGGTACTGCTTTGGAAGGAGTACCATTGACACGTATCAAAGCAAGTGCTAAACAGCGGCTGCTGGAATTGGCAGAGAATTGGCAGGCTGATTTTCACAATATCAACCATAAAATTAAGCAAACTAACAGCGATTCATACAAGAAAGCCTTAAATCGCGAGAAACAACTACATGAAAATGAGAACCTGCTTGGCTATCTGGCGGTAAACGCATTTCTACCTGGTTATGGTTTCCCTACTGGCATAGTAGAAATGAAAATCCGTAAAATGGAAGACTTACGCCGTGAACGAGAGGAGCGAGAAGATAATCTGTTCATCCGCAAAGAAAACCCAAGTCGTAGTTTGGATATTGCACTGCGTGAATACGCACCTGGTTCGGATGTTGTATTAGATGGGCGCGTATACCGTTCTGCTGGCATCAATCTACGGGTAAAATCGGATGAACGAGGTAAAAACGAAGACCAACGTTTCGATACTGCGTGGCGCTGTAAAAACTGCGGTACATCTGGCGTGACGCGTTACAAATATAGCTGTAATGATATCCAATGTTCTCACTGCGGTGAAAATATTCCTTTTGATGAACAATGTACGGTACTAACCCCAACAGGTTTTTTGACTGACTTTTTTGAAAAAAGTAGCAACGATGTTTCCTTCCAAACATTCGTTCCTATCCAGCCTCCTAGAGTACAATTGGATGATGAAACTGTAGCCTTTCTAAAACATGAGTGTGGTGAAATTAGATATGGTAGTGACGGTAGAGTACTGTTTCGCTCTAGTGGCAAGCATGAAAAAGGTTTTGCGGTTTGCATGAGATGTGGTAGGGCTGATTCCATGACTGACGTAGGTGAACTGCCTAATGTATTTTTGGGTGAGTATCATAAAACCTTGGGTGGTGGTTTGGATCTTAGCAGTAATAGTAAAGATTGTCCTAATAGTAATGTTCAGATCAATATCCATCTGGGCCATCATATCTCAACCGATGTATTGGAAATTGCTCTGAAAAATCCACAAACCAAGGCATGGCTAGGCAGTGGAGATAAAACTACCGCCCGCACGATTGCCGTTGCTGTACGCGATGAAATTGCTGCTTTTTTGGGGATAGAAACTACTGAAATGGGCTATGCCGTGCGAGCAGATAGAGATTTGGAAACAGGTGCCGTTCGCTGTTTGATTCAGATTTACGACAAAGCCGAAGGGGGCGCAGGTTTCGTTTTATCTGCTGTAGATGACATCAACGGTATCATAAGTCGCGCTTTAGACCGTTTGAATTGTCCAGCTGATTGTGGTAGCGTTTGTCAGCATTGCCTGGCGGGTAGTGATAGCAATGTGGAGCGAGAAGAACTGGACCGTCATCATGCTTTACGATGGCTTGAGGAAGCTCAATTGAAGCAACATTTGAACTACCAGTAAGTATTTTGTGTGCCGATAGTTATACTCGTGGGCGTGCCAAAATTCTTAAAAAACGCTCCTGCTTTTTGCAGGGGCGTTTTTTGTTTTCAGACGGCCTGTCGCTGTGAAAATATCTTTAAATTGGTTTACAATAATGCCATTCTGAATCTAAACGAGAGAAAACAATGTTAGACATCCAATTGCTCCGCAGCAATACCGCCGCAGTTGCCGAACGTTTGGCCGCACGCGGTTATGAGTTTGATACCGCGCGTTTTAATGCTTTGGAAGAGCAACGCAAAGCTGTTCAAGTGAAAACAGAAGAGTTGCAGGCTTCGCGCAACAGTATTTCCAAACAAATCGGTGCGTTGAAAGGTCAAGGCAAACACGAAGAGGCTCAAGCTGCAATGGATCAGGTTGCCCAAATCAAGGCGGATTTGGAGCAGGCTGCCGCTGATTTGGATGCTGTTCAGAAAGAATTGGATGCTTGGTTGCTGAGCATTCCGAACCTGCCGCACGAAAGCGTTCCTGCCGGTAAAGATGAAACTGAAAACGTTGAAGTCCGCAAAGTCGGTACGCCGCGCGAATTTGACTTTGAAATCAAAGACCATGTTGATTTGGGCGAGCCTTTGGGCTTGGATTTTGAAGGCGGCGCGAAACTTTCCGGCGCACGCTTTACAGTCATGAAAGGCCAAATCGCCCGTCTGCACCGTGCGCTGGCGCAATTCATGCTGGACACGCACACGCTGCAACACGGCTATACCGAGCATTACACGCCTTATATCGTGGATGACACCACTTTGCAGGGCACAGGCCAACTGCCTAAATTTGCAGAAGATTTGTTCCACGTTACCCGCGGCGGCGACGAGAGCAAGAAAACGCAATATCTGATTCCGACCGCTGAAGTAACGCTGACCAATACCGTTGCCGACAGCATCGTGGCCGGCAGCGATTTGCCGTTGAAATTGACTGCGCATTCCCCATGTTTCCGTTCCGAAGCAGGCGCATACGGTAAAGACGTGCGCGGTTTGATTCGCCAACACCAATTCGACAAAGTGGAAATGGTGCAAATCGTTCATCCGGAAAAATCATACGAAGCGCTGGAAGAAATGGTCGGCCACGCTGAAAATATTTTGAAAGCGTTGGAACTGCCATACCGTGTGATCACTTTGTGCACCGGCGATATGGGCTTCGGCGCAACCAAAACCTACGACTTGGAAGTTTGGGTTCCTGCGCAAAATACTTATCGTGAGATTTCCAGCTGCTCCAACTGCGAAGATTTCCAAGCACGCCGTATGAAAGCGCGTTTCAAAGATGAAAACGGTAAAAACCGTTTGGTACATACTTTGAACGGCTCAGGCTTGGCAGTCGGCCGTACTTTGGTGGCAGTATTGGAAAACCATCAAAATGCCGACGGCAGCATTAATGTTCCTGCTGCGTTGCAACCGTATATGGGCGGCGTGACCAAATTGGAAGTAAAATAATCGCTGTTTAAATGAAAAGGCCGTCTGAAACTTGGGTTCAGACGGCCTTTTATATGATTGAGCAATTATTTGTTGTGTTGACGGAAATATTCCCATTCTTCAACGACTTTACCGTCAGGCAAGTGGCACACGCCGTATTCGTTGCCGTCTTTGTCTTTTTTGATTTCGGATTTACCGCCTTGTTTGACGCAGAACTCGGAAGCCGGATTGGCTACGTTGACGTTGGAGGGTTCTGGTTTTTCAGAAGCGGAGCAGGCGGCCAAAGCAGTTGCGGCAGCGAGGCTGAGGATAAGGGGTTTGATCATGGCGTGTCTTTCATTTGAAGGATAAAAACAAGCGGATTATAGGGGGCGCTTGCGTTTAATGGCGTTAACCAGATTAAAGGCCGTCTGAAAAGTTTTCAGACGGCCTTTAGTTTAGGAAGTCAAACCAGATTATTTGGCTGCTTCGGTTTTTTCTCCTTCTTTAGCAAAGTATTTGGCGTAAATTTTGTCGTATTCGCCACTTTCGCGTACTTTTTTCAGCGCATCGTTCAACATTTTGATGGTTGCTTCGTCGCCTTTGCGTGCAGCGATACCGTAGTTTTCGATGGTGAAGTCAGGCAGGGAGATGAAATCCAGGCCTTTGGTCGGGTTGTTTTTCACATAGTTGGCAATAACCGCGCTGTCGCTGACGACGGAGTCCAGACCGCCGTTTTCCAATTCTTTGATAATCAGAGGAACGCTTTCAAAGCGGGCGATTTTTGGATTGTCGTTGCCCAAGAGTTTGGAAACGGAGAAGTCGCCAGTGTAGCCGGTTACCACGCCGACTTTGGCCATGTTTTTCAGGTCTTCGGAAGAAGCTACTTTTTTGCCTTTTGGAACGAGGACAACTTGGGTGATTTCAAAGTATGGATCGCTGAAGAGCATGCTTTGTTTGCGGTCGTCAGTGATGGTTACGCCGGACATAACAATGTCCACGTCGCCGTTGTTCAGAGAAGGGAAGAGGCTTTCCCATGGCTGGTGTTTGAATTCGACTTTGAAGTTGCCGGCTTTGGCCATGGCATTCATCAAATCTACGTCAAAACCTTCTACTTTGCCGGCAGAATCCAAAGATTCAAATGGGGCAAACTCGGCGTTGGAGCCGACACGGTACACTTTATCGGCAGGAGCAGAGGCATTATTGCTTTGACCGCCGCAGGCAGTCAGGGCAAGGGCGGAACAAGCAAGGGCAGTGGCCAGCCATTTTTTTATGTTCATGATATGTGCTTTCTTAATAAAATGTTAACGGATAAAATCTTAGTTTAGCATAATTTTGCGAACATGCTAGCCGAAATCAGTGGTCTTTTTCTCGGAAAAATGCGTAGGTTACGTCATGGAAGAGGTCGGTGTGCGGGCTGTCTTCGTAGCTCAATTCCGCCAACGCGTCTTCAAAGGCAAGCTGGATGGATTCTACGGCATCGTTGGCCATGTCGGAGGGCAGGGAACGGATGAGGCCTTTGAGGGCGGTGGCGAGGACATGGTTTTGCATACGCAAAACGTCGTTGGCTTCTTCCAAGTATTCGAGGCGTTGTTCGATGCTGCTCATGATGTATCCTTGAGGGTGTATTAAATAAAATAGTGATTATATAGTGAATTAATATTAAAATGTGACGCTTGCGCCGGCTTGCCGGATATGTCCAACCATCGGCCGTATTTCAAGTGATTTTAGGTTTGAAATACGGTTCACAATAAAAATGAAAAAACGAGATTATTATGGAAAACAACCGTCTTGACCCCACAGCCCTCGAGGAAGAAGACCTGAATTGGGAAAAACGCTTGGAAAGATTGCGTCAGGCACGACAATTCAATACTGCGCCGACTCATGCGCCATTGGTCAAAAAATCGGACGACGCTGTCGATGTCGCGCCCAAAACCGCGCCTAAAAAAGAATATAAATTAGATGCGGACAATCGTGAAAAAGTATTGGAAGAATATTTGTACCGCTGGCAGTTGGAACACAATACTGCCCTTGCCGACGAGGGCGAGGCAGTGGAAACTGATGCGATGGTGGTTTTGCAGGACAACTGGTTAAGCGCGCAATCGGCGTTGCAGGCTGCGGCTTCAGACCGTCATATCGAATCGACGCGCACCGTCAGACTGAATCCGAAATCGGGTGCCGTAGATTTTGATGTGCCTGAAGTGGAAGAAACTGAAAAATCGGAAAATGATGATGCGCAAGCGGCTGAAGGGGCGGTTTCAGACGGCCTTGAACCTGAAAAAGAACCGGCCGTCAATGTCCATATTAATGTTTTGAACCCACAGGCGATTGGCCGTCGGGAAGTATTCTGCGTTTCTGAAAAAGATTTGACCGAGCGTCTGATTAAACGTTTACGCCCCCATGTGGCCGATGCGGTCAACGGCATGATTCGGATTGCCGTGCAAAAACAAATGGCCGTGTTCACTTACCAGTTGCAGCAAATGCTCAACGAGCAGGCGCCGGGTTTGGTGGAAGATGTATTGGAACACAATGTCAAACGTATTCTGGACGATATGAAGGTTGAAATGAAATACCGCCGCTGAGTATCCGGGCCGTCTGAAAAGTTTCAGACGGCCTTTGGCATAAATTTCCCTTAAAATTTTGCGAAGCGTGTATAATGGCGGCTCACGTTTTCGTGATAAATATCCTTTCTAAATAGTTGATATGCCCGATGCAGAATCGGGCATTTTTTTTGAGATTGTTATGAATAAAAACAAAATCATTGTATTGCTGATTGCTTTGGTTGCCGTATTTGCCTATCAAAAAATGCAAAACAAGCAGCCGCTACAATCGCAGCATCAGCAGAAAATAGAAGCCGTTCAAAAACAAAACAATGCGGGCGGAGAAAATGCCGATACGGCTCAACAGCAAACCGGTTCGGGCAAACAATCGGCAGAAGCGGTTTTGAAACAGGCGTTTGAAAACGAACAAAGCGATATTCAGGTTGAGGGCGAGGGCACGGTATGGAAAACCCTGCCGGATGACAACAAAGGCACGCGCCACCAACGCTTTATCTTGAAGCTCTCCAGCGGCCAGACGCTTTTGGTGGCCCACAATATCGACCTTGCCGATAAGATTAAGGGTTTGAAAAAAGGCGATAAAGTAGCGTTTTACGGAGAATACGAATGGTCGGAGCAGGGCGGCGTTATCCATTGGACGCACCATGACCCGTCAGGCCGGCATACTGACGGCTGGTTGAAACACGACGGCCGCCTTTATCAGTAAAAACGGTTTTCCTGTTTTTTCAGACGGCCTGAAACACGGCCTTCGGCTTGAAAGATGGTAGAAATCGGCGCAAAATGTTAACAAGTTAAACAGACGGAAAAATATTGTTCCGTCCATTGGAATACACAGTAGATTGGAGAATAAATGAACAAAAAACTTCATCCGCAAACGCTGGCCATCCGGGGCGGCAAAGAGCAGACCGAATATCGCGAACACAATCAGGCGCTGTTTTTGACCAGCAGCTTCATGTGGGAAAGCGCGCAACATGCGGCAGATTTGTTTTCCAAAAAAATTAAAGGCTTTACCTATACCCGTACAGCCAATCCGACTACTGCCGCTTTTGAAAAACGCATTGCCGCATTGGAAGGCGCGGAACGCGCGGTAGCCACTTCGACCGGTATGTCCGCAATTCAGGCGGCGTTTTTTACCTTCCTGCAAGCAGGCGACCACGTTGTTTCCAGCCGCAGCCTGTTCGGCACGACCGTCGGTTTCATCAACAACATTGTTACCAAGTTCGGCATCGAAGTCAGCCATGTATCGCCGGTTGATGTAGATGAATGGAAAGCGGCCATCAAGCCCAATACCAAACTGTTTTTCTTGGAAACTCCGTCCAACCCATTGGGCGAAGTTGCCGATTTGGAAGCGCTGGCTGAACTGGCGCACAGTATCGGCGCGCTTTTAGTGGTGGACAAC
Organism: Neisseria sp. HMSC070A01; assembly: GCF_001810165.1. NCBI lineage: Bacteria > Pseudomonadati > Pseudomonadota > Betaproteobacteria > Neisseriales > Neisseriaceae > Neisseria > Neisseria sp. HMSC070A01. The sequence goes on along the minus strand of NZ_KV800119.1, from coordinate 290,748 downwards.
AGCCTCTTGTCGCCCGTCGGCTCGCAGCCTTTGAAACACGGTGCGGATATTTCCGTTTCTTCCGCAACCAAAGCCATCGACGGCCACGGCCGCGTGATGGGTGGCGTATTGGCCGGTTCGGAAGAGCTGATGACGCAAGTTGCCATATATTGCAACTCTTGCGGTTTGGCAATGTCTCCGTTTAACGCATGGCAGTTGTTGAGCGGCGTGGAAACCCTGTCGCTGCGTATGGAAAAACAATTCGACAACGCCCTGAAAATCGCCCAATGGCTGCAACAACAGCCGCAAGTCCAAGCCGTGTACTACACCGGTTTGCCCGACCATCCGCAGGCAGAGCTTATCCGTAAACAGCAAAACGGCGGCGGCATCGTTATCGGCTTTGAAGTCGCCGACCAAGAAGCTGCATGGAAAGTCGTGGACGGTGTGGAGCTTTTCTCCCGTACTGCCAACCTCGGCGACGTGCGCTCGACCATCACCCATCCGTGGACAACCACGCACGGCCGGATGCAGCCTGAAGAAAAACTCGCCGCCAATATCCGCCCGGGCTTGATCCGCCTCTCTGTCGGTTTGGAACACATCGACGATTTGATTGATGATTTGCAACAAGCATTGAACAAATAATCTAAAAACAAATTTCAGACGGCCTTAAAATTTAATAGGCCGTCTGAAAGCAATCAAACACACATCTTAAGAATAAAAGGAAAAAATAATGTCTGAAGCAGAATTCGCCTCGTGGGCAATGAAGATCCTCCTCACCGGCCTGATTATCTTTTTGGGTTTTATCGTTTGGAACTTGGGTAAAGAATCCAAGGCCGGCAAATTCGGCATTGCCATGCTCTTCTTGGTTTTGGGCTTGGGCGTGTTTGGATTTGTATTCAAAGAATTGCTGATTAGCTTTTTGGTATTGCCGAAATAAGCAGGAAGTTTATAGATAGAACAAGGCCGTCTGAACATTTTCAGACGGCCTTTTGATTTGATAATTAAATTACGCCCAACTCTTGCAAGCCGCGCAATACACCATCTTCATCGACACTTGGGCAGACGAATTGTGCGGCGGCTTTGGCCGCTTCTTCGCCATTGCCCATGGCAACGCCAAAGCCGACGGTTGACAGCATTTCAAAGTCGTTGAAGCTGTCGCCGAACGCCATTACTTTGCTCATATCAATTCCCAGTTTTTCCACTGCGTGGGCGATGCCCCGTGCTTTTGAACCTTCTTTGCGCAGCAGGTCCACAGCATATTCATGCCAGCGGACGGATTTGAAGCCGTGTTGTTGAATCAGCGGTTGCAGGATTTTTTCTTCTTCCTCATCCACAAAGACCAACATTTGATAAACAGGCTGTTTGCGGAAATATTCTTTGTCAGTCAGGAAGTTGGGCAAGATATGTGATAAGCCTTCGACAACGCGCGGCGAATGGGAGGAAACGGCAATTTCTTGGTTGTTGACGAATGCGTAGTCTATTTTGTGTTGTTCAAGCAGGTTGATGGCGGTTTCGATGTCGGCAATATTCAACGGGTAACTTTGCAGGGGTTCGCCGCGAAAGGAAATATATTGGCCGTTGATGGTAACGAGCATGTCGATGCCGCATTCTTGAATCAAGGCTTTGACTTTGGTGGGAAAGGCGGCTTCCGGACGGCCGGTGGCAATGGCAGTCAAAATGCCTTTGGCTTTTAATGCGCGCATGGCTTGGGCAACCGAAGGGCGCAAGGTATCCGTGTATTTGCGGTAGAGGGTGTCGTCGATGTCAAAGAAGATGATTGCAGGGTTGTTCATGGTTTACTCGTTGGGCTGGGTATACACAGCTTTCATTGAAAATTGTGTGAACAGCTTGTGTATAAATTGGTTTAGTATTTGATTGCTATTATAAAAATAAGTTCTGATTAAAATTTAGGCAGTTTTTGTGTTGAGAATAAAGCGGAAAGTTATCCACATCAGGCCGTCTGAAAATTTGGTTTTCAGACGGCCTTGTTTTAAGCAATCAGACGGATATTTTCTTTGTCTTGCCTGAATTTGTTTTTAATCACGATAGGCAGGCTGCTGTCGAAATACCAGCTGCCGTCAGGCAAAGCCAACGCACCGCCGGCGCAGAGCAGGGTAATGCTGTTTCCGGTCAGGGGGTCGGTTTCGGTAATTTCAATTTCGTGCGCTTTGCCCCAATCGGTTACAGGGAGTAGGGCGGCAAGCTCGGTAATGCGTTGGTTTTGATGTTTGATACCGTTTGGCTGGCGGCAGTTGCCGTTGCATTTTCCGACAGCCTCGACAGGGCAGGGTTCGCCCTTTGCGTAGCTGGTCGGCAAAATATTGAGCGAATCCGGGCAGAGTCTGTGTTCTTGCGACCATTGCGCCAAAGCGCGTTTGGCTGCTTTTTTGTGGGCAAACAAACCGTATGGACGCCAGTTTCTGGTGCCGCTATTTAACAAGACAATGCGTGCTTGAAGGCTACCGTGTTCATCAGCGATAAAGCGGACGGTTGAAAACGATGTGGATTTTTCAGACGGCATCAGTTGGTATTCCTGCATGGTCTGGGCTTTGAGCCATAATGTATGGAGCTGACCGACTGCCGGAATAAAACGGATGGAGGCTGCGGCTTTGATGTGCGGCGGCAGTTTTTTGCTGTGCAGCAGGGTGGCGGTTTCACTGTATGCGCGTTCGTGTGCTTCAATGGCCTGAGCTTTGCCGAAATGGTCAAACCAAACCAATACGCCGTAACTGTCGGGCAGGGTATAGAGCTGTTGGGCGAGCGAATCAGGCAGCCAAGTGGGCAACATTTTCGGATTCATCAACACACGGACATGTTCATCCCATTGTTGGTGATTTTTTTCTGTCAAACTTAATTCGAGATAATCACACAATGCGACAACATCGGTCATGGCGCGGTGGCGGTTGGCCGTCTGAATGCCGGTGCGTTCGATAATGCTGTCGAGGCTGTGTTTGTAAAACTCAGGATACAGGCGGCGCGACAGTTGAACCGTACAGAGCGAGGGTGCGGCAAAGTCAGTATGGATACGGGCAAATTCGTGGCGCAGGAAGGTGTAGTCAAAGCGGCTGTTGTGGGCAACAACCACTGCACCTTGCAACAGTGGCAACAAATCGGCTGCAATATCGGCAAAGACAGGCGCGTTTTTCACCGTTTCATCATGAATTCCGGTCAGCCTGGCAACAAATTCGGGAATGCTGCGGCAAGGATTGACCAATTGCTCGTAATGTGTGGCGCGTCCTTGCTCAAAACGAACAAGGGCGACTTCCGTTATCCTGTCTTGATAGAAATTTCCACCGGTCGTCTCCAAATCCACCACGACCACAGGCCGTCCCAAACGGGAAAATGCTTCGGATAAGAGCGGCCAGCGTGCGAAATCTGACATTTTATTCTCTGTAAATTCAATAGCAAATGCGCATTTTACACGCTGTCTGCAAGTTTTCCAAATAAAACGCTTGACAGGAAACAGTCCACTCTCTATAATTCGAATCTTTCTTGATGCACCCGTAGCTCAGTTGGATAGAGTATCTGGCTACGAACCAGAGGGTCGGGCGTTCGAATCGCTCCGGGTGCGCCACAGAAAATCTCCGCGCCCATCGTCTAGCGGTTAGGACATCGCCCTTTCACGGCGGTAACCGGGGTTCGATTCCCCGTGGGCGTGCCAGTTTATAAAAAAGCGCAATCTGTTTCAGATTGCGCTTTTTTGCGTCTATCGGCTTTGAAATAATTTAAGCATATCTTTTATCTGATAACGGTTAATCGACATTTGTCATAATCTACTAAAAGCATTTATTATTACATATCTAATAATCATAATTTAAGGGAAACGTTCATGGCGTGGCGGTTTGTGTTGCCTGCTTGGGTGGTTGGGGTAGTGCTTTCGTTTGCGTTGCCGTTTGTGCCGCCATGGTGGGCTTGGTTGTCTGTAATGATGGGTGCGCTTGCGTTGTGTCGAAGATTTGCTGTGGCTTGGTTGGCGCTGGCCGTCTGCATGGGCATGGCGTTTGGTGTGTGGCGGACCGGGCTGGTTTTGGCCGATCAATGGCCTGTAGGGGAGGTGGCGGCTAAAGTTTTAACGGTTGAAGTGGCGGATATGCCGCGTGATGATGGTCGGCGCGTGCAGTTTGCGGCAAGGGCTTGGGATGAGCGTGGTCAGGCTTTTGATTTGATGTTGTCAGATTATCAGCGGCGCGATTGGACGGTGGGCAGTCGGTGGTCTGTGTCGGCGCGGGTAAGGCCGGTAATCGGTGAAGTGAATGTGCGCGGTTTGAACCGTGAAACATGGGCTTTGGCCAATGGTATCGACGGCATGGGTACTTTGGGGCGCGATAGGAAACTTGTGCGGCAAGGCGGTGCTTTCGGTTTGGCTAATATACGTGATGCGGTAAGCCGAAGTTGGCAGGGAACGGCGGACAAATATCCTGAGTTTTCAGACGGCATAGGGTTGATGCGTGCTTTGAGTATTGGTGAGCAATCGGCGTTACGGCCGCCTTTGTGGCAGGCATTCCGTCCTTTGGGGCTGACGCACTTGGTCAGTATTTCGGGCTTGCATGTAACGATGGTGGCGGTATTGTTTGCCTGGCTGATCAAGCGGGTTTTCCGTTACTTGCCGTGGATTCCGGCGAAACCGCGTGTGTGGATATTGGCCGGCGGTGTTGCCGGGGCTTTGTTTTATGCGCTTTTGGCCGGTTTTTCCGTACCGACGCAACGCAGTGTGTTGATGTTGGCTTCGTTTGCGTGGGCATGGTGGCGCGGCAGTAGCGGCTCGGGTTGGGCGGCATGGTGGCAGGTTTTGGCCGTTGTTTTGTTGTTGGACCCGTTGGCCGTATTGGGTGTGGGAACGTGGTTGTCTTTCGGCTTGGTTGCTGCTTTGATTTGGGTTTCATCAGGCCGTCTGAAAGAGTCGGGCTGGCGTTTGGCTGTACGGGGACAATGGGCGGCGACGGTATTGTCGGTGGTATTGCTGGGCTATTTGTTTGCTTCGTTACCTTTGCTCAGTCCCTTGGTTAATGCGCTGGCTATTCCTTGGTTTTCTTGGGTGTTGACGCCGTTGGCTTTGCTGGGTTCAGTTTTTCCGTTTGAACCTGTCCAGTTGGTAGCGGCATTTTTGGCGGAATATACTTTACGCGGTTTGGTATGGCTGGCTACGGTATCGCCTGAATTTGCCGTTGCAGCGACGCCCGTGCCTTTGCTGGTGTTGGCGATGATGGCGGCTTTGCTGTTATTGCTGCCTAAAGGAATGGGCTTGAAACCTTGGGCATGTTTGGTTTTATTGGGTTTTGTGTTTTACCATCCTGCCAAGTTGGAGGAGGGGGTGGCAAGAGTTACGGTGATGGATGCGGGGCAAGGTTTGTCGGTGTTGATACAAACGCGCAACCGCAATCTTTTGTTTGATACGGGAACGGAGCAAGTGGCGCAAACAGGTATTGTGCCGAGTTTGAACGCGATGGGTGTGCGCCGTTTGGACAGCTTGATTTTGTCGCACCATGATATTGACCATGACGGCGGTTTTCAAAGTGTAGCGGCTGTTGGTACCGATAAATTGCTTGCCGGACAACCTGAGTTTTATCCGAATGCAGAGTTTTGCCAAGAAGACAAATGGCAATGGGACGGCGTAGATTTCGAGTTGCTCAGGCCGTCTGAAAATACGGGTAAGGAAGATAACGATCAAAGCTGCGTATTGCGTGTCGTGGCAAACGGCCAAGCCTTGTTGATAACCGGCGATTTGGGCGTGAAGGGCGAGGCCGGTTTGATTGAGAAATACGGCAATGCGTTGTATAGCCAAGTGTTGGTATTGGGACATCACGGCAGCAGCACGGCTTCGTCAGGCAGCTTTCTGCATACGGTTTCGCCGCAATATGCCGTGGCATCCAGCGGCTATGCCAATGCCTACAAACATCCGACCATTGCCGTACAAAATCGTGTCCGTGCGCACGGCATTACTTTGTTGAGAACAGATTTGTCAGGCGCATTGGTGTTTGTTTTGGGGCAAGATGATGTGTTCCGAGGCCGCCTAAAAAAGGATAAGTTTTATTGGCAGAAGAAACCGTTTGAGTAAAAAGGATAACAGGCCGTCTGAAAGACTTTTTCAGACGGCCTTGATATTTTTTTATTATTGACGGGCATTATCCAAATTTTGTGTGAATCCAATTGTGGATAGTTTGGTTTAATTATTGATAATAAAGAATAAACTAAATTTGATTAAATAATAGGCAAATAGAAAAGAGAAAAATAATTACAAAGTTATTAGTAATTATCGGTATGATATTCTGTATATCAAGCAGAGCCTAAGGCAGCACAGAGTTCTTGCGCTTCTACAACGAAGACGCTGCGCAGCTGACGGCCGCCAATATTATCGGCTGATGGTTGTTTTGAAGTTTAAGGCCGTCTGAACTTGATATTTCATGTTCAGACGGCCTTAAACTTTGTGTTTGTTAACTATATAATATCCGCCCCATCTGTTTAAAAAGGCCATCGCCATGAACACCATACGCACCAAAATTTGCGGTATTACCCGACCTGAAGACGCGCTGGCTGCGGCCGAATTGGGTGCGGATGCCATCGGGCTGGTGTTTTACGCCAAGAGTAAACGGGCTGTGAGTATTGAGCAGGCACAGGCGGTTGTGAAAAACCTGCCGCCGTTTGTATCGGTAGTGGCCTTGTTTGTGAATGAAAACGAGCAAGCCATCCGTGAGATTTTGCGTCAGGTGCCGATAGATGTGATTCAGTTTCACGGCGATGAAGACGATGATTTTTGCCGTCGGTTTGACCGCCCGTATTTGAAGGCCGTGCGTGTACAGTCCGCTGCCGATATTCAGACGGCCTGTGCCAAATTTCCGAATGCCCGCGCCTTGTTGTTTGATGCCTATCATCCGACCGAATACGGCGGTACGGGACAAAGTTTCGACTGGACCATGTTGCACGGCAATATCGGCAAACCGTGGATACTTGCCGGCGGATTGACTGCGGAAAACGTTGCCGAAGCGGTGAAAATCAGTGGCGCGGCGGCGGTGGATGTGTCCGGCGGCGTGGAAATCTCCGGCGGGGTTAAGAGCAGAGAGAAAATGGCGGCGTTTATTCAGGCAGTAAAGGCCGTCTGAAATTTTGTTTGAATTCAAAGCAACCGGAATACAGATATGCAAGAGCCAATCGTTGAGTCCCACCCCTTCGCAGCCTTGTTGCCGCCGCAGGCAACGGTCATGATGATGGGGACGTTTCCGCCTAAAGAAGAAAAACACGCGATGCAGTTTCATTATCCGAATTTTCAAAACGATATGTGGCGCGTGTACGGGCTGGTGTTTTTCGGCGATGCGGCGCATTTTCAAAAGCAGGGCGAAAAGGCGTTTGATGCCGATAAAATCAAAGCGTTTTTAAGTGAGAAGGGCATTGCATCCTGTCCGACCGTATTGAAGGCAATACGCGAACATGGCAATGCTTCGGATAAGTTTTTAAAAGTGATAGAAACCGTCGATTTGGCGGCAGTATTGGCGCAAATGCCCGAGTGCTGCCATCTTTGCACCACCGGCGGTAAGGCAACCGAAATTTTGTTGGAGATTCAAGGCAGCGGCATGAAAATGCCGAAGACAGGCGAAACAGTACCGTTTCCCTATGCGGGGCGTGAGTTGACCTTGACGCGCCTGCCTTCGACTTCGCGTGCCTATCCTTTGAGTTTGGCGAAAAAAGTGGCGGCGTATCGGGCTTTTTTTGAAACGGCTGGATTGACTGTTTTTCAGGAGTAGGACGATGGACCGTTATGAAATCTCTTTAATGACGTTTATGGCTTTGTGGTGGCTTTTTAATGTCGTCTCAGTGTGGCTGAAGGCCAAACAATGGCATATCAAGATATTATTGGGCGGAACGCTTTTGTATGTGATACAAATATCTGCAGTCATTATGTCTGTTAACGGCCTTAATTGGATATTTTTGAACACAAGTACCATAAATACCAATGAGTTGATTATTGCTTTGCTTGTGCTTAACTTTCTGGGTTGTTGGTTGCTGGCATTGTGGCTGGGAATGTTGGCACTAAAAATATGCCTGAGAAACAAAAACGAAGAAAAATATATTGCGCCGCCGTTGGGTGCGGCATTGCTTGCAACATCGAGCAGTACGCTGTTGTTCCTATTTTGTCTGCTGATATTATTATTCAATTAGTTGCCGACAAGATGAATGGAAAACGGCTATAATTGCTGACAATTTTTACTTTCAGACGGCCTTTTACTGAATCAGGCCGTCTGAAACCATAAAACGAACAAGGAAAAATCCCATGAAAAATTATCACGCTCCCGACGAGAACGGCTTTTTCGGCGAACACGGCGGTCTGTATGTTTCCGAAACCCTGATTCCTGCTTTGCAAGAATTGGCAGAAGCCTATAAAGCGGCGAAAGAAGATCCTTCATTTTGGGAAGAGTTCCGCCATGATTTGAAACACTATGTCGGCCGTCCCAGCCCTGTTTACCATGCCGCGCGATTGTCCGAGCATTTGAGCGGCGCACAAATTTGGCTGAAGCGTGAAGATTTGAACCACACCGGCGCACACAAAGTCAACAACACCATCGGTCAGGCATTGCTCGCTCGCCGCATGGGCAAAAAACGCGTGATTGCCGAGACAGGCGCGGGTCAGCACGGCGTGGCTTCCGCCACCGTTGCCGCACGCTTCGGCATGACTTGCGACGTGTACATGGGTGCGGACGACATCCAACGTCAAATGCCCAACGTGTTCCGCATGAAATTATTGGGTGCGAACGTGGTCAGCGTCGACAGCGGCAGCCGTACATTGAAAGACGCGATGAACGAAGCCATGCGCGAATGGGTGGCCCGCGTGGACGACACGTTCTACATCATCGGCACTGCCGCAGGCCCGGCGCCGTATCCCGAAATGGTACGCGATTTCCAATGCGTGATCGGCAATGAAGCCAAAGAACAAATGTTGGAAGCCATCGGCCGCCAACCTGATGTTGCCGTTGCCTGCGTGGGCGGAGGCTCGAATGCCATCGGTTTGTTCCATCCCTATATCGAAGAAGAAAACGTGCGTTTGGTCGGCGTAGAAGCCGGCGGTTTGGGCGTGGATACGCCAGACCACGCCGCACCGATTACCAGCAAAGCCCCTATCGGCGTATTGCACGGTTTCCGCAGCTATTTGATGCAGGACGAAAACGGCCAAGTCTTGGGTACGCACTCCGTTTCCGCAGGCTTAGACTACCCAGGCATCGGCCCGGAACACAGCCATTTGAACGACATCAACCGCGTGGAATACACCGTTGCCAAAGACGACGAAGCACTCGAAGCCTTTGACTTGCTCTGCCGTTTCGAGGGCATTATTCCTGCGCTGGAATCCAGCCACGCCGTTGCTTGGGCGGTAAAAAATGCGCCGAAAATGAGCAAAGACCAAGTGATTTTGGTCAACCTCTCCGGTCGCGGCGATAAAGACATTAATACCGTGGCAAAACTCAAAGGCATTGAGTTGTAAGCCTTATTGATTGAGCAGTAAAGGCCGTCTGAAAAAGCTGGGTTTCAGTCTTTCAGACGGCCTTTGTTTCCGTAATGATTCAGCGTAGTATTTTATCCGCGCAAACTCTATCAAGTATCGGCGGCTAAGGAAATTTATCCTTCCAAACTGCGCTTGTACGTTTTCTAAACCGATTATCCAAGTTATCCATTTATTGTGATTATGAAACATTTGGCAATCCATCTAAAACTATTGGGCATGGCGGCGTTTTGGGGCGCATCTTGGCCGATGGGGCGGATGTTGGGACAGGCGCTGCCGCCTTTAACGGGCGGTATGCTGCGCTTTTTGACGGCGGCGATCTTGCTTTTGGGTTGGCTGTTTGCACGGTATCGGTTGCGTACTTTGGCGGTTTTGTCGCGTAAACAATGGCTTGGTTTGGCATTGGCGGCAGCATTCGGCGTATTTGGTTTTACTGTGTTGTCTATGCTGGGTTTGCAGCGGATTCCTGCTTCAAGGGCGACGGTGTTGGTCACGTTCAATCCTGTGTTGACGATGTTTTTTGCGGCTTTGCTGTTTGGCGAAAAACTCAACGGCAAGATTGTGTCGGGCATGTTGTTGGCAGTGGCAGGCTCGATATGGGCGGTCACGCATGGCGAGATTGCGGCATTTTTGTCGGGCGGCGGCATAGGGTGGGGCGAAGTGCTGGTGTTTTGCAGCCTTTGCTGCTTGGTTACTTATACGATGATAGGCCGGGCGGTGTTGCAGGGGATTGACGCGCTGACGGTTACCGTGGCCACCGCTTGGTTGGGTGCAATGATGTTGCTGCCGCCTGCGCTGATTTCAGACGGCCTGCCGTTTGGTATGCTTGCCGAAATGGACGGCAGGGGCTGGTTTGCTTTGATTGGCTTGTCTGTCGGTGCAACGGTCTTGAGCTATGCGTGGTACTTCGAGGGCGTGAAGACTTTGGGCGCAGGCAGCGCGGCGGCGTACATCACTTTGGTGCCGGTATTCGGCATTTTGTGTTCCGCTTGGTTTTTGGGCGAGGCATTGCATGTTTCCTTGGTTGCCGGCTGTTTGGCGGCCGTAATCGGATTGGCGCTGATGCAATATGGAAGACGTGCCGTCTGAAAAGGTAAAGATGTTATATAATAACGAAAATTGTCAATCTGTCTTTAAAAAGAATATGTCCGAACCGTCCTCCCTGCTCGATTTCGACCGCACCCATCTGCTCCATCCCTATACGTCCATGACCGACCCGTTGCCTGTTTATCCGGTGCGCCGTGCGGAGGGCGTGCATATCGAATTGGCGGACGGTACGCGGCTGATTGACGGGATGTCGTCTTGGTGGTGTGCGATACACGGCTATAATCATCCCGTTTTGAATCAGGCGGTTGAGGCGCAGATTAAACAGATGTCGCATGTGATGTTCGGCGGTTTGACGCACGAGCCTGCGGTGGAACTGGGCAAATTATTGGTTGGGATTTTGCCGCAGGGGCTGGACCGTATTTTTTATGCGGATTCGGGTTCGGTTTCGGTAGAAGTTGCGCTGAAGATGGCAGTGCAATACCAGCAGGCGCGGGGTTTGACCGCGAAGCAGAATATTGCGACGGTGCGGCGCGGGTATCACGGCGATACTTGGAACGCGATGTCCGTCTGCGATCCGGAAACGGGGATGCACCATATTTTCGGCAGCGCTCTGCCACAGCGTTATTTTGTCAATAATCCGAAAAGCCGTTTCGACGATGAGTGGGACGAGGCGGATTTGCAGCCTGTCCGCGCCTTGTTTGAAGCGCATCATGCGGATATCGCCGCCTTTATTTTGGAACCGGTCGTGCAGGGCGCGGGCGGTATGTATTTTTATCATCCGCAGTATCTTCGCGGTTTGCGCGATTTGTGCGACGAATTTGATATCGTGTTGATTTTTGATGAAATTGCCACCGGATTCGGGCGCACGGGCAAGATGTTTGCCTGCGAACACGCGGAGGTCGTACCGGATATTATGTGTATCGGCAAGGGCTTGAGCGGCGGCTATATGACGCTGGCGGCGGCAATCACTTCGCAAAAAGTCACCGAAACGATTTCGCGCGGCGAAGCGGGCGTGTTTATGCACGGCCCGACATTTATGGCAAACCCGCTGGCGTGTGCCGTTGCCTGTGCTTCGGTCAAACTGCTTTTGTCCCAAGATTGGCAGGCAAATATCTGCCGCATTGAAAACATCTTAAAAGGCCGTCTGAAAACCGCATGGGACATTCGCGGCGTGAAAGACGTGCGCGTTTTGGGTGCCATCGGCGTGATCGAGCTGGAAAAAGGCGTGGATATGGCGCGTTTTCAAGCGGACTGCGTGGCGCAGGGCATTTGGGTGCGCCCGTTCGGCAGGCTGGTGTACCTCATGCCGCCTTACATCATTTCAGACGGCCTCTTGACCGAACTTGCCGACAAAACCGTACAAATTTTGAAGGAACACAGCAAATGAAAGGCGTTTACTTCGTCAGCGGCATAGACACGGACATCGGCAAAACCATCGCCAGTGGCATGTTGGCAAAACAATTGTTGCAGCAGGGCAAAAACGTGATCACGCAAAAGCCCGTGCAAACCGGTTGCCAAAACATCGCCGACGACATCGCCGTCCACCGCAACATCATGGGCATACCCATGCAGGAAGCCGACAAACAGCGGCTGACCATGCCCGAAATCTTCAGCTATCCCGCCTCGCCCCATCTCGCCGCCCGTCTGGACGGCAGGGCTTTGGACTTGAACAAAATCCGCACCGCCACGCAGCAATTGGCGGCACAATACGAAATCGTATTGATCGAAGGCGCGGGCGGATTGATGGTTCCTCTGACGGAAAACCTGTTAACCATTGATTATATTCAGCAACAGGCTTATCCCGTCATTCTCGTTACCAGCGGACGGCTCGGCAGCATCAACCATACCCTGCTCAGCTTCGCCGCGCTCAAACAATACGGTATCAGCTTGCACAGCCTGATTTTCAACCATATTCACGACAGCAAAGATGAAACCGTTGCCGGCGATACCTTGGAATATCTTAAAGGCCGTCTGAAAGATGAGTTTCCCGAAGCCAAATGGCAGGAGTTGGCCAAAACAGAGGTGGTAAATGGCGTTTGATATACCGCGTGGCACACTTTGTTCATATGCCGAAGCTTCAAGTCTTCTGCCGTCTAAGGCCGAACATTTGCTGACCGTTTCTTCGCTAACCGCTGCGTTGCGCGCTTCAGGTAAGGATTTTTCAGTCGAGCCGGTGTATTTGGGTTTGACGAAGGGAGCAGAAAACGGAGACGAAATCTTTGTGCGCGATGTTTTGCTCAAACTGGACGGCGAAACAGTGATACAAGCCAGAAGCGCGTGCCGGCCGGATAGCCGTCTATGGACTGAATTATTGGATTGCGGAACGCAGCCTTTGGGAGAGCGTCTGTTTGACGGTACATTGCCATTGAAACGTTCGGATTTTGAGTTTCTTCGTTTTAAAGATGCCGATCATCCGTCTTTCAGACGGCCTGTTACTGCGCGCCGTTCGTATTTCGATTGGAACGGCGAAATATTGGAATTAACAGAATATTTCTTATTGAAATTAATGGATTTATACTGATAAGGCCGTCTGAAAAGAAAACCGATTGCCGAGATTTGTCATAATTCTGTTATAATACAACAAATTAAATCATTAAGATTCGTTTGATTTCAGACGGCAATAAATTATAATAAGAGCTAAGGCTCTAAAAATGCCTTTCATTCAGCATCAATACATATACAACGACACATTACACCAATGAACATACGGCGCTTTTTCCTACAATTTTTACCGCGTTACGCTGTCGGACGGATGGTGATATACGCCAAACTGATGCGCATCGACAAACCCATCGGCACCCTGCTTTTGCTGTGGCCGACTTATTGGGCATTGTGGATTGCGTCTAAAGGCGTTCCCGACGCGGATATTTTTATTGCCTTTACTGCAGGCACGTTTTTAATGCGCAGCGCAGGTTGCGTCGTGAACGACTTTGCCGACCGCAATTTTGACGGTGCAGTAGAGCGCACCAAAAACCGCCCGTTTGCCAAAGGTTTGGTTTCCAAAACCGAAGCGTTGCTTTTGACCGTCATGCTGTGTCTGATGGCGGCCTTGTGTCTGGTGCCGCTCAACCGCTTTACTTGGCTGATGAGCCTTCCGGCCTTGTTTCTGGCCGTCACATATCCCTTTACCAAACGCTTTTTCCCGTTGCCGCAGTTTTATTTGGGACTGGCATTTTCGTTCGGCATTCCCATGGCCTTTGCCGCCGTGCAAGGCCGAGTGCCTCCCGAAGCGTGGCTGATGTTTACCGCCAATGCCTTATGGACGCTGGCTTACGACACGATTTATGCCATGGCGGACAAAGAAGACGATTTGAAAATCGGCATTAAAACTTCGGCAATCACATTTGGCCATCACGACATTAGCGCAACCATGCTTTGCCATTTTTGGTTTACGGTATTGATGGCGGTGTTGGGTATCAAAATCGGCGCAACTTGGCCGTATTGGCTGGTATTGCCGATAACCGCGTATTGGCAGTGCCAACAATATGCCGCCATCCGTACGCGCGACCGTCAGTTGTGCTTCCAAACATTTTTGGCCAACAACCGCATCGGCTTGGCATGGTTTTGCGGATTGGTCTGCCATTATTTTTGGTTGTTTTTGGTGTCCAAATTGTTTTAAAAAACGAGGCTGGGGCCGTCTGAAAAGAAAGGGAAAAGGAGTATGCCGGACATACTCCTTTTTATTTAAACCGCGATTTAGCCAATGATGGAATTTTTACTTTAAATTAATTATAATCAAATGGTTGGATTATTTTCGGCTCGTTAAAAAATATCAAAAACAACATGGAAAATGTTAGCGGGACGAGTGTAAATTACGCCTTCAGGATTGAGATTTGCACCGACAATCGGTACAATCCCATTGTTTTGCGACATTTAAAAGAGATACATATGAGCCTGATCGGCGAAATTTTACCTTTGTCCCATATCGTTTTGGATTTGGAAGTCAGCAGCAAAAAGCGTCTGTTTGAAGAGGCCGCACAGCTGCTGGAGAATGAAGCAGAATTACCGAATGCCAACGTGTTCGACTGCCTGTTTGCCCGTGAAAAACTCGGTTCGACCGGTTTGGGGCAGGGGGTGGCGATTCCCCACGGCCGTCACGCATGCGTGAAAAAAGCCACCGGTGCGTTTATCCGCACCAAAGAGCCGGTCGCCTTTGATGCGCCCGACGGCAAACCCGTTTCCCTGATTTTTATCCTGCTTGTGCCTGAAAACGCTACCGGCGAACATTTGGAAGTCTTGTCCAAACTGGCCGGCAGATTCTCTCAAAAAGCCGTCCGTGAAGCATTGATGGCCGCGACTTCTGCCGAAGAAGTACGCACACTCCTGACCGAAGAGTAATTCATGCCCAGCATATCCGTCCGCCGCCTGTTTTCCGACAATCAGCACAAACTCGAACTTGCTTGGGCTGCCGGCAATTCCGGCGCGGACAACCGTATCGGTGTCGAAGCCGATAAACCCGTCTTGGCCTTGGTCGGCCACTTAAACTTTATCCATCCCAACCAAATTCAAGTTGTCGGCGTAGCCGAAGCCGAATATTTACGCCGTCTGGAATCGGGCGAACTCAACTATGATTTCGGCGAGCTTTTCGACATTCCCATGTCTTTGGTCATCGTCGCCAACGGTCTGCCGGTTTCGCCCAAATTGCGCGATTATTGCCATACCAACAGTATCCCTTTACTGACATCCAAACAGGAAAGCCCGCACTTGATGGACGTTTTGCGGATTTATCTGCAACGCACATTGGCGACTTCCACCATCAAGCACGGCGTATTTTTGGATGTATTTGAAGTGGGCGTACTCATTACCGGGCAGTCCGGCTTGGGTAAGAGCGAATTGGCATTGGAGCTGATTTCGCGTGGGCACAGCCTGATTGCCGATGATGCGGTCGAACTCTTCCGCACCGGCCCGGAAATGCTGGAAGGCCGTTGCCCGCCTATGCTGCGTGATTTCCTCGAAGTACGCGGTTTGGGCATACTCAATATCCGCCATATTTTTGGCGAAACCTCCATCCGTCCGAAAAAAATCCTCCAGCTGATTATCAATTTGGTTCCGGCCGACGACGGATACATGAAACAACTCGATCGATTGAGCATCCGTACCGAAACAGAATCTATCCTCAACGTCAGCGTCCGTTCCGTTACCCTGCCTGTTGCAATCGGTCGAAACTTAGCAGTATTGGTTGAAGCTGCAGTGCGCAATTACATCCTTCAATTGCGCGGCAAAGACAGCACCAAAGAATTCCTCGAACGCCATCAAACACAACTCAAAGAAAACGAACAAAACCATGAAAATCGTCCTGATTAGCGGCTTATCCGGCTCAGGAAAATCCGTAGCCCTCAAGCAGCTCGAAGATTTGGGCTATTACTGTGTCGATAATCTTCCCTTGGAAATGCTTCCGTCGTTGGTTTCGCTCCACATCGAACGTGCCGATGAAACCAAACTCGGTGTCAGCGTTGACATCCGTTCCGGTATCAATATTCAGGAAGCGCAAGAGCAAATCCAATATTTGCGTCATGAAGGGCATCAAGTCGAAGTCCTCTTTATTGAAGCAGAAGAGGGCGTGTTGGTACGCCGCTTCTCGGAAACCCGCCGCGGCCATCCTTTGTCCGGCCATAATCTGACCTTGTTGGAAAGCCTGCAAAAAGAACGCGAATGGCTCTTTCCGCTCAAAGACATTGCATATTGCATCGATACGTCCAAAATGAATGCGCAGCAGCTGCGTTATGCCGTTCAACAATGGCTCAACATTGAACGCATCGGTTTGCTGGTTATTCTTGAGTCCTTTGGTTTCAAATACGGCGTTCCCAATAATGCCGACTTTATGTTTGACATGCGCAGCCTGCCCAATCCGTATTACGATCCTGAATTGCGCCCCTTTACCGGTATGGACAAACCCATTCAAGATTATTTGGACCAGCAGCCTTTGGTTCAAGAAATGGTTGATGATATTGAGCATTTCTTAAACCGCTGGCTGCCGCGTCTGCAGCAAGAGAGCCGCAGTTATGTGACGATTGCCATCGGTTGTACCGGCGGTCAGCACCGCTCCGTTTATGTTGTGGAAAAACTGGCCGAGCGCCTCAAAGGCCGTTACGAACTCCTTGTCCGCCACCGTCAGGCTCAAAGCTTGGCAGGACGCTAACTTGCCGTTTCAGACGGCCTCAAAGGAAGAAACCATGAAAAAAATCAGTCTGACCGCATTATCCCTGCTTATCTTGACCGCCTGTGCAACAGAGCCTGTAACAGCTTACCGTTGGCACCGCACCGGCGCGAGCGAAGCTGAAGTTTCCCGCCAAATCAATACCTGCAAATCACAAGCTCAAAATGGAACCAAACGTGGCAATACATCCAAAACGTTTGAGCAATGTATGGATGAAGCAGGTTATTACAGCTATGAACATGGCAACCTCTAAATCCTGATTGACCGATTATCCCAATACCGAGGCCGTCTGAAAAACAATGATTGTTCAGACGGCCTCAGATACGAATAGAAAGAATAAAAAGACATGGCTATCCAATGGTTTCCCGGCCACATGAACAAGGCAAAAAAAGCCATTGCCGAACGCATTAAAAGCGTTGATATGGTGATTGAGATGTTGGACGCGCGTATGCCTGCTTCCAGCGAAAACCCTTTGCTTGCCCAGTTGTCCAAAGGCAAGCCCAAACTGAAAATCTTAAACAAACAAGACCTCGCCGATCCTGAGCGCACTAAAGTTTGGCTCGAACACTACAACAGCCGTCAAGATACCCGCGCCATTGCGCTGGATTCTTCCGAAACCGGCGCGCATGGAAAAATTACCCAAGCCTGCCGCGCCATGATTCCGCATCGTCAAGGTATCGAGAAGCCGTTGCGTGTTCTGATTTGCGGTATTCCCAACGTCGGCAAATCCACCTTGATTAACGGCATGATCGGCAAAAAATCTGCCAAAACCGGTAATGAACCCGGTATTACCAAAGCCGAACAGCGCCTTTTCCTTGCCGACGATTTCTGGCTTTACGATACCCCCGGTATGTTGTGGCCAAAAATTATCGTTGAAGAAGGCGGCTATAACCTTGCGGCCGGCGGTGCAGTCGGGCGTAACGCTCTGGACGAAGAAGAAGTGGCGCTTGAGCTTTTGGATTACCTCCGCCGCCATTATCTGGCTTTGTTGCAAGAGCGTTATCAAGCCGACAAAGATCCAAGCAGCCATTGGGACGATACTTCTTGGTTGGAGTGGATTGCCAAAAAACGCGGAGCGGTTTTGAGCGGCGGACGAATCAATTATCAAAAGGCCGCTGAAAATATACTGACCGATTTCCGCGAAGGAAAAATCGGCAGAATCACGCTGGAAACGCCAAACCAATGGGAAGCTTGGCTGAAAAAAGCTAGGCAGAAAGAGGCCGAACTTAAAGCCATACGCGAAGCCAGAAAGGCGGAACGAAAAGGGCAGCAGCCTTCAGCCGATTAATACAAAAGGCCGTCTGAAATCTATTTTCAGACGGCCTTTTGTTGGAATAGACAATTACAGGGCGGTACGGCTGAAGCTGTCCAGAGCTTTATCGGTTTGGATTTGGTTGAACTGCATGGTGGTTTTGTCGCCTTGCTTTTCGTCCAATTCGATTTTACGCACCAGCGTATCGCCGTTGATTTCGATACGGTTGAAAATTTGGCGGGTAATGGCGGTTTTCGGAGTCAGGGTCAACGTCCATTTTTTTTCGTTGCCGTTTAATTTCAAATCAAATTGTTTTTCCAAACCTTGAGTATTGCCGCCCAAAAGGTCGAGGAAAAGTTTGATTTGGCGGCTTTGGCCGTTGAGCTTGCTGGCATTTGGGTTGACCCATTGGCTGCCGTTCCATTGCATGATGCCGTCTGAACGCACGCGCAGGGTGGTTTCAAATGGTTTTTGCATTTTCCAGAGCAGGCCTTTTTGTGGGACAAGGGTAAAGCTGCCGCTGGTGGTCATGGGTTTGCTGAGGGATTTGAGCTGGCGTTGTTGGACAAAATTGCCTTGCACGTTTTGCGGTTTTTGCAGGGTTTGTGCCAATTCGGCAGGGGAAAATGCCCACAAAGCCGGAGCACTGATGAGGAGAGTAAGAGAAAGAATGGTTTTTTTCATTGTGTTTCCATAAGGTTTGAGGCCGTCTGAAAGTTCAGACGGCCTTTTATTACTTTAATTATAAGGCTGACAATGCCTGATTAAAGGTTGCGCTCGGACGCATCGCTTGCGCGGCTTTTTCAGGATTGGCTGCGTAGTAGCCGCCGATGTCGACCGCTTTGCCTTGTACGGCAGAGAGTTCTTCAACGATTTTGGCTTCGTCGGCAGTCAAAGCGGCTGCCAACGGTGCAAATGCGGCTTTCAGTTCGGCATCTTTGTCTTGCGCTGCCAATTCTTGCGCCCAGTAGAGGGTGAGGTAGAAATGGCTGCCGCGGTTGTCGAGTTCGCCTGCTTTGCGTTTGGGCGATTTGTCGTTCAACAGCAGTTTTTCGGTGGCGGCATCCAAAGTGTCGGCGAGGACTTGGGCTTTGGCGTTGCCGGTTTTTTGCGCCAGATGTTCAAACGAGACGGCGAGCGCGAGGAATTCGCCCAAAGAGTCCCAGCGCAAGTGGTTTTCTTCGAGGAACTGTTGGACGTGTTTCGGTGCGGAGCCGCCCGCGCCGGTTTCAAACATACCGCCGCCGTTCATCAATGGAACGATGGACAGCATTTTCGCACTGGTGCCGAGTTCCAAAATCGGGAACAAGTCGGTCAGGTAGTCGCGCAGGACGTTGCCGGTTACGGAAATGGTGTCTTCGCCGTTTTTCAGACGGCCCAAGCTGAATTTAGCGGCTTCTTCAGGCGCGAGGACGCGGATGTCGAGGCCGTCGGTATCTAGTTCGGCAAGGTAGGTTTTAACCTTGGCGAGCAGGCTTTTATCGTGCGGACGGTTTTCATCGAGCCAGAATACGGCTGGTGTATTGCTCAGACGGGCGCGGTTGACGGCGAGTTGTACCCAGTCTTTGACGGGCGCGTCTTTGGTTTGGCACATACGCCAGATGTCGCCGGCTTCAACATTGTGTTGCATCAGGACATTACCTGCTGCATCAATGACTTGAACTTGGCCGTCGGCTTCGATTTCGAAGGTTTTGTTGTGTGAACCGTATTCTTCGGCTGCTTGCGCCATCAGACCGACGTTAGGAACGGTACCCATGGTTGTCGGATCAAACGCACCGTGTTCGCGACAGAAGTCGATGGTTGCTTGGTAAACGCCGGCATAGCTGCTGTCGGGAATGACGGCTTTGGTATCTTGCGCTTTGCCGTCTTTATCCCACATACGGCCGGAGTTGCGGATCATCGCGGGCATGGAAGCATCGACGATGACATCGCTAGGAACGTGCAGGTTGGTGATGCCTTTGTCGGAATCAACCATGGCCAAATCAGGGTTGGCGGCGTAAACGGCGGCGATTTCGGCTTCGACGGCAACGCGGGTGTCCGCATCCAGTTTATCCAGATTGGCAAGCAGGTTGCCGAAGCCGTTGTTGACGTTGACACCTGCGGCAGCCAATTTGTCGCCGAATTTTTCAAATACAGGTGCAAAGAATACTTTGACGGCGTGTCCGAAGATAATCGGGTCGGACACTTTCATCATTGTGGCTTTCATGTGCAGCGAGAACAATACGCCTTTTGCTTTTGCGTCTTTCACTTGTTCGGCAAGGAAGGCGAGCAGGGCTTTTTTGCTCATCACGGTCGCATCGATGATTTCGCCGGCTTTCAGGGCAACAGGCTCGCGCAGCTCTTTTTTGTTGCCTTGTTTGTCGGTGAACACGATGGATACGGAAGTCGCATCGGGTACGGTAACGGATTGTTCGTTATGGAAAAAGTCGCCGCTTTGCATGGTGGCAACGTGGGTTTTGGAATCTTTGGTCCATGCGCCCATGCTGTGCGGATGTTTTTTCGCAAAGTTTTTCACTGCTTTAGGCGCGCGGCGGTCGGAGTTGCCTTCGCGCAGGACAGGGTTGACCGCGCTGCCTTTGATGCGGTCGTAGCGTTCGCGTACGGCTTTTTCTTCATCGGTTTGCGGGTCGGCGGGATAGTCGGGGACGGCAAAGCCTTTAGACTGCAATTCTTTAATCGCGGCAGTCAGTTGCGGTACGGACGCGCTGATGTTCGGCAGTTTGATTACGTTTGCATCGGGTTGTTTCACCAGTTCGCCCAACTCGGCAAGCGCATCGGGTACGCGTTGCGCTTCGGTCAGGTATTCGGGGAACGCCGCCAAAATACGGCCGGAG
Source organism: Neisseria sp. HMSC070A01 (assembly GCF_001810165.1). Taxonomy (NCBI): domain Bacteria; kingdom Pseudomonadati; phylum Pseudomonadota; class Betaproteobacteria; order Neisseriales; family Neisseriaceae; genus Neisseria; species Neisseria sp. HMSC070A01. The sequence goes on along the minus strand of NZ_KV800119.1, from coordinate 269,995 downwards.
AGAGAAATGTCGCTGGTTTTGACATCAATGTCGGCGTGGCGGGTAAACGCCTGCACAATCGGCAACAGGGATTGAGTGGCCAATGCAGGAGCTTCGTCGGTGTAGGTATAGATAATGGTGGATTTAGTCATGGGTTCATTCTCTATGTAGGTTAAGTTTTTCTTTTCGGGCACATCGCGAGATGAAATGTGCTAAGCCTATTATGGCATATTTCGGCGGATTTGGTTGTTGTTTTGATGTTATTGTTTTTTAAGTTGCGGAAAAGAAAAAGGCCGTCTGAAAAGACAGCCTAAATATAAGGACTTATCCGATAATCAAAACGGCATTGCTGCCGCCGAAGGCAAAAGACGAGCTGGCGGCAATGCGTTTTTCAGACGGCCAGCGGCTGTTGCCGTCGGTCAAAGCGATGTTGGGCAGCTCGGAATCGGGTACATTGTCCCATTGTTGGGGCGGCAGTTTGCCTTCCGGATTGTATTGGCGGTTGACCATCAACCAGGCAAACGCGGCTTCGATTGCACCGGCTGCACCCAAAGTATGACCGGTGGACGGCTTGGTTGAGGTGCAAAGGGTGTGGCTGCCAAATACTTCGGCAACGGCCCGGCTTTCCATGCTGTCGTTGTGCTGCGTGCCGGTGCCGTGTAGATTGATCCAGCCGATGTCTTCCGCTTTCAAACCGGCTTTATCCAAAGCAGCCTGAAAGGATTGGGCTGCACCCAAACCGTCTGGGCGGGGCGAAGACATATGGTAGGCATCGCTGCTTGCACCGTAGCCCAGCAACTGCATTTCGCCGTCAAAATCGGCATCGCGCGTCATCACGAAAAATGCGGCCGCTTCGCCGATATTGATACCGTTGCGGTTGGCGGAAAAAGGCTTGGCAATGCCGTCTGAAAGCACTTCCAAAGAGGCAAAACCATTGATCGTCAGCGGAGAAAGCGTATCTGCGCCGCCGCAAATCACGGCATCACACAATCCGGCACGAAGCAGCCGGGCTGCGCTGATGAGGGCGCGTGCGCCGGAAGTGCAGGCGGTGGAAACGGTATAGCGCAAGCCGTCCAGACCGTAAACTTGGGCGATAAATTCGGAGGGCGAAGCCATGGTGTGTTGCAGCTGTTTGAACGGAACATTCGTCCATGCACCGCCTTGGACAACGTGTTGGAACAAAGGGATATTTTCGTCTGCGCCACTGGTGGACGTACCGGTAACGACAGCGACCCTTTCTTTGCCGTAACGGGCAATGGCCGTCTGAATCAGTCCGTCTATTTGCGAAAGCGCGTGCAGGATAAGCTGGTTGTTGCGGCTGCGGTGTGCTTCGGGGATGTTGTCGGGCAGGGGCATCAGGGTTTCTTTGACGGCACCGAAAGCATGCGTTTTGCCTTTTACCCATTGGTCTGAAAAAGTCAGGGGCGTGTTTTCAGACGGCGTGAGTAAGGCTTCGGCATGAACTTGCAAGCCGCTGCCCAATGCGCTGGTCAGTGCCGGACGGCTGAGATAAACAGGAGTATTCATGAATTAGTCTTCTGCAATCGGGCTGACCGTCCAGAAAGTTTGGTCGGGGAAGCCGATGAGGAATTGTTCGGAATGGTGGGCGACACACCACAAATCACGCTCGCGGTAGCTGAATACCGCGCCTTTGCCGTCAGGGCAGAAGCCTTGATGGGTGGCGTTTTGTTGGCGGGCTTCAGGGTAAAGCGTGGCGGCGTGTTCAGCAGCCAAAAGCGGCAACAGGGCGGCAAACAGTCGGCGCGAAGCGGCATTGGGCATCACAAAGCCGTCATTTTTCCAGCCTTTGGTGCTGACCGATTGACGCGATACCGGCGCGCCCAGTGCATCGGTTTGGACAAAGCGGATGCCGTCTGAATGAGGTTCGACTGCCAAGAGATTGGTTTGAACGGTTTGCCCCGCCGCATTGGTTTGCTCGAGTTTGAACCATTGGCCTTCTTTGGAAAGCGGTGGCAGCGTTTGCGGATGAGGGAGCGAGGTTGCGCATGCGGAAAGTAGCAGTGCAGCAAGCAAAGGGATAAATCGCATAAGGTTTTATCTATCGGTCAAAATATTTAATGATGAGGGTAGATTTTCAGACGGCCTGTTCTGTTTTTAGGCGCGGCCGTCTGAAAGGCATTCTTCCTTATTCTACCTTCAAATCACCCACCAATGCGGCAAGTGTGGACAAGCGTTGCTCGGATTTTTCCACGAATGGATTGTTCGTGTCCCAAGCGTAGCCTGCCAAAATAGACGAAATCATGCGGCTGATTTCAGGGCTGCGGTTGGGCGCATAGATGGCGTTTTGAAAGCGGAAATCGTACCAACCGTTTACATAAGTGCGGAACGCGTTCACGCCGATCATCAATTGGTCGGCAAATTCAGTTTGCCAATCGACGGCTTCGCCTTTGAGTTGTTTGGCCAACAAGTCGGCAGCCAGTTTGGCAGAGTGCAGGGCAATGGTTACGCCGGAGGAGAAGACGGGGTCGAGGAATTCGGCGGCGTTGCCCAAAAGGGCGAAATGTTTGCCGTATAAGGTTTTCACGTTGGCGGAGTAGCCTTGGATAGAGCGGAACGGGAAGTCGTTTTCCCAAACGGCTTTATCTAAAATTTCCGCCAGCATCGGGCATTCGTACACAAATTTTTTCAACACGGCTTCTGATTCGCCGGCCAGTTTGTCGGGCGTGCCGACAACGCCGATGGAGCAGCGGTTGTCGCCGAAAGGAATCAGCCAAATCCAGACATCGCGATGTTCAGGATGCGTGTTGATCAGGATTTTGTTGCGGTCGAATTTCGGGCTGGTGATGTTGTCGTCGATATGCGTGAAGTGGGCTTGGCGAGGAGGAAGCTCGGACGGGCTTTCCAAGTCCAAAAGGCGGGGCAGGACGCGGCCGTAACCGCTGGCATCCAAAATGAATTTGGCGGTCAATTCATAGTTTTCGCCTGTATCGGTCGCAACGCTCAAGCGTGCCACATCGCCGCTGTTGTCAAACGCGGTTACGCCGTGTTCGAAGCGGACATCGACGCCTTGTTTTGCCGCTTCATCAATCAGGATTTTGTCGAAGATGCCGCGGCGCACTTGATAAATGGTGCCGGGGCCGTCTGAAAATTTTTCAGTAAAGTTGAAATCTGTGTAACGGCTGCCCCATGAAAACGCAGCACCGTCTTTAAATTGAAAGCTGGGCTCGGCATGCACGGCATCGGCAAAACCGGCTTCTTCCAACATTTCCATGCAATGCGGCAGCAGGCTTTCGCCGATGACAAAGCGCGGGAAATGTTGTTTTTCCAATACGCAAACTTTAAAGCCTTGTTTGTTCAGCAAAGCAGAAGCAACCGAACCCGAAGGGCCTGCGCCGATAACGGCAACGTCAAATTCTACGGACATTTTAAAATACCTTTGATTTTAATGATAAATAATGTTTAATCCGTCGCCTGAGTTTTTCAGACGGCCTTTTGTAGCTTGGCGATAGAAGTTGAAACAAAATATCGCCTTAATTTCAATCGTCTTTATTTTTTTGTCTAATTTTTCAACAATGTGCCTGCCAGCCAAATATTGAATGCCACACCGATGGTAACCGTCATGCCGAACGCGGCAACGGCGGGCGTGCTGCTGATGGCGAGCAGGGCAAAGGAAATGGCAGTCGTCGCGGCGGCAAGCAGCATGCCGCCTAATTTTGCCGGCGCGCTGTGGTGTGCGGTGGCGGCATAGACGGCATAGTCCACGCCGATGGCGGATACTAAAAGCAGGCCGAACATGGCAAACAGGCTGACGGGAATGCCGGCCAAACCGAGTACGGCAACGGTGCAGATGGCCGCGGCCAGCGGCACGGCAAGGATTTTGCTGCCGCGTTTGAAACCGAACATTTTCCATAAAAGCAGCCATGCCAAGGCATAGGAAGCCAGTTTCAACCATGCGGCCTGATTGCGCGTGTGGTGGAAAAGCTCGTTTAAGTGGGCACGTTTGTCTGCCCAATGTATGCCGGAGACGTGTTGCACTGCGGCGCGTACGGCGGCTTCATCGGCCATGCCGTTCAAACGCACGACGGCAGCAAAACGGCCTGGTTCCACTTCGCCCAAATACAAGGAACGCCAAGCTTCTGCCAAATCGGTATTCAGGCCGTCTGAAAGCGACAATGGTTGCATATCGGCGGCTTGCAGCAGGGCATCGCGCACGGTTTTGCGCGGAATACCGATTTCGGTAAGCGGTTTCCAGCTATCAGGCAACTTGGTCAATTCGCGCAGGCGGTTTTGCAGTTTTTGCTGTTCCGTTGTCGGCAGGATGAATTGGTCGGGCGATTGGATGCCGGAAAGTTTGCCTTGCGCGATTAAGGGCTGCAGGGCGTGGCCGAGTTCGGCGGTTTTCTTCAACAGGGCATCTTCGCTTTGTGCTTCGGCCACCAAATATTTGCCGCCAAAATCTGTGCCGCTCAACCGGCCGATTTGTTGTACTTCTGTCAACATCGCGGTCGGCATATTGACCCATTGACGGATGTCGTCACGCCAGTCGCTGCGCCACAGTCCGACTGCCAGCAAAATTCCGCCCACGATTAACCAGCCGCGTTTGTGCAGGCGGTTTTTCAGACGGCCTGACAAGGAATAGAGCTTTTCGGTTAATGCGGCAAAAGGCACGGTTTTGGCACGGTAGCGGCGAAACAGCGGCGGCAGCCATAAAACGGTGGCACCAAACGCGCCAAATAAGGCAAAGCCTGAAAATACGGCGGTTTGGCGCAGTACAGGCAAAGGGGTGAACCACAGCAGCGCGTAGCCCAAGACGGTAATCGTCAGGCTGACGACAAAGCTCGGCAAGACATGTTTTATTGCCGATTCAGCCTGCCAAACGGTCTTTTCAGACGGCCCGAATACCGACGGCGCAAGCCAGTGCAACGGGAAATCCACCAACATACCCACCAAGCTGGTGCCGATGACGATGGTCAGGATATGCACTTCGCCGAAGGTTAATAATGCAACTGCCAATCCGGTCAACATACCGGCTGCCAGCGGCAAGGACAGCAAAAATACGCGGCCGCTGCGGAAGACCCACAACAGCAGAGCAAAGGTCAGCCCCAATCCGACCATGCTCATCAGCCGGCTTTCTTTTTCTGCAGCTGCTTTGGATACGGCGGCGAACAATGCGCCACCTGCGCTTAAGGTTTCTGCGCCGTTTTCCGAAGCGATTTGACGGCTTTGCGCCATCAGCGGCAAGAGGGCATCGTTGCCGGAAAATTGATCGCCGCCGGCGAGCCGTCCGCGTAAAAATACCCAAGTTTTGCCTTGGTCTTCGGCAAACAGCATGCCGTTGTCCATGTCCCACTGCAAACGGCTTTGCGGATTGGCTTTGTCGGCAACAAAGCGTCCGAAGCCCAGCCAGTCTTGTTCTAAAGACAAAGGGGAGGGGGCGGCAAACGGATTGGCCGCGGCTTCTGCGCGCGCTTGAAAATAGGCTTGCGGCTGCTCAAACAGCAGGCGGATTTCGTCTTGCGGCAAAACGGCCAAGCCCAGTTTCTGCATATCCGCCCGCACCTTGTCCAAATTCGGCGTCATGCTGCTGTCGACTTGTTCAAATACGCCGCTCTTGCGCCATGCATCGGCAATTTGAGAGGCCGTTTGAAAAGCGGTTTCGGCATCGGTACTGCCGGCAAGCAAAATGATTTGCGAATTGAGCTGCGCTTCTGCGGCTTTATCCGCAGCCGTCAGTAAGGCATCGGGTTGCTGCTCGCTCGGCAACAACGCGGTCAAATCGGTTTGGATGCGTGCTTGTGAAGCAAAGGCATAAACCAAAAACAGGGTGAGAAACAGGATAAGGGCAGTATAGAGGCGGTTTAGGAGGCGAAGATTCATCGTTCAGACGGCCTTTTGCAAATGCTGCTGTTGGTGTGTGGAATCAGTAAAAGTACAGTAAATTAAATCAGATTATTATTATTTTGTCAGTTATTAGATGGTTTGCCGGTCGGTTAAATCATTGGGCTTGAGTGAACCGAAAAACTGCCATTGCAGAGCGACGGCTTTTCCCTGCCAAACGCAGGCAAGTGCCATCGTATCCGCCAAAATCGCGCTTGTGCCACGCCAATCGGTTTGCTTTCCGGCGCGTAAACCGACGGGTTGTCCTGAATCGAAAACATAGCCGACCGATTTCATGTCTGACGGGAAATCCAAATTCGCCGCTTTAATCAGGGCTTCTTTGAAACACCACAATCGGTAAAACGTTTCAGACGGCCAGTTTGCCGTTTCCAAAAAGTCTTGCTCTTCCTGCGTGCAGACCAAAGCCGACAGCGCTTTGAAATCGCGCGGGCGGATAAATTCGATATCGATACCGGCTGTTAAGGGATGAGGCGCACACAATAAAGCGGCAAAGCCTTGGCTGTGGCTCAGTGATACAGTCGGTAAATCGGTTTGCTGTTTTAATGCTCGGCTGACTTGCCAGTCCTGACGCTGCGCCAGTTGCGGCGTGGCAGCCAAACGTTGGGAATCGGCTGCGTTTAGAGAGGCATGGTCGTAGCAGGCGGCAAAAGACGGATCGGCCAGCAGGCAGTGAAGGGTTGTCGTATCCATAAAATAGAAAAATGCCAAACTTCATCTTGAAGTCCGGCATTTTTGACATTGCTTAGTGGAAGCTGCCTTTCAAAACCACACGGCTGTTGAATGTAGCGATGTGGCATTCGTACTCGTTACCGCCTTTGGTTACTTTGTCAAAGTAGCTAACCAGATGAACGGATTTGGCTTTTTTGCGATGTGCAGTGCTTTGGAAGCGTTTAACTGCGCTTAAGAATGCGCGTTGGCAGGTTTCATCAGGGGTTTTGCCGACTGAGTTGGAGATTTGACGGGAAGTCAAAGTCGCGCCGGATGTGCTGCCGTAGTGAACGCGGATGCTGGGATCCAAAGCGGATTTCGCTTCGGCAGAGTTCAAAGCTACATCGACTTTACACATATAAATATCGTTTTGACCTTTGCCATTGACTTTATGGCCTTCACCCATGCTGCGGCAGGCAGAACCGGCGGCAGTTGTTTTTTGAGTAGAAGTTTGAGAGGAGGAAGCAGATGGTTGAGAATTGCCGGATTGTGAGCAAGCGGCAAGCATCAGGGCGGATACGGCAACCAAAGCAGAAAAACGTAACATACGGACTCCTTTATAATTAAGGGGTGTGAAAAAAGGTTTACAGAAAACAAAATCATTTTAACATATATGAAAGCCGTATAAAAATAGGATGATGCAAAAAATATTATATTTTTATTTAAATGATTTCATGGTGTTAAGAAAGTTTGAGGTGCTAATGCTTGACGAAGGAGGGCAGAGGGCGTATATTGCGGTCTTCCTTAGGAGTAATGGCTGAGAGGCTGAAGGCACTTCCCTGCTAAGGAAGCATGTGGGGTCAACCTGCATCGAGGGTTCGAATCCCTCTTACTCCGCCAAATATGAAAGACACCGTTTATACGGTGTCTTTTTTATTATCCGGGATTGCTTGGAATCTGAGGCCGTCTGAAAGTGTGAAATGAACGATTTGATTATCCTAAACAAGCCTTATGGCGTGATTTGCCAGTTTTCCGCACATGAAAAACATCCGTGCCTTAAGGATTTTGTCGAGAAACCGGGATTTTATCCGGCCGGACGTTTGGATACAGACAGTGAGGGTTTGCTGCTGTTGACCAATAATGGCCGTTTGCAGGCGCAGATTGCCGACCCGAAATTCAAGCAGGTCAAAACTTATTGGGCGCAGGTGGAGGGTTCTCCTGATGAAGCCAAATTGGATTTGTTGCGCCGTGGCGTAGATTTGGGCGATTTTGTGACCCGTCCGGCCGAGGTCAGGGTATTGGAAGAGGGCGAAGCGGATGTTTTATGGCCGCGCGTGCCGCCGATTCGCGTGCGCAAATCCGTACCTGATTTTTGGGTGGAAATTAAAATTTCGGAAGGGAAAAACCGCCAAGTGCGAAGGATGACGGCGAAAGCAGGCTTTCCGTGTTTACGTTTGGTCCGCGTGGCAATAGGCCGTCTGAATCTGTTTGATTTGAATTTGGAATTGGGACAATGGCGGTTTGCGCCGCATCGTCCTTAAATAGGATGAATAAAGGCCGTCTGAACTATTCAGACGACCTTTTGTTATGGAAAAATCAATGATGTGAATGACCGATTTGGAAGGTCAAAGTGGTGTAGTTCGCCTGCTTTTGGCACACGCTTTGATCGGGGAAATCGGCTTTGTATTCTACGCTGGCTTTCCAGAAACCTTGGCGCAATGGAATGATGCTGACTTCGCCTTTGTCATCGGTAGTATCGGAAAAGGCTTGGGCTTCGGTTTTATGGGTTTTGCTGCGGTCGCTGGTATCGAAGCCGTCAAATGTGGCGGTAACGGTGGCGTTCGGCAGCGGCTCGCCATTGAAGAGGACGCGGACTTTGAAGCGTTCGCCGACGTGGACGTTGGCAGGGTTGTCCAAAGGTACGATTTCCAAATGTTGGCCGACTTGCTTGGTGATGATGGCCGTATCTGCGCTTTCGTGGCCGACATTGACGATGTTTTTGCCGAACATACGGGTTTGTTCGCAATAGCTTGCATCAGGCATTTCTTTGATGCTTGCCTGCTTCCAGCCCGCGCTGTTTTTAGACCAGAAAGTCGGTTGGTATTCGGCGGTTACCAAGTAGCTGCCGTCTTTGACCGGCAGTTTGCTGCGGTATTGGTAATTGTATGTGCCTTTTTGAATCATGTTTTCTTTGCCTTTTTCAGTCACCAGTTGCATGGGTTTGCTGAAAATGTGCAGGCGGTCTTTGGCGATGGGTTCAAGTTCCGGGAATTCGCCATAGCCCAATTCGGCTTCAAGGTATTCGCCGCCATGTGTGTGGGCGGTTTCAACCCAAACGCGATGGGCGTGTGCGGCAGTACTGAACAGGAAGGCGGATGCGATAAGCAAAGCGGTTTTTTTCATGATTTCTCTCCGATTTTCGATGTGTAGAAAAGATAGAATAAAGTCGTTCGTTATAATATAACAAAATTATTTAAATTTAAAGAGAGGCCGTCTGAAAACTTTCAGACGGCCTTTTAGCTGATTGTTTTTTGAATCAGATTATCGAAACGGTTTAGTCCCCGTCACGACAGACGTCAATCGCTTCCTGCAAACTGCTGACGCCGTAGATTTTCAGGTTTGGAAACTCTTTGGCATTGCGCGGCATATTGGCTTTGGGGACAATGGCGCGTTTGAAGCCGAGTTTTTCCGCTTCTTTGAGCCGCTCTTGTCCGCGTGCGACAGGGCGGACTTCGCCGCTTAAGCCGATTTCGCCGAAAACCACGGTTTTTTCGGGCATGGGGCGGTTGCGGAAGCTGGAGAGCATGGCGAGGATGACGGCGAGGTCGGCGGCGGGTTCGCCGATTTTGACGCCGCCGACGGCGTTGAGGAACACATCTTGGTCGAAGCAGGCGATGCCGCCGTGACGGTTGAGGACGGCGAGCAGCATGGCGAGGCGGTTTTGTTCGAGGCCGACGGTGAGGCGTTTGGGGGTGAAGCCGTGTGCGTCATCGACCAATGCCTGAATTTCGACCAAAAGCGGGCGGCTGCCTTCCTGTGTGACTAAAACGCACGAACCTGGGGTGTCGTCGCGGTAGCTGGCGAGGAAGATGGCGGACGGGTTGGACACGCCTTTCAAACCGTTTTCGGTCATGGCGAATACGCCCAGTTCGTTTGCCGCGCCGAAGCGGTTTTTGATGGCGCGTATCATGCGGTAGTTGGAATGTTGGTCGCCCTCGAAATACAGCACGGTATCGACCATGTGTTCCAGCACGCGCGGGCCGGCAATCGCGCCGTCTTTGGTAACGTGTCCGACCAGTATCATGGCGATGTCCATCTGTTTCGCCATACGCGTCAGTTGGGCGGCACATTCGCGCACCTGCGACACGGAGCCGGGGGCGGAAGTGATTTGGTCGGAATACATGGTTTGAATGGAGTCGATGACCACGACTTCGGGCTGATGCTGTTTCAAGGCCGTCTGAATCGCTTCCATGCGGATTTCGGCAAGCAGGTTCACGCCTTCTGTGGGCAGTTCCAAACGCTGCGCGCGCAGGGCGACTTGTTGGGCGGATTCTTCGCCGGAAACGTACAGCACTTTGCGGCTTTGCGCCATTTTGGCGATGGTTTGCAACAGCAGTGTGGATTTGCCGATGCCGGGGTCGCCGCCGAGCAGGATAACCGCGCCATCGACCAAACCACCGCCCAATACGCGGTCAAGTTCTCCCATGCCGGTCGGATTGCGCGGCACTTCGGTAGCGGTAACGGCGGAGAGGGATTGGACGGTCGAAGTGTCCGCCGCCCAAGATTGGAAACGGGCGTTTTTCGGTTCGGGCGAAGCCAGGCTTTCCTGAAGCGTGTTCCACTCGCCGCAATGCGGGCATTTGCCTTGCCATTTCGGGGACGTACCGCCGCATTCAGAACATTGGTAGATGGTTTTTGGGGCTTTTGCCATAGTGTTTTCCCTGTGGAATATTTGATGTGTGAAAAGGTCGTCTGAAAACAATCATATCGTTTTCAGACGGCCTTGGGATTATGAATACTTTATTTATAATTTCAAGTATTCATCACTTGTTTAATGCAGCGGCATTTGCTGTTTTTTTGCGGCATAATAGGAAAAATTTACATGGAAGTTTTAGAAAAATGATTTTATTTCAAAATAACGATGGTAAGCTTGCCTTGCCTTGCCTTGCCTTGCCTTGCCTTGCCTAGTTCTCTATTAAAATCCCTTCAAGGTTTTTTATCAAATCTATGCATAGGAGTGAAATCCTATGTCATCTAAAAAAATCTCAAATTTTAATTCGTCTGACAATAAACCCAGAATTCTATCTCTATTTTCAGGATGTGGAGGTTTAGATTTGGGTTTTCACCAAGCTGGTTATGAAACTGTTTGGGCGAACGATTTTTCCCATTGGGCTTGCGAAAGTTTCCGTAAAAATATCGGCGATGTCATCGTAGAAGGTGATATTGAACAAATTGATCCGAATGATCCAACTATTCCCGATTGCGACATCATTTTAGGCGGCTTCCCTTGTCAAGATTTTTCCATGATTTGGAAACAGCCGGGCTTAGAGGGTGAGCGCGGCAATCTTTATAAAAGCTTTTTACGTTTTGTAAATGCAAAAAAACCGAAAGTTTTTGTTGCTGAGAATGTGAAAGGTTTGTTGACTGCCAATAAGAAAAAAGCCATCCAGCAAATTATTACCGACTTTGAAAATTGCGGTTATTACGTTCAGGCGAAGCTGTATAACTTTGCTGAATTTGGCGTACCTCAATTTCGTGAACGTGTGCTAATTGTCGGAGTACGTTTGGATACAGGATTTGATTTTCATCATCCAGAACCGACGCACAATGAAACTGGCGAAAATGGCTTAAAACCATATGTAACTGCTGGTCAAGCGATATCTAATATTCCCAAGAATGCCAGTAATAATGAATTGTTGAAAATTAGTGAGCAAACCCGTAAACGTTTAGAACTAATCCCAGAGGGAGGAAACTATAGTGATATTCCTAAAGAACATCCTTTATATGTAAAAAGTATGTTAAGCCTTGTTTATCGGCGAATGCACCGTGATAGACCTTCTACAACAATTATTGCTGCGGGTGGCGGTGGTACTTGGGGCTATCACTTCCCTGAACCGCGTGCTTTTACTAATAGGGAACGAGCAAGGCTTCAAAGTTTTCCTGATGATTTTGAGTTTGTTGGTTCAACGACGGAAGTACGTCGTCAGATTGGCAATGCGGTACCGCCTCAAGGCGTGGTTGAATTGGCAAGAACCCTCTTACCAATTTTTTCAGGTAACTATAAAAAAGTAGATTTACATAAGAAATTGAAAGCAGAGAAGGATGTTTTATTTCATGACCGACTAAGCAAAATTCGAGGGGGAAAACGATGAATACTGTTTTTTCTAATATTGCTAATGCACGAATTACAGATAAGCCATTAAATAAAGTTTGGATGGATTTATTTATGTCCGCCAATGAAATTTTAATGGCAACAGGCTATGTTTCTAATGATGCAGTCAAAGAGTTACATAAAATTTTAGAAGATAGCGAACATAACCAGAAAATCAAATTATTGGTTGGTATGCATTATTTAGAAGGGTTTAGTCGTCCTCAATACAACAGTCTTTGTGAATTAAATTATTTTTTGCAAGATAAGCAACGTGGGGCAGTATACGTTTCTCCACGTGTGAAATTTCATGGAAAAATGTATTCGTTTAAGAATCAGAATGAAACTCATGGATTGATTGGTTCTGCTAATCTTACTTGCTTTTGGGATAATACTGAGCGAACCTATGAAACAATGGTTCATTTGAATGATGTTCAGACGGCATCTAAATTACATAAAAATATAGATCAGGTTATCCAGCAATTGGGTGTGGCTATTAATCAAGTAGCAAAACCAACTGATTTTAAAGAACATAATGTTCATTTGGAGAATTGTCTGGGAGTTGAAAAAGTAAATGATTCTATACTTGAGCAACTTTTTTCACAAATATCGACTTATCACTTTGATTTACCAGTTAAAACTTTCCCAGAAAGCAGTTTAAACCGATTTTTTGCCAAAGGCCGTAAAAATAAACGTGGATTTTATTTACCTAGGCCATGGTATGAAGCAGAGTTGATTGTATCAACAAAATTTTTAGGTGCAGAAGGATACCCAAAACAAAAAGAGTTTACTGTCATCACGGATGATGGTTGGAAATTTGAATGTAATACCACAGGACAAAATGGTAAAAATTTCAGTTCAAAAGGTGATCAAACCATATTTGGTAAATGGGTTAAAGGACGTTTAGAGGCGGCTGATTGTTTAAGAACAGGGGAACCTGTCACAGAAGAGACTCTACATAAATACGGTAACGATCATTTTGAGTTCCGTTCAACCGACAATCCTGATGTTTGGCTGCTCTCATTTAAGGGGAAAAACTAAATGTTGCAAACCTACTTGAATCAATTGACCCCGCCTGAATTAGCTGATTCTGTTAAAAATACCGTTGATGGTTTTATGGGGAAATTATCACAAACCGAACCGAAAATTGTTCAAAATGTTTTATTGCTGGGCAATGTTCAAAGTGGCAAAACGGCACAGGTTTTGGGTGTATTAAGTGCGTTGGCTGATGATGGCGACCACAAAGTTTTTTTGTATCTTACTACTGACAGCGTAGATTTACAGGAACAAACAGTCAAGCGCGCCGAAGCTAATCTGAAAAATTTTATTGTGTTGTCTGAAAATGATGACCGAAGTTTTATGCAGGTAATGAAGGCAAATAATCCCATATTGGTCGTGATTAAAAAGAATGCCCGTGTATTGAAACGTTGGCGTAATTTGTTTGCCAGTCAAAGTAGCCTGAAAGGCTATCCTTTGGTTATTGTGGACGATGAAGCCGATGCAGCCAGCCTAAATACTAATGCTGATAAGCCGGATAAAGATGTCAGTACTATCAATAAACTGCTAAATGACATTAAGAATTCCTGTTGTCAAAGCTTATTTATTCAGTTGACCGCCACGCCTCAATCGCTTTTATTGCAACATGAAGAATCTGATTGGCAACCTGAATTTATCCATTTCTTTGAAGCTGGTGAAAAATACATCGGTGGCAACTTTGTCTTCTCTGATCCTCCAAGCTATATCGTTCGCTTCATTGACAGTGAATTGGACGATATGAAAGATGCGAGTGGTGAAATTGCCGAAGGGGTAAAACAGGCATTGCACAGTTTTCTGCTTACTTGTGCAGAGTTTGCTTTATGCGGTAAAACCAATTGTAATTTTGCTTTACATCCAAGTTATAAAATCCAAGACCATCAAGCCTTCTCTCAAAAAATCCAAGCCTTTTTGAATGATTTGGTACAAGCGATTAATAGCGGGGAGAATCTTGCAGACAACTTTAAAGAAGACTATTTGGATTTACAAAAGACTAAGCCTGATATTCATCATTTTGAGGAAATTTATGAAAAACTAACAGAACTTTTAGAAAATAAGCAAATTTATACTCTCGTCGTTAACTCGCAGACAGAATCAGATTTTGATTTAGAAAGAGGCTTTAACATTATTATTGGTGGGAATGTGATTGGACGAGGCTTAACTATTCCAAAACTACAAACGGTTTATTATAGTCGCACTGCTAAAAAACCGAATGCAGATACTTTCTGGCAACATTCGCGTATTTTTGGATATGACCGTGATAAATCATTATTACGGCTTTATATTCCGTTTGATGTCTATTACTTCTTTGTACAACTCAATCAAGCAAATAATCTGATTATTGAGCAGGCAAAAAATTCAGACGGCAATATTCAGGTTATTTATCCGAAAAATATCAATCCAACTCGAAAAAATGTATTGAAATTCGACAGTATCAATCAAATTGTGGGTGGTGTGAATTATTTTCCACTTCACCCAAACGAGGATAATTTGTCGGAGATTAACAAGATTTTGCCTTCTATTTTGAAAGATGAAGTTCAATCTGATTTATATCAAATAGATATAGAAGATTTATTCTTGGTTCTAGATAAATTGGGTCATTATGTCCCAGATGACTGGAATAAGGAAAAATTTATTGCTGGTATAGAAGCATTAAAGGCACAACGTCCAAGTTTTAAAACTTACGTTTTGATCAAAACAGGACGTAAACTTTCTCGAGCAACTGGCACAATGCTTTCGGAAGACGACCGTAAATTAGGAGAAAAATATCCCAATGATTTATTCCTTACACTTTATCAAGTAGTAGGAAATAAAGACAAAGGTTGGCAGGGAGAAGATTTTTGGTTGCCTAACATTAAGTTGCCATATAAGGGACTGGTGTATTGGGGAGTGAAATAACATAGAAAAGGTCGTCTGAAAACAATCATATCGTTTTCAGACGACCTTTTTTATTGAGAAATAACAGGTTTATTTTTTGCTGTCTTTATCTGCATCTTTTTTCGGTGCAGGTTTTTTTGCTGCCAAACCTAAAGATTTTTGCCATTCGGCTGGATTTTTCACTAAGTCCAAGGCTTTGCGGAGTTGATCATCTTTGGCCGGATTTGGAATGCGGCGGCTGGAGATGTCTTCGTCTTTGTCTTTTTTAGACTTGTCTTTATCGGCTTTGGTTTCGGCGTTGGCAGGCGTTTCAGTGTTGCTGTTGACGTCTTGGCCGCCCAGCGGATTGCCGATATGGCCGACCAAATCGGCTTCGCGGCTTTCAAAGGCGCGGTCTTTGTCTTTGACTTCAACGTCAGGAACAATGCCTTGCGCCTGAATCGAGCGGTCGTTCGGCGTGTAGTAAAGGGCGGTGGTCAATTTGACTGCGCTGCCGCCGGAAAGCGGAATCAGGGTTTGCACTGAGCCTTTGCCGAAACTTTGTGTGCCGACGACGACAGCGCGTTTGTGGTCTTGCAATGCACCGGCAACGATTTCGGAAGCGGAGGCAGAGCCTGCATTAATCAGGACGGTCATAGGAATGGTTTTCAGCTCGGCAGGCAATCCGGCCAACGGGTCTTTGCCGCTGGTGGTGATGTAGTCTTCGGCAGTTGCTTTGAGAACCATGCCTTCTTTTTTGTTGCGGCCTTTGGTGCTGACAACGGTTACGTCGGGCTGCAGGAAGGCTGCGGATACGCCGACTGCGCCGTTGAGCAGGCCGCCCGGGTCGTCGCGCAAGTCGAGGATGATGCCTTTGAGCGGGCCTTTGTTTTCTTTGACAAGGGCTTGTGCGGCTTCGTTGAGCGCGGCAACGGTGCGCTCTTGGAATTGGGAGACGCGGATGTAGCCGTAGTCTTTTTCAAGCAGGTGATGGCGCACGCTTTTGACTTTGATGATGGCGCGGGTCAGGTTGACGACGATGGGTTTGTCGGCATTTTTGCGTGAAAGGGTCAGGGTGATTTTTGTACCCGGTTTGCCGCGCATTTTTTTGACGGCTTCGCTGACGGTCAGGCCGCGGGTAGAGGTATTGTCGATTTTGACGATAAAGTCGCCGCTTTTCACGCCGGCGCGTTCTGCCGGAGTATCTTCAATCGGGGCAACGACTTTGACAAAGCCGTCTTCTTGTCCGATTTCCATGCCCAAGCCGCCGAATTCGCCGCTGGTGGACTCTTTCATTTCGGCATAGCCTTTTTTGTCCATATACTCGGAATGCGGATCGAGATCGGACACCATGCCTTTCATTGCGCCTTCAAAGAGCTCGGCATCGGGTTTATCTTGGTAATAGTTGGCTTTGATTTGGCCGTACACTTCTGCCATGGTGCGGATGGTTTGCACGGGCAGGGCCTCGTTGTCTTTTTTGTCTTTTTCGGCGGCAAAACTTTGTACACTCAGACTGAGGGCGATGCCGCTAAATGCGCCGAGAGTGTAGATTGCAACTTTTTTCAAAGTGGATTTTGTTGACATTCGTTTGACTTTCTTTTTGTGTACGGTAAGCAAAGTGGTTTTTGTTTTCTCTGAACCCGTTGACTTTATGTGATTTAAACGCTCGGAACAATAAGTTTAAGGTAAAAGTTTGTTGTTTAATGTGCTGAACAGGCGTGAAAATCGTGTTTATTGTAGTTTATGATGAAAATTCAGACGGCCTGAAGGGGAAATTCAATCAGGCCGTCTGAAGCATCAGTTAATCCATGAAAGCGGATTCATGACTTGTCCGTTGTAGCGGACTTCAAGGTAAAGGCCGGTTTCGCCTGACGGCAAAGTGCCGCTGGTGCCGATTTTACTGCCGGCATTGACAGCGTAGTTTTGGGCGATGTCAATTTCGCTCAGGCCGGAGTAAATGCTGACATAGCCGTCGCCGTGGTCGAGGACGACTACTTTGCCGTAGCCTTCAAGCTCGCCGGCAAAAGTAACTGTGCCTGAGGCAATGCTGCTGACCGGAGAAGGAACGGTATTGTAGAACACGCCTTTCCAAACTTCGCCATCGCCGCGGTCTTGACCGAACAGGCCTGCCAATGTGCCGTTGACCGGTTTTTTCAGACGGCCTTGCATACGGCTGAAGCTGTTGGCGTTGCTGACGGTCAAGCCTTGGGTATTTGGGGCTTGCAGTTTCATGTCTTCGTCAGTCAGCGTGGACATGGCGGCGCGTTCGGCTTCGGCTTTTTGCTGGGCAGCAGCCTGCTCTTTGCGTGCTTTTTCGGCGGCGGCCAAACGGGCTTCGGCGGCTTTTTTACGCGCCTCGGCTTCGGCTTTGCGTTGCTCGGCTTTGCGTTTTTCCAAATCTTTCAAGAGATTGTTGAGGCGCTGCTCGTTTTCTCTGTGGTTGATTTTCTTTTGCGCTTCTTTGGCCATTGTCGCGTTTTGACGGCGGCTTTCGGCTTGTTCGGTGGTATTGGTCACGCCTTGTTGACGCAACGAGGCTTGAATATTGGCTTGCAGTTTTTTCAGGTAAGCCAATTCATTGTTGATTTTTTGCTCTTGCGCCGCCAGCTCTTTTTGTTGTTTTTCCAAGTCTCTCATAACTTGGTTGTTGGCGTTGTTGATATAACGCGTGTAACGCAGGAAGCGGGTTTTTTGACCCGCATCGGCATTTTTCAGGAAGAGGGCAACTGCGTTGGGCTGGCTGTTTTTATAGTTGCCGGACACAAAGCGCGAAATTTGGGCGCGCGTGTTGGAAACTTCGGCTTTCAACTGGTTGGCATCAGCATTGAGTTTTTGGAATTTTTCCCAAGCGTCGCGTTGTTTGCGGTTGATGCCAGAGAGGTTGTTGCGTGTTTGTTGCAGCTGTTTGAGCGTGGCATTAACATGGATAATGAAACCCTCGTTGCGTTTGGCAAAGGATTTTTTGCTTTCCATTTCGTTGGCGGCGGCAGTTACGGCTGCTTTGAAATCGTTGTCGGCTGAAGAGACGGCTTTAGGCTCAGCTTTAGGCTCGTCTTTTTTGTTTTGCTCTTTAGCTTTGGTGTCTTTTTTAGTGTCTTTTTTATCTTCAACAGCTTTTTTGGCAGGCTCTTTGGCTTTGGTTTCTTTGGTATCGGCCTTTTTGTCTTCGGCTGCTTTTTTTACTGGTTCTTTGGATTGACGGTCTTTTTTATCCTCAGCCGCTTTTTTAGCAGGCTCTTTGGTTTTGGTTTCTTTAGGTTCTGCTTTTTTTACAGGTTCTTTGGCTTTACTGTCTTTTTTATCTTCAACAGGTTTCTTGTCTTGTTCTTTGGCTTTGCCGGGTTTTGCGGCTGCGGCTTTTTTGTCTTTGGCTGTTTCTTTAGGCTCTTCTGCTTTGCGGTTGGCCTTTTTATTGTCAGCCGAGGCTTCGGCGGCTTTAGCCGGTTTGTTTTTGGCTGAAGCGCGTTCGTTTTTGTCGGCGGTTTCCTTCTCTTTGGAGGCTTTGGCTTTAACCGCTTTTTTGTCTTCCTCTTTTTCTTTTACGGCTTGTTTTTTTGGGGTTTCTTTTTTGACATCCGCCTTGGCGGCTTCTTTCTCTTTTTTCACGGGCGCAGCTTTTTTGACGGCGGCCGCTTTTTCTTTCGGCGCGTCTTTGGCAGCATGGGTTGGCAGGGAGAAGCTGAGCAGCAGGGCGAGGATGAGGGGTTTGTAACGCATGGTTCGATCTTGCTATTAAAGTAGGAACAATAGGACGGATTATACTGTCTGTCAGGCCGTCTGAAAATAATATTGGGTTGCAATATGGACGAACGGTCTTATATAGTAATGATGGAGTAGGCGGATATGATTCTGCCTAACTGGAAATTGACAGTCTGCATTGACAGGATATTATGAAAAAATATTTATTAGTAGTGTTGGGCGCCATGATTTTGGCGGCTTGCGGTAACGATACCGATAAAATCGGACGCGCCAGTACGGTGTTTCATATGTTGGGTAAAAACGACCGTATTGAAGTGGAAGGTTTTGATGATCCTGATGTGCAGGGGGTTGCCTGCTATATTTCATACGCGAAAAAAGGCGGTTTGAAAGAAACGGTCAATCTGGAAGAAGATGCCAGCGATGCATCGGTTTCCTGCGTGCAAAGTGCGGAAGTCATCCGTTATAACGAGTCTGAAGTTTTGAAACCGCGACAAGTGTTCAAACGCAGCGCCAGCATGGCATTTAAGAGCCAGCAGATTATCCGTTACTACGATCCGAAACGTAAGTCTTTCGCTTATTTGGTGTACAGCGATAAAATCGTTCAAGGCTCGCCGAAAAACTCTTTGAGCGCGGTATCGTGTTTTGCCCATGCGAAAACCGATACGCCGGTACCGGCAGGCGGTGCGGTTTATGGCGCCTGCGTGGTGGACGCGCCGATTTCCGACGGCCAAAAATAATAAAATCAGCTTAATAGATTAAGAAGAATATGAATTTAGCCAACCATTTCCTGATTGCCATGCCTCATATGGACGATCCGTTTTTTACGGATACGGTCATTTATGTGTGCGAACACGATGAAGAAGGTGCGCTGGGCATCATCATCAACAAGCCTTCGCCGATTACCATGGACATGATTTTCGCCGCCGCCGACCGCAATATCCCGTTGCGCCTGCAACATGAAAATGTGATGATGGGCGGGCCGGTTCAGATTGAGCGCGGCTATGTTGTGCATACGCCGATCGGCAGCTGGCAAAACAGCATGGTGGTAACCGATAACGTGGCACTGACTTCTTCGCGTGATGTGATTGAAAACCTGTCTAAAGAAGGTGCGGTGGACAAGGCTTTGATCAGTATCGGTTATTCGAAATGGGGCAAAGGGCAGTTGGAGCGCGAGCTGGCAGAAAATGTTTGGCTGACTGTCCCTGCGGACGAACATATTCTGTTTGATGTCCCTTACGAACTCCGTTATGCCGCTGCTTTTGAAAAATTGGGTGTCAATCCGAACGCCTTGGTTTCAGGAGTCGGCCATGCCTGATGCACCAAAAGGTACGGTTTTGGCCTTTGATTTCGGCGAAGCGCGCATCGGCGTTGCGCAGGGCGAGGCAGAGCTGGGTATGAGCCATCCGCTGGCGACGGTAACCGGCAACAGCAACGATGAAAAATTCGAGGCCATTGCCAAGTTGGTCAAAGAATGGCAACCCAAGTATTTTGTGGTCGGCCTGCCGACGCATACCGATGGCACGGAGCATGAGCTGACCCGTTTGAGCCGCAAGTTTGGCCGCCGTTTGCACGGACGTTTTAATTTGCCGGTTTATTGGGTGGACGAAAGGATGTCTTCCCTATACGCGGAAAGCCTGCTTGCTGAAGCCCAAGTATTTGGCCGAAAACAAAAATCCGTGCTTGACCAAGTAGCGGCACAGGCGATTTTGCAAGGCTTTTTTGAAGGTGGAGCGGCCGAGTATTTCAATGGCCGCGAAGAATAGCACATGATTCATTATAGAGGCCGTCTGAAACCGGATTTCAGACGGCCTTGGTTTTGTTACGGCTTTGGGATAAAAGAGGTTTAGTTTGGTTAAGCCTGATTTTTTCCGGCATAAATTTTGCTACACTCCGCTTTCTTTTTTAGACATAAACACACACAAGGAAAAAGTCATGGCACTCATGGACAATCTTTTGAATGCGGCTACTCAAATGTTGGGCGGCAACAGTGAAAACGGCGCACAAGGTTCTCTGACCGATATGGCGATGGACTTGGTTAAACAGCAAGGCGGCGTGGGCAACCTGATCAACCAACTGCAACAAGGCGGTTTGGGTGATGCCCTGAGCAGCTGGGTGTCCAACCAATCCAGCAACCTGCCTGTATCCGGCAGCGACCTGCAAAATGCCTTGGGCAGCGATACCGTAAACCAAATCGCGCAAAAATTCGGCGTGGATGCCGGCCAGGCAGGCGATTTGTTGGCAAAAGTGTTGCCAGACTTGGTCGATAAAGCGACGCCTAACGGCACAGCTCAAGATGCGGATGGCTTCGGCTTGGACGACATCGCTTCTATGCTACTGAAAAACTTTATAAAATAATGAGTTGAATCGTTATGATAAGGCCGTCTGAATCCGTTCGGACGGCCTTATAACTTTTGGTTTACGGTAAATAACCAATTAATCTTTTTCTAACAAAAACGAATGGCTTATCATGCCCACTTCGTTTTATTACAAAAAAGGTCATAAAGATGTCACGTTTAACCATACACACAGTCGAAACCGCTCCGGAAGCCGCCAAACCACGCGTTGAAGCCGTATTGAAAAACAACGGCTTTATTCCTAACCTGATCGGCGTTTTGGCCAATGCGCCGGAGGCTTTGGCGTTTTATCAAGAAGTCGGCAAAATGAATGGTGCCAACAGCCTGACTGCCGGCGAAGTCGAAGTTATTCAAATCATTGCCGCGCGCACCAATGAATGCGGCTTCTGCGTTGCCGGCCACACTAAACTGGCAACCTTGAAAAAACTGCTTTCCGAACAATCCATTAAAGCTGCGCGCGCGTTGGCTGCAGGCGAGTTTGACGATGCCAAACTGAGTGCTTTGGCGACATTCACCCAAGCCGTTATGGCGAAAAAAGGCGCGGTATCCGACGACGAGTTGAAAGCTTTCTTCGATGCCGGTTACAACCAACAGCAAGCCGTTGAAGTCGTTATGGGCGTTGCTTTGGCAACCTTGTGCAACTACGTCAACAACCTTGCCAAAACCGAAATCAACCCTGAATTGCAGGCATTTGCCTAATCCCATCAAAGGCCGTCTGAAAATTCAGACGGCCTTTCTTAAAAGAACTTAATATCGCCAAAATATCCAGAGGAAAAAAATGACACGCGAAGCTTTACTGAACAATGTTGCCGAACTCGTTAAAAGCAAATTAAAACCATTGGTGGACGACATCGACCGCAAAGGCCTGTACCCGAAAGAATTTATGCTGGAATTGGGCAAAATCGGCGGTTTTGCCGCGACCGGTACGGTTGAAGAAGGCGGTAACGGTTTGGGTTTGGCAACGCAAATCGCCGTATTGCGCGAAATCGGTAAAGAATGCGGCGCGACTTCGTTCAGCGCATGGTGTCAGGCGGCTTGCGCGTGGTATCTGCACCAATCGCCCAACCAAGCGGTTAAAGACAAATATTTGGCCGATATTCTGCAAGGCAAAGTTTTGGCCGGTACGGGCATGTCCAATACCGTCAAACACCTTGCCGGTATCGAAAAACACAACCTGCAAGCCGAGCGCGTCGAAGGCGGCTACAAAATCAACGGCGCTTTGCCTTGGGTATCCAATATCGGCGAAGACCACATTTGGGCAAATACCGCCCAAATCGGCGACAGCTATGTGATGTTTATCACCGGCGGCCAATGGGAAGGCGTTACCCTGCAAAACTGTCCTGAGTTCTGCGGTTTGGAAGGCACGCGCACTTACAGCCTGAATTTTAAAGACGTGTTTATTCCCGATGAAGATGTGATTGCTGCGCCTGAGCAGTTCCAGTCTTATATCCCGACCATTAAAGCCGGTTTCATTCTGCTGCAAATGGGTATCGGCGCCGGTGTGATTGACGGTGCGCTCGGCATTATCCGCATGGCCAATGTGGTGAACGCAGAAGTAAACTCATACCTTGACCACAGCTACGATGAATTGAAAGCCGCTTTGGACGGCGCATGGGCGGAAACAGAACGTCTTGCCGATGATGCGTGGAACAATAAACCCGATACGCTGGCAACCTTGAAACTGCGTGAAGCGGCTGCCGTATTGGCATTGAACGCCACTCAATCTGCCGCATTGCATGCAGGCGCGAAAGGCTATCTGATGCGCAGCCCGGCACAACGCCGCGTCCGCGAGGCCATGTTCGTCGCCATCGTAACACCGGCCATCAAACACCTGCGCAAAGAAATCGCCGCTTTGGAAGCAGCGCAATAAATTCAAAATATCAACAATAAGACACACGAAAGGCCGTCTGAAAATACGGTTTCAGACGGCCTTTAAAAATGGAAGGAACACCAAATGGCTCAATATATGTGCGGCCCTTGCGGCTGGATTTACGATGAAGATGTCGGTGACCCCGAACACGGCCTGCCGGCAGGCACCAAGTTCGAAGACATCCCCGACGACTGGAAATGCCCTGAATGCGGCGTAGGTAAAGAAGATTTCTACCTTCTGGACTTCACCATATAAATTATCCGATTATTTAATAAAAAGGCCGTCTGAAGTTTCAGACGGCCTT
>NZ_KV800119.1:0-246925 GCF_001810165.1 Neisseria sp. HMSC070A01 | reverse complement strand
AAAAGGCCGTCTGAAGTTTCAGACGGCCTTTGCTTGCTTAATCGTCAGCGGTAGAGCGAAACAATGGTTTCAGCCGCTTTGACACAGCTTTCCACGTCGGCAACCAAAGCAATGCGGACGTAGCCTTCGCCCGGATTGCCTTGCTCGGTATCGCGGGCGAGGAAGCGGCCGGGCAACACTTGGATGGCGGCTTTCTGCCACAGGTTGCGCGTGAATGCCAAGTCGTCGCCGTCGGGAACTTTCAGCCAAATGTAGAACGATGCGTCAGGCAGTTTGACATCGAATACCTGTTGCAAAATCGGAATGACGCGGTCGAATTTTTCTTGGTAGAGGCGGCGGTTGGCAATGACGTGTTCTTCGTCGTTCCAAGCGGCAATGCTGGCGCGTTGGACAGGAATGCTCATCGCGCTGCCATGGTAGGTTCGGTAGAGCAGGAAGTTTTTGAGCAACTCGGCATCGCCTGCGACAAAGCCGGAACGCAAACCGGGGACGTTGGAGCGTTTGGACAGGCTGGTGAACATAATAATGTTGTGCGTGCCGCGACCTAATTGCGCCGCAGCCTGCAAGCCGCCGATCGGTTTGTTGTCGTCAAAATAAATTTCGGAATAGCATTCGTCAGAGGCAATAACGAAGCCGTATTTGTCTTGCAAATCAAAAATTTCTTTCCAGTCTTCTAATTGCAGGACGCTGCCGCTCGGGTTGTTGGGCGAGCAGACAATCAGGACTTTGGTGCGCCGCCATACGTCTTCGGGCAGGCTGCTCCAATCGGGGTTGAAGCTGGGTGCCGGGCAGTTGGCAAAATGGATTTCGCCGCCGCCCAATATAGTCGCGCCTTCGTAAATTTGATAGAACGGATTAGGGCTGATAACGACCGGTTTAGGGCCGTCTGAAGCCGGATTCAAAACGGTTTGGATGAAGGAGAACAATGCTTCCCGGCTGCCCAAGACGGGCAGAATTTCATTGTCGGGATTGAGGCTCAAACCATCATAACGGCGGGCAACCCATTCGGCGCAGGCTTGGCGCAGTTCGGGCAGGCCTGCGGTCAGCGGATATTTTTCCAGTTCGTGCAGGGAGGCGGTCAGCGCGTCGGTGATGACTTTGGGCGTCGGGTGTTTCGGCTCGCCGATTTGCAGATGGATGGGCGTTATGCCTGCAGGTGCGTCAATGCCTTGCATGGCTTCATGCAAGCGGGCGAAAGGATAGGGTTTGAGGTGGTTCAATAATGGATTCATGATGTTTCTGCTGGATAAATTCAGGCGATAATCTTAGCATTTTTTAGATGGATTGGGACAAAAAGGCCGTCTGAAAACAGGGTTTGAATGTTTTTCAGACGGCCTTTTGAGTGTTGATGCGTTTATTTGGCAGGGACGGCAGGCAAGGAACCGTTTAAGAGATATTGAATGGTTTCTTGAACCGTACGGATGGCATTGCCAAAAGGCAGCGGGTCTTTACCGCGGAAAAACAGGCCTTTATCGACTTCGCCGCGGAATGCGGCGGAAAGTTGGATATCGATACAGAATTGACCGGCTTTGGCCAAACCGTCACGCAGGCCGCAGCTGGTCAGGCAGTTCAGGCCTTGGGTGCAACGGCGCGGATCGTTTTTGGCGTTGGCTTGCAATTTGGCTTCGCGTTTGATGTAGCTATCCAGGAATTTGGTGCGCACGCCGCGTGCAGGCAAACCGGCGACAGACATGAATTCAACCACTTTTTCGGTTTCTGCACCGGCCAGGGTTTTTTTGAAGTTGATGTGGGCATCGCCTTCTTCGGTTACGGCAAATGCGGTACCGATTTGGACGGCGGATGCGCCCCAGTTTTTCAAGGCTGTTTTGACTTTTTCAAAGTTTGCCATACCGCCGGCGAGTACCAACGGGATTTTTTCGCTTTCCAAGCCCAAGTTTTTGAATACTTCAAATGTTTCTTCAATAACGCGTTTGAACTCGAATTTGGCATCGTTCACGCCGTCAACGGTTGCCGCACCCAAGTGGCCGGCTGCATGGGCTGGGTGTTCGATAACGATGGCATCAGGCAAGATGCCTTTTTTCATCCAACGTTTCAAAACGATATTGATACCGCGTGACTCGGACAAAATAGGGAAAAGGGCAACATCTTTGTGGTAGCCCTCTGCCATTTCAGGCAGATCCAAAGGCAAACCCGCGCCCATCACAATCGCGTCTGCGCCGGATTCGCAGGCCTGACGGACGTAGGCGGCATGGTCTTTTACGGCTTTCATGACGTTGACGGCAATCATGCCTTTGCCTTCTGAATCGGCTTTGGCTTTTTTGATTTCGCGGTCAAGCGCGATGCAGTTGAGGCGGGGGGATTTTTCTTCGCTGGAATTGATTTTCGATTCGGCCAGCAAATCTTCATGCAAGTGGCGCAAATCGACGCTGGCGATGGTACCCACGCCGTTTTCGCGTGCAACTGCGCTGGAGAGTTTTGATGCGGAAACGCCTACACCCATGCCGCCCTGTACGACGGGAATCAGTGATTTGTCACGGATAATCAATGGGTCAAAGTTGTTTTGCATGAATGCTCCTTCATAGATTCTGGATGGTGCCGTCTGAAATCCTATGAAATGGATTGGATAACGGACTGATGTGTATATAAATAAGTGTGTTTTTCGCCGCCGTTTTTCAGACGGCATGAGGCGTGTTTTTAAAATTTTAGGAATTATACTCTAAGTTAGTGTAAAAATTAGAGTATTAATACAGTTTTTTTAAAGAAAAAATTGAAAAGTCTTGTTAATAAAGGAATAAATTTTATGATGGATTGGATTGAGGAGGAGAAATTGCAAACAAAATCTACAAAGAAAAAGGCCGTCTGAAATTTCAGACGGCCTTAAGTATGGGAATCAGACAGATGTCGGATTACATTTGTTTTTTAGCGGCATCAATGGCGCGTTGGTCAGGGTTGATCAAGATTTCAACGCGGCGGTTTTGTGCGCGGCCTTCAACAGTGGCGTTGGAAGCGATGGGTTGACGGGAACCGTAACCGAAAGTGCTCAAACGGGTGCTGCTTACGCCGCGGGATTGCAGGAAGGTGGCAACAGATTCGGCGCGGTTGCGAGACAATGGCTCGTTGATGGCGTCGTTACCGGTATTGTCGGTATGGCCGTTGATGGTCAAAGTCGTATCAGGATATTGAACCAAAGTTTGTGCAGCCGCAGACAAGGCGCTTTGAGCTTGGCCGCTCAAGGCAGCGCTGCCAGTAGCGAAGGTTACGTTTTCAGGCATAACCAGTTTGATTTGGTTGCCTTGACGTTCAACTTCGATGTTGGTATTGGCCAGGCTTTGACGCAGTTTTTTCTCTTGGTAGTCCATGTAACCGCCGATACCGGCACCTACTGCACCACAAGCCAATGCAGAGTTACGCGCGCCTTTGCCGCCGTGGGTCAGCGCACCGACGATGCCGCAAACAGCCGCACCGCCCAAGCCGTACATGGCGGTTTTGCTGGCGGATTGTTGGCCGGTAACAGGATCGGTCACACAGCCGGTGAGCGCCAAAGGAATCGCAGTGGCAATAACGGTCAGGGGTTTCAAGAATTTCATGTCGTATCCTCTTTTTAGATGACGGCTCGGGCCGTCTGAAAAAAATGAATAAAAACCGCGTGGGTCATTACGGATTTATGATACCCAATATCCGAAACGCAAAAGAATGGGTTTAACCCGATATTACGAAAATATTTGCCAGTTAACATAATTCTGAAGCATTTCTGCATTTTTCTGGCAGCTTGGCCGTTTTGTCGTGAAATAACAAGCAAAGTTTTTTACAGTTTCTTCCGTTTTTTCTGCTTGCGGCGATACCAGTTGACGAATGCCCATTTCAATCTGACTTTGACGTCGTATCCCACCGAACCTGCACCCAGTATGAGCAAAACGGCGGAAACGGGCAGGGCGAAATGATGGCCGACCAGATGATAACCCCATGCGCCAACCACGCCGCCCAGCAAAAACGACAGCATCAAGCCGCTTAAAAGCCACATTTTCGGTTTGTTGACGCGGACGTGTGGTAGGCGCGGATGATGCTGTTTGGAGTAATAAAGCGCGCGTGAGATTTCAATGCCCAAGTCGGTCGCCGTGCCGGTCATGTGGGTGGAACGGATGGCGCCGCCGGAAAGAAGCGTGATAACCGTATTGTGCATACCCATAATAAAACACAATAAAAACAATGCCAAAGACGGCATAATAAAATCAGAGCCGCCAAAATCCCACTCCATCGCAGCAATACCAAACCAACCGAATATCAACAGATAAACTGCTTCCAGCCACATGGAAAACCCAAAGCTGCCACGGAAACGCATCTGCTGCGTCCATAAAATCACCCAACCCGAATGCGCGGCACCGGCAACAAAACACAACACGCTGATGAAAGTCACCGCGGCAGACCACCAGTCTTGGAGATACAGTACATCAGCCAAAAGAGACATGGAGCCGGTTACGTGGGAAATATAGCGCGCAAAAGCAAAGAATCCCCCTGCATTAATCGCACCGGCAAGAAAGGCCATGATGTAGCCCAGCCGTCTGAAACGGGCATCGGAAATATTGTGTTCGTGCAGATATGGGCGATCCGCCTGCCAAAACGGCGGCGTGTGTTGCCTGTGGTGGCGCAATCGGTAGGAGTGGGGCGGTTTGTCAGCGTTCATTGAGTGGGTTTGGAGTTAAACATTCATACAGGGTGTATTTTATATGCAACTGTCTGCCGATAAGAACAAATAATCTAAAGTGTTCCCAAGTTGCCACACTTGCCCATTACACAATGAGGGCGTACATTAATAGAAAGATATAAACATAAGGAAACATCCGATGAATCCTCTCCGTCTGACCTTATTGTTTTGCGCCGTTGCATTGCTGGCCGCCTGCGCCACCACGCCCGAGCAAAAAGCCGCACGCGCCCAAGCGCAGAAACGCTATGAGCAGGATCTTCAAGTCAATCTTGCCGCACAATGCGATCAGGAAACAGCCGCGCTGATCCGCCGCAAATTTGACGAAGAAGGCAAACCCGGTGTGGCAACCGCGGAACAAAAAGCCTTCCGCCTCAAATATATCGACAAAGTTTCCGACCCGATGTTCCAAGCCTGCTACAAAATGGCATGGCAAAACTATATTTCCCAAGAACAGCTGCGCGAAGCCCGCTACTATCGCTATTACGACGATTGGGGTTATCCGTTTGGCCGTTATCCTTGGTGGTGGTAAAGCATTAACAAACCTCAGGGCCGTCTGAAAGCATATATTTATTGGTTTCAGACGGCCTAAGGTTTATTGAAACGGCAATAACGTTTACAATAGCCGCCTATTCAAACACACTACCCACCACCCATGAACATCTGGCTTGGACAGCGACACCCGCCCCAATTTCCGCAAGGAGCCGCCGTAACCATCGGCAACTTCGACGGTGTACACCTCGGGCACAAACATATCCTGCAAAAACTCAAACGAGAGGCAGACCGGCGCGGTCTGCCTGTTGTTGTTGTTATTTTTGAGCCTCAGCCCAAAGAGTTTTTTGCGCGTAAAGCCGGGAAAAAGCTGCCTTACCGCATTAGTCCGCTGCGTACCAAACTGCGCCTTTTGCGTGAAACCGGCTGCGTGGATGCCGTTTGGGTTTTGCGCTTTAACCAAACTTTCTCCGAGATGAGCGCACAAGCGTTTATCGACCGGCTTTTGCGAAAAACGCTCAATACGCGTTATCTGCTGATTGGCGATGATTTCCGTTTCGGTGCGGGTCGGGAAGGCTGTTTCGAACTTTTGGCACAACAGCCCGATATGCAAACCGAGTGCACACCGTCCGTTATCGTTGAAGACATCCGCACCAGCAGTACCGCCGTCCGCCAAGCCCTTTCAGACGGCAAGTTGGAATACGCCAAAAAACTGTTGGGGCACGATTACGTGTTAAGCGGCAAGGTCAAGCACGGGCAAAAGCTCGGCCGCACCATCAACGCGCCTACCGCCAACGTCCAGCTTCCCCCGTATCATTATGCGCTAAGCGGCGTATTTGTCGTCGAAGCTGACGGCGCATTCGGTACGCGCCGAGGCGTGGCCAGCTTTGGTTTTAACCCCACTGTCAGCAACAACCGCTCGCAAAAGTTGGAAGTCCACCTGTTCGATTTCAGCGGCGATTTGTACGGACAACGCATCTTCGTCCGCTTCCTGCACAAACTGCGAGACGAGAAAAAATTTGAAAGTATCGAAGCATTGAAAACCCAAATTTTGCAAGATATGGAAGATGCAAAGGTTTGGAAACCATAGAAACGCTTCTATACGCTTATAAAATCAAGACAATTGGGCTACAATAAGTCCTTTGAATTCTTTCAGACGGCCTGTTCTTTTCAAAATGAGCAATCAGGCCGTCTGAAACCGAAATACCGCAACAATAGAGATCAAAAAATGACCGATTACAGTAAAACCGTAAACCTGCTTGAGAGCCCGTTTCCAATGCGAGGCAATCTTGCCAAGCGCGAGCCTGCATGGCTGAAAAGCTGGTACGAGCAAAAACGCTACCAAAAACTGCGCGAAATCGCCAAAGGCCGTCCGAAATTCATTCTGCACGACGGTCCTCCGTATGCCAACGGCGACATCCACATCGGTCATGCCGTCAATAAAATCCTCAAAGACATCATTATCCGCAGCAAAACCCAAGCCGGTTTTGACGCGCCTTATGTACCGGGTTGGGACTGCCACGGTTTGCCTATCGAAGTGATGGTAGAAAAACTGCACGGCAAAGACATGCCTAAAGCGCGCTTCCGCGAATTGTGCCGCGAATATGCCTCCGAACAGATTGCCCGCCAGAAAAAAGACTTTATCCGCTTGGGCGTGTTGGGCGACTGGGACAATCCTTACCTGACCATGGATTTCAAAACCGAAGCTGATACCGTGCGTATGCTAGGTGAAATCTACAAGTCCGGCTATCTCTACCGCGGTGCGAAACCGGTTCAATTCTGCTTGGACTGCGGCTCTTCATTGGCCGAAGCCGAAGTGGAATATAAAGACAAAGTATCGCCTGCGATTGACGTTGCCTATCCGTTTAAAGACACTGCCGCGCTTGCCGCCGCATTCGGCTTGGCAGGCATCGAAGGCAAAGCGTTTGCCGTTATCTGGACAACCACGCCTTGGACTTTGCCTGCGAGCCAAGCTGTTTCAGCTGGCGCAGACGTGGTGTATCAACTGATTGATACGCCTAAAGGCAAATTGGTATTGGCCAAAGATTTGGCAGAAGACGCGCTTAAACGTTACGGCTTCACTTCAGACGACCTGAAAGTATTGGCAGAAACCACAGGCGACAAGCTGGAAAACCTGCATATGAACCATCCGTTCCTCGAACGCGATATTCTCATGCTCAACGGCGACCACGTTACTACCGATGCCGGTACCGGTTTGGTGCATACTGCGCCCGCGCACGGTTTGGAAGACTATGCCGTCTGCAATAAATACGGCATCGAACTTTACAACCCTGTAAATGCCGAAGGCAAATACATCAGCGAAACGCCGCGTGTTGCCGGCATGAGCGTTTGGGAAGCTAATCCCGTTATCCTGCAATGGTTGGAAGAAACCGGCAACCTCTTGGCAAGCAGCAAAATCGAACACAGCTATGCACACTGCTGGCGGCACAAAACTCCGTTGATTTACCGTGCAACCGGCCAATGGTTTGTCGGTATGGACAAAGCCGGAAACGACGGTAAAACCCTGCGCGATAAAGCCATCAAAGCCGTGGACGACACCGAGTTCTTCCCGTCTTGGGGTCGCGCACGCCTCGAAGCCATGATCGAAGGCCGCCCCGACTGGGTCGTTTCGCGCCAACGCTACTGGGGCACGCCAATGACCTTCTTCGTCCACAAAGAAACGGGCGAGCTGCATCCGAATTCCGCCGAGCTTTTGGAAAAAATTGCCCTGAAAATCGAAGAAAAAGGCATCGAGGCATGGTTCTCACTCGATAAAAGCGAATTGTTGAGCGCGGAAGATTGCGAAAACTACGACAAACTTTCCGACACGATGGACGTATGGTTCGACTCCGGCTCGACCCATTACTCCGTCTTGAAACAGCGCGAAGAATTGGACTGGCCCGCCGACCTCTACCTCGAAGGCAGCGACCAACACCGCGGCTGGTTCCAATCGTCTATGTTGACCGGTTGCGCCTCATCCATGGGGCGCGCGCCGTACAAACAGCTGCTGACCCACGGTTTCGTGGTTGACCAAAACGGTCGCAAAATGTCGAAATCTATCCGCAACGTCGTCGCGCCGCAAGAAGTGTATAACGAGTTCGGCGCGGACATTTTGCGCCTGTGGGCGGCATCCACCGATTACAGCGGCGAATTGTCGATTTCCAAAGAAATCCTCAAACGTGTAACTGAAAGCTACCGCCGTATCCGCAACACCTTGAGCTTCCTGTTTGCCAACCTCAGCGACTTCAATCCTATTGAAGATGCCGTGCAACAGGCAGACATGGTGGAAATCGACCGCTATGCCTTGGTATTGGCACGTCAGCTGCAAGAGCGTCTGGCAGGCGACTTTTATCCTCGCTACGCCTTCCACTTTGCTGTAAAAGACATTGTTTCTTTCTGCTCGGAGGATTTAGGCGCGTTCTACCTCGACATCCTGAAAGACCGCCTCTACACCACCAAAGCCGACAGCCACGCCCGCCGCAGCGCGCAAACCGCCCTGTACCATATCACGCGTAGCTTGGTTCTCTTGATTGCACCGATTTTGTGCTTCACCGGCGAAGAAGCGTGGGACATCATCGGCGGCGGAGAAGAAGACAGCGTCCTCTTCCACACCTGGCACGAATTCCCGCCCATCAACGAAAAAGCCGAAACCGAACTGGTGAAAAAATGGACGGCAATCCGCGAAGCCCGCGAAGCCGTAACCGCCGCCATCGAGCCTTTGCGTACAGACAAAACCGTTGGTTCTTCATTGCAAGCAGAAGCCGAAATTACGGCTCCGGAAGAAATTGCCGACTATCTGAACACTTTGGGCGAAGAATTACGTTTTGCTTTGCTGGTGTCTAAAGTCGAAGTGAAAGTAGGCGATGAACTTACCGTTACCGCCAAAGCCAGCGACGGCGAAAAATGCGAACGCTGCTGGCACTATACCCACGATGTGGGCGCAGTTGCAGGCCATGAAACCATCTGTAAACGTTGTGCCGACAACGTTGACGGTAAAGGCGAAGACAGACATTACGCTTAATTGTTTGGTCTAAGATAAAGGCCGTCTGAAAACTTTGGAAATAGGTTTTCAGACGGCCTTTGTTTATTGAATCTGTTTCGTATAGCGAATAGATTTTGAAAGAGAATTGGGATTTGTGATTTAGGTAAAATGCAGGATAGGGTTTCAAGTTATTGCAGGGTAGGAGTTTAATTGCACAAAATAACTCTTACTTCAGAGAAAATTTGTTGAGGATACAGGAATTACGAATAATCATTTGTCTAGAATTGAGATCAATCATTACAATTCTGTATTCGTAAGTCTTAATAAAACAATGAGGTATCATATGCGCCCTAAAGATAAGTTTGACATCAAGGCTTGCAAAAAAATTAAGGACTGTAACGATGAGGAATTAATTGAGATGGGGGAGTGGCTCTCAGGTTGGTTGGGAGATGCCAACTTTCCTGTTTTTAATGAAATTGTCGAAATCTTTGTAGAACGACAAGATACATTACTTCCATTCGTTTCAAATATTTTTTACTCAAATGATAGTATATGCATTTATTGGGTTTTACTTGAACTTTATCCAAAATTATCCTATCAAAACCAAGTAGCCTTAGCTATTGATTTGGAACATTGTCTTCATGATATTTCAGAAAAATTAACTTCGGATGAAGATGATGAAAACCTTAAAGAAATCTTGGAAAAAGTTTTAAATTAAGTTAGATACATATTTAATGATTTTGAAATAATGTTTTGTCGGAGAAGGTGCCTTTCAAAGGGTCTTACTTATTCGATGTATTTTGAACCTTCAAATAGCCTCATATTTACATTTTTATCCTTAAACGAACTTTCGTTTTATCCGATATAAAAAGCCGTCTGAAAAAGTTTTCAGACGGCTTTTAGCTATTCTATTGCTAAGTAGAAATTAGCGGGCAGAGCAAGAAGTTTCTACTTTGTTGCCGTATGGGTCAGTGAAGCCGAAGAATGCTTCGCTGCCTTTTTGATGCCATTCGGCACCTTTGCCGAACAAGCCTTGGTTGGCAACATAGCGTTCGCCTGAACCTGCAACGGCAGAAGACAGAGTGGCAACTTTGTCGTCAAGGCGCAATTCAACTTGATCGGTGCTCAAGTTGCGGATTTGTACAGACAGGCCGTTTTCGCAGCTGAATGATTGAACACGGGCATCATGATGTTGGTGGTCGTGTTCGTGTACACGGCCGTGGTCATGATTGTGCTCGTGACGGTGACCATGGTCATGTTGATGGGCTTCGGGTGCGGCGCAGGCAGCGAGGCTCATGGCGGCGGCAATTGCAAGCAGGGCTTTTACTTTCATTTTTGACTCCTATGGTCAGTGTTGAAGGGAGGATGTAGCGGCATGTTATAAATATCTTCATGGCTTCACAATAGGGATAACCATTATTTACTTTTTCTTCCTGTTTTTGGGAGTATGGCAGGATTCATTGTAGTTTTGATATGAATGATTAATGCCGTTTGAAAAAAAGCCGCACTTGCGCTAGAGGTAAACGAAAGTGCGGAAAATTCAGAGAGTTACATTGAAATATGGGTTGGGCCGCTTAACGCTGGCGTGCTTTAAAGCGTGGGTTGCTCTTGCAAATAACGTACACTTTGCCTTTTCGGCGGACAATTTGACAGTCGCGGTGTCGTTTTTTTGCAGTTTTCAGGGAGGAGAGAACTTGCATCATTTATCCTTTCTGAAGGAAGACATCATGGATTGGTAACGTTGGTTGAACTTGCTGGCGCGGCCTTCGATATTGACATTGCGTTGTTTGCCTGTGTACACGGGGTGGGACGCGGAAGAAGTATCAAGCGAAAAGAGGGGATATTCTATGCCATCTTTCCAAACCATGGTTTTGCCGTGGGTATTGGCACATGAACGGATGAGCCATCCTTGGTCTGCGCCACTGTCGTAAAACAGGACGGTACGATAGTTGTCCGGGTGGATATCGGGTTTCATTTCTTTCTCCAGTAAATGTTATGGTATAACATTATACTCCTAGAAAAAGAGCAGGCAAGTGTTTTTTGTTTTTCTTTATCACGGGATTGCGGCATTTTGATAAAATATGCGGTTTCAGACGGCCTTTTTTATGAGGCCGTCTGAAACATTTTGTTTTCTGATGATAGGAATATGATGTATCTGCATAAGGGTTTCAGATTGGGCGGTGCGGTAAGTAAGGTGATGCCGATTGTCCATGTATTGTCCAAGCTGGGGCTGTTGTTTTCATTGCTGTTGGCCGTGCCGACACTGATGTCGTATTTTTATCACGACAGCGCATTTTTCGTATTTGCCTATACGGCGTTGACCGTATTGCTGGTGTCGTGCGTAACTTGGGTACTGACGCTGCGTTTCAACCGTGAATTGCGGCCGCGCGACGGATTTACCCTGGTACTGATGCTGTGGCTGGCTTTTGCTGTCGTGGCGGCGATGCCGATTTATTTCTATATGCCGTCCATGAGTTTTACCGATGCATTTTTTGAAGCGATGTCAGGGCTGACGACGACGGGTGCGACAGTGATTTCCGGCTTGGATACGCTGGCGCCGTCTGTAAACTTTTGGCGGCACATGCTCAACTGGCTCGGCGGCATGGGTATTATCGTGCTGGCTGTGGCGATTTTGCCGATGTTGGGCGTGGGGGGCACGCAGCTTTTCAAAGCCGAAATTCCGGGTATGGATAAAGAAAGCAAGATGGCTCCCCGTATTTCGCAAGTGGCCAAACGGCTATGGTTTGCTTATGCGCTGACAACCGCCGCTGCCTTTGTGTCCTTGCATATTGCCGGCATGGGCTGGTTTGACGCCTTATGCCATGCGATGTCGGCTGTGGCTTTAGGCGGTTTTTCAACGCATGATGACAACGTTGCTTTTTTTGATTCCTTGGCAGTCGAATGGACGTTGATGTTTTTTACTGTCTGGGGCGGTATCAATTTTGCCAGCCATTTTACTGCGCTGGGCAACCGCTCTTGGCGGGTGTATTGGAAGGATGAAGAATGCCGCACCATGCTGCTGGTTTTGTCGGGCAGTATTTTGATTTCGGCATTGTATCTGTGGCAGCAGGACGTGTACCAAAGCCTTGGCGAAGCTTTGCGTTTTGTCAGCTTCAACTTTGTGTCCATCGGATTGGCCAGCGGTTTCTCCAATGCCGATTTTGCACAATGGCCGCTGATTGTGTCGTTGTGGATGTTTTTCCTGTCGAACGTCTTGGCAAGCTCAGGCTCTATGGGCGGCGGTATTAAAAATGTGCGCGCTTTGGTGTTGTTCAAATTCAGCTTGCGCGAGATGTTAATTTTGCTGCACCCGCGTGCGGTTCGTACGGTAAAGGTCAACAACAACTCCATTCCGGATCGTATGGCGCTGACCGTTATGTCGTTCATTTTTATTTACTTTATGACGGTCATCGTATTCAGCTTTTTACTGATGGCCGCAGGCTTGGACTTTTTATCCGCCTTCACGGCAGTCATTGCCTGTATTACCAATGCCGGCCCGGGCTTGGGTGCAGTCGGTCCGTCGCATAATTATGCTGCGCTGAGCGATGTGCAGAAATGGTTGTGTGCGGCAGTGATGCTGTTGGGACGTTTGGAAATTTTTACTGTTTTAATTTTGTTTACTCCGGCATATTGGAAGAAATAAGTGTAGTAAAAGGCCGTCTGAAATTTCAGACGGCCTTTTTATAAATAGCTGAATTTAAGCGTATTGCTTGAGCAATTCTTTAAATTGTTCACCGGTTTCAGGGTGTTTCAGACCGTAAGCCACAGTCGCTTCAAGGTAACCCAATTTGCTGCCGCAGTCATAGCGCTTGCCTTCAAATGCGTGAGCCAAGACAAATTCATGATCAAGCAGGCGGGCGATACCGTCGGTCAGTTGGATTTCACCGCCGGCACCGCGCGGCAGGTTGGTCAACAAGTCAAAAATACGCGGGGTCAGGATGTAGCGGCCGACAACGGCGAGGTTGGAAGGTGCTTCTTCCGGTTTGGGTTTTTCAACGATGTTGATAATACGTTGATAGTTTTTCAGCTGCTCGACTTCGACAATACCGTAAGAACCGGTTTGGGAAGGATCGATGGTTTCAACGCCTAAAACGCTGTTGCCGCTTTGGTTGTACACGTCAACCATTTGTTTTAGCGCACCTTTAGGCGTATCAATCAAATCGTCTGCCAAAATAACGGCAAAAGGCTCGTTACCAACGGCTGCCTGCGCGCACAATACGGCATGACCTAAACCCAATGCTTCGGTTTGACGGATATACATGCAGGTAATGTTGGGAGGCAGAATATCGCGAACGTGCGCCAGTAGTTTGTCTTTTTGACGCAATTCCAATTCGGTTTCCAACTCGTATGCTTTGTCGAAGTGGTCTTCGATGCTGCGTTTGTTACGGCCGGTGATGAATACCATTTCGGTACAGCCGGCTTCAACCGCTTCTTCGACTGCATATTGAATCAGAGGCTTATCCACAATAGGCAGCATTTCTTTGGGGCTGGCTTTGGTTGCAGGCAGGAAACGGGTACCCATACCGGCAACAGGGAAGACGCATTTTTTAATGGGTTTCATATTATTATCCTATTTGATTAAGGGTTATACCCCAAAAGTGTAAAGGTGTAGTCGTATGTAGTGATGATACCACATGATAAAGTATCAGTCGGTTTTAAAAGGTGGATTGATCATGGATACTGTCTTATCCCAGCAACGACAGCAATTCTTCTTCGCTCAATACGGCTATGCCCAGCGTTTGGGCTTTTTCCAATTTACTGCCAGCTGCTTCTCCGGCGACAACGTAGTCGGTTTTTTTGGATACGCTGCCGGAAACTTTACCGCCTGCGGCTTCGATCATAGCTTGGGCCTGGTCGCGTTTGAGCGTGGGTAAAGTCCCTGTCAATACAAAGGTTTTACCTGCTACGGCCTCATTAATGCCGTCTGAAATAGTTTCATCTTGAAGATTAGACAGTGTTTGTGCAAAGAAAGTTTTCATATTTTCAAGCAGGGCTGCGTTTTGCGGTTTGCTTCGCCAGGCTTGCCAATCGGCAGGTAATGCTTTGTCGGTTTGCAGACCTTCTATACTTTGTCCGGCGAGTTCCCACAAGGCCAGTGCTTTGGTTTCGCTGATTTTAAAATCGGGTAGGCGGGCAATCCAGCGTTGCGGCTCGGCATGGCGCAGCGGCGGGATGGTAACAGCCTGGCTTTGCGGGACAACACCTACAGCCAGCAGCTCGTCTATCATCGCCTG
This sequence comes from Neisseria sp. HMSC070A01, assembly GCF_001810165.1. Taxonomy (NCBI): domain Bacteria; kingdom Pseudomonadati; phylum Pseudomonadota; class Betaproteobacteria; order Neisseriales; family Neisseriaceae; genus Neisseria; species Neisseria sp. HMSC070A01. The sequence goes on along the minus strand of NZ_KV800119.1, from coordinate 232,557 downwards.
CTGCGCTTCTTGGGCAAAAAAGTGGGCGATGGAGTGGGCAACCACCGTGCCGATATCGGGCAGGCAGGCGAGGATAGGTTCGGGTGCATGGCGGACGTGCTCGAGCGTACCGAATGCCTGCGCCAGCGTTTTGGCGGTACGTTCGCCGACGTGACGGATGCCGAGGGCAAAGAGGAAGCGCGCAAGTTCGGGCGTTTTGCTGGCTTCTATGCCTGCAAGGATGTTTTCTGCCCATTTGGTCGGCTGTTTTTTATTGTTTTTGGCAAGCATAGTATTGCCGGTCTCGCCTTCAAAGTCTCCAATTTCACTGTTTGATGGTTCTTCCTCATTAGCCGATGCTTTGTCCGCCATTTCCTTCATTTTTTGCAGGGTCGGAATATCGAGGCGGTAGAGGTCGGCGAAATGGCGGACGAGGTCTTGGGCGACAAGCTGCTCGATTTGTTTTTGACCGAGTCCGTCGATGTCCATGGCTTTGCGTGAGGCGAAGTGGATTAAACCTTGCGCGCGTTGTGCTTGGCAAAGCATACCGCCGCTGCATCGGGCAACCGCTTCGCCTTCTTCACGTTCGATTTCGCTGCGGCAGATAGGGCAATGGGTGGGCAGGCGGTAGGGTTTGTGCAGCGGTTTGGCTTGGGTTTCAGAAGGTGTTTTGGCAAACAAATCGTCTTGCAGGCCGTCTGAAACGGTAACGTTAGCCTCTTGCATTGGGCGGCGTTCGAAAATCACGCGCACCACCTCGGGAATCACGTCTCCGGCGCGGCGCACGACGACGGTATCGCCAACGCGTACGTCTTTTCGAGACACTTCATCTTGATTGTGCAGCGTAGCATTGGTAACGGTAACGCCGCCGACGAATACAGGTTGCAGGCGGGCGACGGGGGTTACTGCGCCGGTGCGCCCAATTTGTACATCAATGGCTTCGACAATGGTCAATGCTTCTTCGGCAGGGAATTTGTGGGCAATGGCCCAGCGCGGCGCACGGGAGATGAAGCCGAGTTCGCGCTGTTGCGTCAAGCTGTTGACCTTGATCACCATGCCGTCGATTTCGTAGGGCAATGTAGGGCGTTTTTGCTGCATTTGCTCGTAAAACGCCAATACTTTGTCGATATTGGGGAAACAGCCGAAATTACCGTCAGGCAGGCTGAAGCCGAGTTCTTTACAGTAGCTCAGCTCTTGCAGGTGTTCTTCTGCGATAAAACCGCCTTGTTGTCGGGCGATGGAATAGGGAAAGAAATGCAGTTTGCGCTGTGCCGTAATGCGCGAATCGAGTTGGCGCAGACTGCCGGCGGCGGCATTGCGCGGATTGGCGAAAGGTTTTTGTCCGTTTTCAGCCTGTCGTGCGTTTAAGGCGGCAAAATCGGCTTTGAGCATCAGAACTTCGCCGCGAATTTCGATAAGCTCGGGAATATTTTCTCCATGCAGACGCAGGGGGATGTTGGATACGGTTTTGACGTTTTGGGTAACGTCTTCGCCTGTGGTGCCGTCGCCACGGGTTGCCGCTTGAGTCAATACGCCGTCGCGGTACAGCAGGCTGATGGCCAGACCGTCAAATTTAGGTTCGATAACGTATTCCGGTTTTTCTCCGTTTAATCCGCCACGAACGCGCTCATCGAAAGCATACATTTCGGCATGGTCGAACACGCCGTTTTCATCTTGTGGCGAGAAGGCGTTGGTCAGCGACAGCATCGGTACTTCGTGGCGTACTTCGGCAAAGCCTGACAAAGGCTCGCCACCGACACGTTGGGTCGGGCTGTCGGGCAGTTTGAGCTCGGGATGGTTTCGCTCCAATGCTTCAAGCTCGCGGAACAATTTGTCGTATTCGGCATCGGGTACGCTGGGCGCGTCTAGGGTGTAGTATTCATAGGCGTAGCGGTTGAGGAGGTCGGTCAGGTATTTGATACGTTGTGCGGTCAGATTCATTGTGTAATCGGAATAGAGTTTTCAGACGGCCTGATGATAGAGAGGCCGTCTGAAAATCGATGAATATTGAAGATGAAGTGATTTTACCTGAAAAAAGCGGATATGCCGTCATTGCATATCCGCTTTTTGATTGGGGAAATTTAGGAGAACAGGCGCAGGGCTTGTTTGCTGCCGGGTTTGAGGCCGACTTTAAGCATTTCTTCCTGACGGGCCAAAACGTAGTTGCGTACGTCTTTGAGCCATTGGGTGGAAACTTCTTCCATTTGGTCGTTAACCAAATCCAAGCTGAGTTGGCCGGAAAGTTTGACTGCCAAGTCCATGAATTTGTCGAAAGTTTTTTCGCCGGCCGGAACGTGCGGAATATCCAGCAACATGCTGAAGCCACGGTAGGCTTGGTTGTCCAGCAAAGGATTGGTAAACGGTTTGTTGTCCAAAGTATGGATGGAGAACAATTGAGGATTGTTGTTGTCGCCGAAGTGGAACGCGCCGTCTTCACCCAATTTGAAACCGGTTTCTTCCACGGCGGCACGCAATTCTACGCCGCTGATGTTGGAATGGGAAACCAAGTGAATGGCGATGGTTTGGTCAACACGCGCACAGAATTGGTCGAGGGCTTGTGCGACTTCGGTGAACGCGTCCAAGTCGGTATGCAAAACTTTGCCGTCCATCAGTTGGGCAAAAGCATCAACCTGTTGGTCGAAGTGTTGCAGCTCTTCACGCGCGGCCAAACCGTTGCGGCTGACAGCTTGCAGGCCCATGACGAAGCCTTGGTAGTAAACGCCCGGAATCGGCTCGGCAACGCGGAAATGGTCGTCCATGGTGCAACCGATGATTTGGAAGCGGTGGGTAGCGGAAAGGCGCGGCAGGGCATGCAATTCTTGGGCTTGCTTCAGGGAGATGTAGGCCATGTAGTCGAAGCGCGGGTCAAACCAAGGCAGCTCGACTTGAGACAATTCGTCCAGGCTGATCAATGGTACTTGTGCCACAGGCTCGGCTGTGGTTTCTACCGGAGTGGAAGCGGCTTCGGCAGGATTTATGGTAATTTCGTTGTTCAAACCGATAACGGTGTGTTGGACTTTTTCTTCTGCGGAGAAGTCGTCTTCCACAGTCAGCTCGACATCGGTTTTCAGTTGGGCAGGGTGGGCCAGTTTGGCTTTGGCCGCGTAGATTTCATCTTGTTCCTGCAGGTTGCGCAATGCCTCTTCGTTTTTTTTGTTTTTCTTGATAAACAAACCTTGGCCGCCGGTTTCTTTGCTGTCGCGGACGTGTTTGGTTTTGCTGGTCAAAAGTGCATCCTTATCGGAATGGCCGAATTGTTCGCGCACTTGTTTGCGGTATTGGTTTTCCTGGTACATGTTGTAACCGATGACCGCCAAAAGGGCGGCGAGGGCTAAGACGATGAAAATCATGGAGTAATCACTTTTTAAAAAGGCAGCATTCCGTCTTTTTCAGGGTGCGGAATCTTGCTGCGCGGGCAGTTCGTTGGAGCCGGACTTTATGCGTCCGAATGAATAGCTGAATTATAACGAAAATAAACGGTTGTGACAGCATTATGTCTGCCAATCAGTGTTCAGGCCGTCTGAAAGTTATCCGCGCCGGACGGGAAAACCTGCTTTTTGAAAGCGATGCCAATCGAAGAAATGTCCGGGATCGGTTTTCCTGTCCGGAGCGATGTCCTGATGACCGGTAACGGCCTGAATCGGGTAATGTTCGGAAATAGCGGTCAACAAGGCTTGCAGGCTGGTGTATTGTGCTTCGGTAAAAGGCTCGAAATCGCAGCCTTCCAATTCGATACCGATGGAAAAGGCATTGCATTTTTCTCTGCCTTGAAAAGACGATACGCCGGCATGATAGGCCATGTCGTCGCAGGAAACGAATTGGACGGTTTCGCCTTTACGGCTGATGAAAAAATGGCTGGAGACGCGCAAGGTGTGGATGATGCTGAAAAAAGGATGCTCGTCAGGGTTGATTTGGTTGGTAAACAATTTTTCCACTGCCCCTGTGTTGTACTCAAAAGGAGGGAGGGAAATATTGTGGAGGACAACCAAAGAGACGTCTTTATCCGGTTCGCGCGGGCTGAAATTGGGCGAATGAGTTTGGCGTGCATTCAGCCAACGGCCGTTTTGCCAAGTGTTTTTTGAAGGAGAATTCATGGTTTCAGACGGCCTTTCGGGATAGGAAAACTTACGTTGGGGAATGCGGCAGGCTTAATATGCTTGTTTTCGGTTATACTGTCGCCCGACACGTTCACAAACCAAGAATCCTACCATGTTGAAAAAATTGTTGAAATGGCTGGCCGTATTTTTGACGGCATTTGCCGCCGTGGTTGCCGCATTGTTGTTTGTTCCGAAAAACAACGGCAAACCATACCGTATTACCGTTGCTAAGAATCAAGGTATCTCTTCCGTCAGTCGCAAGCTGGCTCAAGACGGCATCGTTTATAACCGTTATGTGCTGGTAGCCGCCGCATATGTGATGGGTGTGCACAACCAACTCAATGCCGGCTCTTACCGCCTGTCTGCCAAAGTATCGGCTTGGGACATTTTAAAACGCATTAAAAAAGGCCGCCCTGATTCGGTCAGCGTGCAAATTTTGGAAGGCGCGCGTTTTGCCCAGATGCGCCGTATTATCGACAATACTGCCGACATTGCCCACGATACGCGCGGCTGGAGCGATGAAAAACTGATGGCCGAAGTGGCACCCGACGCCTTGAGCAGCAATCCCGAAGGACAGTTTTTCCCGGATAGTTACGAAATTGATGCCGGCGGCAGCGATCTTCAAATTTATAAAATCGCCTACCGCAAAATGCGGGAAAACCTGCAAGAAGCATGGGACGACCGTCAAAGCGGCCTGCCTTATAAAAATCCGTACGAAATGCTGATTATGGCGAGTCTGATTGAAAAAGAAACCGCGCACGAAGACGACCGCGCCCATGTGGCCGCCGTATTCGTCAACCGCCTGAATATCGGCATGCGCCTGCAAACCGACCCGACTGTCATCTATGGCATGGGCGATGCGTATAAAGGCAGAATCCGCAAAGCCGACCTGCAACGCGATACGCCTTACAATACTTATACGCGCAGCGGTTTGACGCCGACGCCGATTGCGCTTCCCGGCAAGGCCGCGCTTGAGGCGGCGGGTCATCCGTCTAATGAAAAATATCTGTATTTCGTCTCAAAAATGGATGGTACGGGCCTGAGCGAGTTCAGCCACAATCTTTCTGAACACAACGCCGCCGTACGCAAATATATTTTGAAGAAATAAACCGAATAGGCCGTCTGAAACATTTATAATCCCAGTTTCAGACGGCCTTTAGATTAACGATATCCATATGAAACCCAGATTTATTACCCTTGACGGCATAGACGGCGCAGGCAAATCCACCAACCTCGCCGTAATGAAAGCATGGTTTGAGAAACACAAACTGCCCGTATTGTTTACGCGCGAACCGGGAGGCACGCCTGCCGGAGAAGCATTGCGCGAAATCCTGCTCAACCCTGCCACCCAAGTCAGCCTGCGCACCGAAACCCTGTTGATGTTTGCCGCCAGACAGCAACACTTGGAAACCGTCATTCTGCCTGCCCTGAAAAACGGCACGCATGTCGTTTCCGACCGCTTTACCGATGCAACGTTTGCCTATCAAGGCGGCGGGCGCGGCGTTCCCTTGCAGGATATTGCCACGCTCGAGCATTGGGTGCAGGGTGATTTCCGTCCCGATTTGACCTTGCTGTTGGATGTGCCTTTGGAAGTATCGATGGCGCGCATCAACCAAACGCGCGAGAAAGACCGCTTCGAGCAAGAGGCAGCCGAGTTTTTTAATCGGGTGCGGGAAGTGTATTTGCAACGTGCTGCCAAACAGCCGGAACGATACGCCGTCATCGACAGCGGCCAAAGTTTGGACGCAGTCAAAACCCAGATTGAAACCGCACTGGACAGCCATTTCGGATTGAATGTTTAAGTTTAAATAAAATGCCGTCTGAAAGAAGACTGATGTATCGAAGAAATATTATTACAGAAGTTTTCAGACATAAAACCAAATAAAATGAAACATCAAAACAAATGTAATAAATATCGGTATGCGCCACCAAAAGAACATGATAAAATTACGGCCTCTTACAAAGCCGGACTGTTAACAAACCGACTTTAGAAGTTTAAATGTCTGGAGCAGCCCGTTTCAGACTTGTTCGCTGTAAAATCTCTCTCTCGCAAACAGGATCGACAAATGGAAAATTCATTAAAAGAAGCCGCCCTGCAGTTCCACGAATTCCCCGTGCCGGGCAAAATCTCCGTTACCCCAACCAAATCTCTGGCTACTTCTAAAGACTTGGCGTTGGCGTACTCTCCGGGCGTAGCCGCTCCTTGTATGGAAATCCATGCCGATCCGCAAAATGCCTACAAATACACCGCCAAAGGCAATTTGGTTGCCGTGATTTCCAACGGTACCGCAGTGTTGGGTTTGGGCAACATCGGTGCATTGGCCGGCAAACCTGTTATGGAAGGCAAAGGCGTATTGTTCAAAAAATTCGCCGGCGTTGACGTGTTTGACATCGAAATCGATGAAAAAGACCCGCAAAAACTGGTGGACATCATCGCTTCTTTGGAACCGACTTTCGGCGGTATCAACCTTGAAGACATTAAAGCGCCCGAGTGCTTCTACATCGAACGCGAATTGCGCAAACGCTGCAAAATCCCCGTATTCCACGACGACCAACACGGTACCGCCATCATCACCGCCGCCGCTGTGTTGAACGCTTTGCGTTATACCGGCCGTAAAATCGAAGAAGCGACTTTGGTGTGTTCCGGCGCAGGTGCGGCCGCGATTGCCTGCTTGAACCAATTGCTGGATTTGGGTTTGAAACGCGAAAACGTGACCGTTTGCGACTCCAAAGGCGTGATTTACAAAACCCGCGAAGACAAAGACCGTATGGACGAGTCCAAACAGTTCTACGCCATTGAAGACAACGGCCAACGCGTATTGGCCGATGCCGTTAAAGGTAAAGACATCTTCTTGGGTCTGTCCGGCGCAAACCTGCTGACGCCTGAAATGCTGAACACCATGAATGAAAAACCAATCGTGTTCGCCATGGCAAACCCGAATCCGGAAATCCTGCCTCCATTGGCAAAAGAAACCCGTCCGGATGTGGTCATCGGTACCGGCCGTTCAGACTTCCCGAACCAAGTGAACAACGTATTGTGCTTCCCATTCATCTTCCGTGGCGCATTGGATGTCGGCGCGACCACCATCAACGAAGAAATGAAACGCGCCTGCGTGTATGCTTTGGCTGATTTGGCGATGGAAGAGGTAACTGAAGAAGTGGTTGCCGCTTACGGTAAGAAATTTGAATTCGGTGCGGAATACCTGATTCCTACCCCATTCGATTCCCGCCTGTTGCCTCGCGTTGCTACGGCTACTGCTAAAGCAGCGATGGAAAGCGGCGTGGCTACCCGTCCAATCGCCGATTTGGATGCGTATGCTGCTAAACTGGCCGGTTTGAAATTGTAATCCGATAAGTAGTATTTGATTGAAAATGCCGTCTGAAAGTTGTATTTCAGACGGCATTTTTGTTTATTGGGTATTTTATAAAGAGCTTAATGAAACGGTTGGAATGATGAACATGGTAAGCTGCCGATTCAAAATGGGCATGGAAATATGAATTGCTTTCTAAGATAGGTTGCTTATTTTTGAGCTGCTTTGATTTTGCAGAATTGGTATGGGTTTTAAATACAACATTTTTGCCAGTCTTTAAAAAAACATCAGGCCGTCTGAAATTGGGTTTTCATACGGCCTGAGTGAATGAAACAGTTTATTTTTGCCAATAGGTTTTGACGTTGACGAATTCGTACAGTCCGAATTCGGATAGCTCCCGTCCGTAGCCTGAAGCTTTGACGCCGCCAAAGGGGAGGCGCAAGTCGCTGCTGGTGTGGCGGTTGATAAAGACAGAGCCTGCTTGGATTTTTTCGGCGTATTTCCATGCATTTGCCGTGTCGGCTGTGTAGATACAGGCGCCGAGGCCGAAAGGTGTGTCATTGGCAAGCGCGACGGCGTGCTCCGGATTGTCGGCGCGTAAGATCATGGCAACCGGGCCGAAGACTTCTTCATGCCAAACGCGGCAGTTTGGATTGACTTGATCCAAGACGGTAGCCGGGTAAAACCAGCTTTTTCCATCAGGAATATAGCCGCCGCTCAAGCATTGCGCGCCGTGTGCAACCGCATCTTGAACCTGTTCGTGCACGTTTTGGCGCAGGTCTTGGCGGTGAAGCGGGGCAAGGGTGGTGTTTGGGTCTTTAGGATTGCCGGTTTGCAGTTTGGCGCACTCGGCAAGGAAGAGCGGGATAAATTGTTCGGCAATATTTTGGGTAACAATGATGCGTTTGGCGGCGTTGCAGGATTGTCCGGCATCGCGGAAGCGTGAATAGCAGGCGTCGATGGCTGCGCGTTGGAGATCGGCATCGGGCAGGATGATAAACGGATTGCTGCCGCCCAGTTCAAGGACGGTTTTTTTCAGATGTTTGCCTGCATGTGCGGCCAGCAGGCGGCCGGTATGGGTCGAACCGGTGAATGCCATGGCATCGGTATCTTCGATGGCTTTAAGCGTGTCTTCATGACTTAACCATGCGCCGATAAGCGGCAAACCTTTGGGGACGAGGCTGAAGAGGGTTTCGCTGACGCGGGCAACACTGGGCGCAGGTTTGACCGCGCAGGCATTGCCGGCGCACAGGGCAGGGATGGCAAATCGTAAAATCTGCCAAACAGGATAGTTCCACGGCATGACTGCCAAAACAACGCCCAAAGGCTCGAAGCGGACTTGGCTGAGGCTGGCTTGGGTGGCGATGGTTTTATGGGAGAGCAGTTCGGGCGCGAGGCGGACGTAGTAGCGGATAAGCTCGATGGATTTGCTGATTTCGGCGCGGCATTCATGCAGGCAGCGGCCAACTTCTTCGCAAACCATTTCGGCGAGGCGTTCTTGGTTTTGGGTGAGGCTGTCGGCAAATTGCTGTAAGAGGGCGGTGCGCTCGATAATGCTTGATTGTGCGAAGGTTTGCTGAAGGGTTTGGAGGCGGTTTAATTCGTCGGTAAATTCGGTGTAGCTTTGTGCCGGTCGTCGGTAAATAGTTTCTCCGGTAAAGACATGGGTGCTGTGAAACATGGTTGGGCTCCTTTGTTTTTATGTTTTTATGAGGCCGTCTGAAAATGTTTCAGACGGCCTTTTATTGTGATAATTGTACTTCAAGCGACCAGTTGGGGAAAAATAGATTTTAATCCGGCAACAATAATCTCTACGGAAATGGCGGCAAGCATCATGCCCATAATGCGGTTGAGGATGGTCAGGCCGGTCGTGCCCAAGCGTTTGCTGATGCGTCCGGCAACGATCAGGATGAGATAGCAAATCAGGCTGACCAGAAAGCCGGAGATGATAATCAGGGCAATATCGCTGTAATTTTTGGCGGCAGAGGAGTAAATGATGACGGTAGAAATACCGCCGGGGCCGATGGTAATCGGAATGGCAATGGGGACGACGGCAATGGCTTTTTCATTGCGGCGGACTTGTTGCACACTTTGATGTTCTTCTGAATGGGGATCAATTTTTGGTTTGGCAGGATTATCGTTGCCGTTCATTAAGGAGATGGCAATCAGTAAAACCAAAATGCCGCCGCCGACTTGGAAAGAGCCCACGCTGATGCCGAGTACTTTCAATAAGATACCGCCGCTCAGTGCAAAGACGACAATCACGATGAAAACGGCCAGTGCGGCAGTACGCGCAATTCTGCGTTTTTCTTTGGTGCTGTGGTCTTGCGTCAGGTCAAGATAAATCGAGAGTGCGCTGAAGGGGTTGATCAGTACAAGAAGTGCAACGAGAAGTTTGCCGATTTCTACACCTAATTCCATATTATTCCTTGCTTTCAGTCAGATCGTCGTTGTCCATATTGCGACGGCGGAGGTTTTTATGTTCGTTGGCGATACCCATCAACAGGGCCAGCACCACCATGATGGAAAGCGTAGCCGTACCGCCGTAGCTGACCAGGGGAAGGGGGACGCCGACAACGGGCAAAATACCGCTGACCATGCCCATGTTTACAAAGGCGTAGCAGAAGAAGGTCATGGTCAATGCGCCTGCCAAAGTACGGCTGTAAAGGGATTGCGCTTGTGCGGCAATCCACAATCCGCGTGCCAAAATGATAAGGTAAACCAGCAGCAAAAGGATATTGCCGATCAGGCCGAACTCTTCGCCGAATACTGCGAAAATAAAGTCAGTCGTTGATTCGGGAATATAGTCCAAATGGGTTTGCGTGCCGTTGAGCCAGCCCTTACCCCATACGCCGCCCGAGCCAATGGCAATCATGGATTGGATGATGTGGTAGCCCGCGCCTAACGGGTCTTTGGTTGGGTTGAGCAAGGTAAGGACGCGGGTTTTCTGGTAGTCATGCATGCCGTAGTTCCACAAGAGCGGCAGGGCGGCCACAAAGGCAATAATAGCGGCAAAAATGGCTTTCCAGGGCAATCCGGCAAAAAAGATGACAAAAATGCCCGAAGCCATAATCAGCGCGGCTGTACCGAGGTCGGGCTGTTTCAAAATCAGGGCAACAGGAACAAGAATCAGCACGAGGGCGACAATATAATGTATCCATTTCAGACGGCCTTCATAGCGTTGGAAATACCACGCGACAGTCATGGGAATACCGATTTTCATGATTTCGGAAGGTTGGATACGGGTAAAACCTAGGCTCAGCCAACGGGTCGAACCGTTGACGGTAACGCCGGCAACTTCGACGCCAATCAGCAGTAATACGCCGACGATATAAACAGGCAGGGCAACTTTGGCGGCCGTTTGCGGCTTGAATACGGCGATAATCCATAACAGGGCAAAGCCCAAAACGGTATGGATGGTTTTGTTTTCCAATTGGCCGAACTCTTGCCCGTCTGCAGAATAGAGCAAAAACAGGCTCATGATGTAGATGGCGAGCATGGCAAAAAACAGCCACGGGTCAATCGGGGCTGCGATGGTGGATTTGAACGTTTTCCACGCTGATGTGTTATTCATGATGAACCTCCGGCTGTGGGGCAGGGCTTGTCGGGGTCAGTCCGTAGGCGGATTGGAAAATGCTGGTGATAGGCTGATGTTTATCAGTTTTTTCAGTTTTGGCCGAATCTGTTTCGAGGCCGTCTGAAAACTGTTGCGGCTTGACGTGAAGCATATAAAAATCAGTCATTTCACGGGCCAATGGCGCGGCATACGCACCCCAGCCGCCGTTTTCCAAAATAACGGCAATGGCGATTTCAGGTTTTTCCAATGGCGCAAACGAGATAAACCATGCGTGGTCGCGGTGTTGTTCGCGTAGGGCTGCGGCATTGTAGCGGCCACCCTGTTTGATTTGTACGACCTGGGCCGTACCGGTTTTTCCGCCCATTGTGTAAGCAAGTCCGCCGCCGATACGGTGTGCCGTACCGCCCGGTTTTAATACCTTCTCCATGGCGCGTTTGACGTATTCGAAGTTGTCGGCTTTAAACGGAATTTGACGTTCGGGATTAGGATTGATGCGGGTAATTTTACGCGCACCGAAATCCAATATTTCTTTGACCAAATGCGGCTGATGGACAACACCGTTGTTGGCCAGAGATGCTGTCGCATGTGCCATTTGCAAAGGCGTGTAGGCATTGTAGCCTTGGCCGATACTGACGGAAACCATCTCGCCGGCGCGCCATTCTTTGGCAGTCGGGTCGGAAGATTTGGCAAAGCGTTTGGCTTTCCATTCGCGGCTGGGCAAAACGCCTGTGTATTCGCTAGGCAGGTCAATACCGGTTTTTTGGCCGAAACCGAATTGCGCCAGATACGGAGAGGCTTTATCGATACCCATTTCGTAACCCAAACGGTAGAAGAAGGTATCTGAGGATACTTGAATGGCTTTGCTCAAGTTGGCCGAGCCGTGACCGCTGCGGACGGAGTCGCGGAAGATATGGCGGCTGCCGGGTATGCTCCATGCGCCGGGAGCGGGGACGATGGTGTTTTGAGTGATTTTGCCGCTTTCCAACAAGGCCATGCCCATAAAGGGTTTGAATGTAGAACCTGGAGGATAAAGGCCTTGGGTAACGCGGTTGATCAAAGGCTTTTTCCAATCGTCATTCAGCATTTTCCAAGTGTCGCTGTCGATGCCATCAATAAAGAGGTTGGGATCGAAGGAAGGTTTGGAAACAAATGCCAAAACAGTACCGTCTTGCGGATTGATAGCCACCAATGCGCCACGGCGGTCGCCCAAGATTCGGTCGGCTTCCTGCTGCATACGGATATCCATCCCTAGGCGTAAGGTTTGCCCCATTTTGGACGGGACATTTTTCAATACACGGACGATGTTGCCATAAGCGTCTTTTTCGACTTCTTGATAGCCTGGAATGCCATGAAGCTGGTGTTCGTAATATTTTTCCAAGCCGGATTTGCCGATATGCGTACTGCCGCGATAGAGGGCGGTCAGGCCTTCTTCTTCCAGCATTTCTTTGTCTTTATCGCTTATACGGCCGATATAGCCTAAGAAATGGGAGGTCAGCTTACCGTAAGGATATTCGCGGAATGTGCGTGAGTTGACCTCTACGCCTTTGAATTCGCGCAGATGCACGGACAAACGCGCAGCCTCTTCATCGGTCAGTCTGAGTTTGAGTGGGATATTTTCAAATTTTCTATAGCTTTCGCGGTATTTTTTGAAGCGTTTTAAATCTGTCGGCGTAATATCGACGTATTTTCTCAATGCTTCAATGACATCTTCCATCTTGCCTTCGATGCGGCTGGGAATAACTTCAAGCGAAAAGACAGGATAGTTTTTGGCCAAAGGAACGCCGTTGATATCGACGATTTCGCCGCGTACGGGCGGCGTTGGAATCAGGGTGATGCGGTTGCTCGATGCCTGACCGGAAAACTCATTGTGTTGGGTTACTTGTAAGTAAAAGAACCGCGTCAGCAAGATGGAAAAGAAGATGACAATCAGGATAAAAGCAACGAGCAGGCGCAATAGGGCGTCGGCTTGTGCTGCCTGAGCGGAAGGTTTTTTGGTATGTTGACCACCGGAAAGACGGCGTGGAAGAATCGGTTTCATCTTTTCAGTGCGCGCGGTAAATACGGGTCACAATCAGCATCAGCTGGCTGAGTATCGGCCAAAGCAATGCGCCGACAAATGGGGCAACAAAGCCTTGCAAAGTGATGACCTGATGATTGAGGAACAGACGGGCAGCAGTTAAAACGGCCTGATTGAGCAACAACGCAGCCAAGACAGCGGCCAATTGCATAATGTGGCCGTACAGCATGATTTGGCGGCGTCGGTTTAAGATGAAATAAGTCATCACGACGTAAGACAGGGCGTGCAAACCCAAAGTCGCGGCGGTTGCGGCATCGACAATCAGACCGATGGCAAAAGCTAGTCCCATGCCTGCGCGTTGCGGTTGATGCAATGTCCAATACAGCAACATCAGTGCCGTCATTTCAGGCAGCCAGAAGAATCCGTCAAAGGAAAACGGCATAAAGTCCAGTATCATCATCACGATGAGACTGGCCGCCATGATGTGCAGCGGTACTGCACGGTAAGAATCGTCAAAATCGTTCATGAAATCAGCGTGGGGAAGAAGGGGCGGAAGAAAGTACCAAGACAAAACGGCTGCTGCGTAAAGCGGCCAAAGGCGTCAGTTGCGTATCGTAATAAGGCGTTCCCGATGCGCGGACAACCTTGCTGACGGTTGCAACGGGAATCCCCGCGGGATAAGTACCGTCCAAACCGGAAGTCAGCAGGACATCGCCGGGTTTCAAGTCTGAGCCGGTTGGGAAATAGCGTAAATCCAAACTGCTGCCATTACCGTATGCCAAATTGCGTTCACCGGTGCGGCTGACGGCGACGGGGACAATGCTTTGTCCGCTTGAGATCAGCTCAATTTCCGCGCTTTGTGTATGGACTTGTGTCAACAGGCCGATCAAACCGCTTTGATCGATGACCGCATCGCCAACTTTCAAGCCGTCTTGACTGCCTTTGCCGATAATCAGTCTTTCGGAAAGCGGATCTTTGCCATTGGAAATGACTTCCGCGCCGATAACATTGTGGATGCCTTTTTGTTGCAAACCGTACAGTTTTTTCAATTCGCGCAATTCATCGGTATTGACTTTATCCCGCTGCAAATCGATTTTCAGACGGCCATTTTCTTCCAAAAGCTGGCGGTTTTGTTCCAAAAGCTCGGATTTGGACTGGGAGAGGTCGGCAAAATATTGATAAAGTTGAACAGGTTGATTGGCCAGCCATTGAGCAGGATAGAGCATGGGCATTACTGCCGCGCGCACAGGCTGCATCAATGAAAAGCGATAATCTGCCACCATCAGGCCGGCCGCCAGGGCGATATAAACGACAAAACGAGGCAACAGCTTAGGGCCTTTTGCCTCGTCAAAGCGCAAAGAAGAGCGTTCCATAGCCATCTACCTTATGGGTTTTCCGTAAACACGGTATCCCATTTGCCGATATAGTCCAAAGCCTTACCGGCACCATAGGCGACGCAGTTCAGAGGCTGGTCGGCGATGCCGACGGGCAGGCCGGTTGCATCGGCCAAGACGGTATCGATACCGTGCAGAAGCGCACCGCCGCCGGTCAGCATAATGCCGCGGTCGGCGATGTCGCCGGCCAGTTCGGGCGGAGCTTGTTCCAAAGCCAGACGGACGGCGCGAATGATTTGATTTACCGTTTCACTCAATGCTTCACGGATTTCATTCGACGTAACCGCCAAGGATTTAGGCGTACCTTCGGCCAGGTCGCGGCCTTTAATGCGCATGGCTGTTTCGGTTTCAAAACCAGAGGCCGAGCCGATTTGTTTCTTCAATTCCTCTGCCGTCGCTTCGCCGATCAAGACGCCGCGATGGCGGCGCAGGTAATGGATGATGCTTTTGTCGAACTCGTCGCCGGCTGCGCGGACAGAAGCAGAATAGGCCATACCGCCCAGTGAAAGGATACCGATTTCAGTCGTACCGCCGCCAATATCGACAATCATCGAACCTGCCGCATCTTCAATCGGCAAACCTGCGCCCAAAGCGGCGGCCATCGGTTCTTCAATCAAATGCACGCTTGCCGCGCCGGCGGCAAATGCAGAATCCAAAATCGCTTTACGTTCCACTTGGGTAGAGCCGCCCGGAACACAGATAACCACACGGGGCGGAACCAAAGACCGTCCTTCGGTGGCTTTTTTAATCAACATACCCAGCATACGCTCGGTAATCACAAAATCGGCAATCACGCCGTCTTTCATCGGACGGACGATTTCAATATTGCGCGGCGCACGGCCCTGCATTTTTTTAGCTTCCGTACCCACGGCCATGATTTTACTTTTATTGCCTGCGCCGGATTGAATCGCAACCATGGACGGCTCATCCAAAACAATCCCTTTGCCGCGTACAAAAATCAGCGTGTTGGCCGTGCCCAAGTCGATGGCAATATCATTAGAGAGGAAACGAGATAAAAGACGAAACATAGGATACCTGAAATTCCGGCCCAGCCCGGATGTGTTTAGCGTTATTTAAAATAAGAAAAACAGGTACACGGTTTAAGACGGATAAATGCACCCTGAAAAGGCCGTCTGAATCAAAACACCATGCCAACCTGTTTGGTTTTCGGTTATAATTCTTCGCTTCATAGAAGACGAAATGCAATGATACCCCAACCCAAGGTGCATTGCTATCAGACAAGGATTTTTTATGGCTTTAAGCTTAAATGATGTGGAAAAAATCGCAAAACTCTCGCGCCTCACTTTAACGGACGAAGAAAAAAACAAAACGCTTGCCGAGTTGAACGACATTTTCGCCATGGTTGAAAACATGCAAAGCGTCAATACCGACGGCATCGAACCCATGGCGCATCCGCACGAAGCCGCTTTGCGCCTGCGCGAAGATAAAGTAACTGAAACCGATCATGCTGCGGAATATCAAGCTGTTGCCCCCGAAGTGCGCAACCGCCTGTATATCGTTCCTCAAGTAATTGAAGAATAAGGTTTCAGACGGCCTTTGCTTATCGGCAAGCCCCTATTGCAAGGCCGTCTGAAAGGATACTTTGTTCAGACGGCCCGATTTATTGATTTAAACGGATGTTTTCAATATCTGTTTTGAAAGCGAAAACTGTTTTATAGAAAGTACGGCACAATGACCGCTTACACGCTCAAACAAGCCAGCAGCCTGCTGCAATCCAAACAAATTTCCGCAGTCGAATTGGCGACCGAATATTTGGCCGCTATTGCTGCGAAAAACCCCGCCATCAACGGCTACGTTACCATCGATCAAGATAAGACCCTTGCTGAAGCCAAAGCAGCCGATGCGCGTATCGCGGCCGGTAATGCGACCGCTTTGACCGGTGTGCCGGTTGCTTACAAAGATATTTTCTGCCAAACAGGTTGGCGCAGTGCATGCAGTTCCAAAATGTTGGATAACTTTGTGTCTCCTTATACTGCCACTGTGGTGCAAAACCTGTTGGATGCCGGCATGGTTACTCTCGGCCGTACCAATATGGACGAATTTGCCATGGGCTCAACCAATGAGACTTCGTTCTACGGTGCAACCAAAAACCCATGGAATCTTGAACATGTTCCCGGCGGTTCGTCGGGCGGTTCGGCTGCCGTGATTGCGGCGCGTTTGGCACCGGCTGCATTGGGTTCGGATACCGGCGGTTCCATCCGTCAGCCTGCATCGCATTGCGGTATTACCGGTATTAAGCCGACATACGGTACGGTTTCACGCTTCGGTATGGTTGCCTATGCTTCCAGCTTCGACCAAGCCGGCCCTATGGCGCAAACGGCCGAAGACTGTGCGATTTTGTTGAACGCCATGGCCAGCTTTGACGAGCGTGATTCCACCAGTTTGGAACGCGACAAAGAAGATTACACCCGTGATTTGGACAAGCCGCTCAAAGGGTTGAAAATCGGTTTGCCTAAAGAATATTTCGGCGAAGGCGCGGATGCCGATGTTCAGACGGCCTTGCAAAACGTGATTGATTTGCTTAAAGCCCAAGGCGCTGAGACTGTTGAAGTTTCGTTGCCGCAAACTTCATTGTCGATTCCCGCTTATTATGTTCTCGCTTCCGCTGAAGCAAGTACCAACTTGTCCCGTTTTGACGGCGTACGTTATGGCCATCGTGCAGCACAATTCGGCGATTTGGAAGAAATGTACAGCAACACCCGTGCCAAAGGTTTCGGCAGCGAGGTCAAACGCCGTATCATGATCGGTACTTATGTATTGAGCCATGGTTACTACGATGCTTATTATCTGAAAGCGCAAAAATTGCGCCGTCTGGTTGCCAATGATTTTCAGACGGCCTTTGGTCAATGTGATTTCATTTTGGCACCGACCGCACCGACTGCCGCGCCGAAACTTGGCAGCGACATCCACGACCCTGTGCAAATGTACTTGTCCGATATTTACACCATCGCCGTGAACCTTGCCGGTTTGCCTGCGCTGACCCTGCCTGCCGGTTTCAGCGCAAACGGTCTGCCGATTGGTGTGCAATTTATCGGTAACTATTTCTCTGAAGCCAAAATTCTGGGCGCCGCACATCAAGTTCAACTGAACAGCGATTGGCATACTAAAGCACCGGAATAATGTTTTAGGGCCTTGATGATTCAAGGCCGTCTGAAAATAAACCATATAAAAGCGCCTGAATGTATTGAGGTGCTGCATATTGTAGATATTTAAAAACATGACAGCCACCGACTTCATCCAAATCATTGGGACAGCCGCATTTGCTATTTCCGGCTATTTGGTCGGCTACAACAAGCGATTGGATGTACTCGGTGTCGTCATTACCGCGTTACTGACGGCTGTCGGCGGCGGCATGATACGCGACGGCTTGGTCGGCCGGATTCCGCAGGTGTTTTTGCAAACCGATGCGCTGATTGTTGTGTTTGCCACACTGGCCATTGCATGGTTGGTAAGGGTGCAACGCTATCGCAGCACCTACTTGGCCGCTGCCTTTATTATTGCCGATGCCGTCGGTCTGGCTGCGTTCAGTATTACCGGCGCACAAATCGGTATGGCTTTGCAGCTTAATCTGTTCGGCGTTATTTCTTTGGCTTTTGTGACTGCCGTTGGCGGCGGTATTGCACGCGATATTTTGGTCAATGACGTGCCGATGATTTTGCGTACCGACCTTTACGGCAGCGTGGCCATTTTGATTGGCGGGCTGATTTATCTGTTCGGGCGTTTGGGCTGGATTAATATTTTTACGTTAAACCTGCTCTTTGCCGGCGGATTGTTGTTTCGCCTGACTGCATACCGTTTCCATTGGCAACTGCCCGGTTTCCAACGCCGCAGGAAATAAACTTATCTTGCAGACGTCCTGTTATGTTTTTTATTCAGGCCGCCTGAAAAACGAATCATTCATTTAACCGATTAACTTTTTTTCGACAGAAAGACCCTTATGACTTGGGAAACCGTAATCGGACTGGAAATCCACGTCCAACTCAACACCCAATCCAAAATCTTCAGCGGCGCATCCACTGCATTCGGTGCCGAACCTAATGCCCATGCCAGCGTGGTTGAGTGTGCGTTGCCGGGCGTATTGCCGGTAATGAACCGCGAAGTCGTCGAAAAAGCCATCAAACTCGGTTTGGCTTTGGATGCGAAAATCAATCAGAAAAACGTGTTCGACCGTAAAAACTATTTTTATCCTGATTTGCCAAAAGGCTATCAAATCAGCCAGTTGGATTTGCCGATTGTTGAGCATGGCAAATTGGAAATCGTAGTGGGCGACGAGGTTAAAACCATCAATGTTACCCGTGCGCACATGGAAGAAGATGCGGGTAAATCCGTACATGAAGGTTTGAACGGTGCAACCGGTATCGACTTGAACCGTGCCGGTACGCCTTTGTTAGAAGTTGTCTCCGAGCCTGAAATGCGCTCTGCTGCCGAAGCCGTGGCATATGCTAAAGCGTTGCACGGTTTGGTAACTTGGCTGGATATTTGCGACGGCAATATGGCGGAAGGCTCGTTCCGCGTCGATGCCAACGTTTCTGTACGTCCAAAAGGCCAGGCCGAATTCGGTACGCGCCGTGAAATCAAAAACCTCAATTCTTTCCGCTTCTTGGAACAAGCCATCAATTATGAAGTGGAAGCACAAATCGAAATTTTGGAAGACGGCGGTAAAGTACAGCAGGCAACCATGCTGTTTGACCCTGAAAAAGGCGAAACCCGTGTGATGCGTTTGAAAGAAGATGCGCACGATTACCGCTATTTCCCGGATCCGGATTTGCTGCCGGTCATTATTTCAGACGGCCAATTGCAAAAGGCCAAAGAGCAAATGCCTGAGTTGCCGCATGAAATGGCGGCGCGTTTTGTTGCCGATTACGGCGTGTCCGACTATGATGCGCGCCTGTTGACTGCGAGCCGTGCTCAAGCTGCCTATTTTGAAGAAGCTGCCAAAGCCTGCGGCCAAGGTAAATTAACGGCGAACTGGATGAACAGCGAGCTTGCCGCCACCTTGAACAAAGAAGGTTTGGAATTGGCTGAAAGCCCGATTACGGCTTCACGTCTTGCCGAGTTGGTTGCCAAAGTTGCGGATGGAACATTGAGCAGCAAACTGGCGAAAAAAGCTTTTGAAGCGATGTGGGCTGAGCCTGAAGCAGGTATTGCCGAAATCATCGAAAAACATGGTTTGCAACAGATTACTGACACTGGCGCAATTGAAGCGATGGTGGATGAAGTGTTGGCAAACAATGCGAAAGCCATTGAGCAATTCCGTTCCGGTAATGAAAAAGCCTTAAATGCGATTGTCGGACAGGTGATGAAAGCAAGTAAAGGCAAGGCCAATCCGGCTCAGGTTCAAGAGTTGATTAAAGCCAAATTGGCTTGATAGATAGGACAGGCCGTCTGAAAACAGGTTTTATTTTCAGACGGCCTTTGTTTTTGATAATAAATTTATTCTAAATACCATGACACATACCATTACCTTACCAGATCAAACTACATTTACGGCGAATGAGGACGAAACTGTTCTTGCTGCCGCAACCCGTCAGAATTTAAATTTGCCTCATTCTTGCAAAAGCGGTGCCTGCGGGCAGTGTAAGGCCGAGTTGATTAGTGGCGAATTTGAAATGGGCAAGCATATTGATAAAGCCATCAGTGAAGAAGAAAAAGCGCAGGGCAAAGTGTTATTGTGCTGTACCACTGCGAAGAGCGACCTCAAAATCAATGTGCCGGGTTTTAATCAAAATGCTTTGCCGGTACGCACATTGCCGGCACGTATTGAAAACATTGAAATCAAACACGATGTTGCTTTGCTCAAACTGGCTTTGCCTAAAGCGCCGCCATTTGCATTTTATGCCGGGCAATATATTGATTTGCTGCTTCCCGGTAATATCAGCCGCAGCTATTCAATCGCCAATTCTCCTGATCAAGAAGGCATTTTGGAACTGCATATCCGCAAACGTGAAAACGGCGTATGCTCAGAAATGATTTTTGGTGCAGAGCCTAAAATCAAAGAAAAAGGCATTGTCCGTGTCAAAGGGCCATTGGGTGCATTCACTTTGCAACAAGACAGCAATAAACCGATGATTTTGTTGGCAACGGGTACAGGTTATGCCCCTATTCGCAGTATTTTGCTTGATTTGATTCGTCAGAATAGCGAGCGTCAGGTTCATTTTTACTGGGGGGCACGTCAACAGGCGGATCTGTACGCATTAGAAGAAGTCGAAGCATTAATAGGCCGTCTGAAAAATGCGAAATTTTCGCCGGTTCTTTCTAAGCCTGATTCTGAGTGGAAAGGGGAGAATGGCTATGTGCAAGATGTTGCTGCGCAAAATTATCCTGATTTGGGCCAATATGAAGTTTATGCTTGCGGATCACCAGAGATGACCGAAAGTGCACATGGTTTACTGACTCAAAAATGTGCTTTACCGGAAGATGCCTTTTTCTATGATGCTTTTTCACCGGCATAGGAATATATTTTACGGAATTCATATGTTTGAATATGGATTTAAGAGTAGAGTCTGACAGCAATCTGTTTGAGAAAGAGCGTGTTTTTAAACACTCTTTTTTTATACAGTAATTTTCAAAAAATATTTTTATTTTAAAGAGAAGGCTATTCTGTTTGTCATCAAACATTAACTTGATTATCTATCATCAAGAAAAAGGCCGTCTGAATCTTTCAGACGGCCTTTGTTTTAAAGCTAATATTAGCTACCAATCAGTTTCAAACGTTGACCGGGAGATACGGTACGGGTATTGCGGTTCCAACGGCGGATATCGTTAATATCAACATTGAAACGGCTGGCGATGGTGTTCAGGGTATCGCCTTTGCGTACAGTGTAGGAAACGTTTTGGACCGGGTTGCTGCGGACTTTTGCCGGAGCAGCTGTAACACGGAGGATTTGGCCTTTTTTGATATTGTTGCCTTTGATATTGTTGGCAATAATCAAATCGGCTACGCTCAGGTTATAGCGTTTGGAGATGTTAAACAACGTATCACCATCTGCCACACGGTGGGTACCCGCTGCAAGTGCTGCTGTTTGTGTGTTTTGTTGACCGTTTACACGGGCAAGACGTGCATTGATACGGCGTTGTTGTTTAGCCATATTGGCTGCGATGCGTGCCGTGCGTGCGCTTTCGGCAGTAACAACAGTTTGAACTTGTTTATTTTCAGGAGTCGCTTCAGCAACAGTCGCTGCAGATTCCTCTACAGGTCGGCTTTGTACCAAAGCCATCAGGTCGTCATGCTCTTCTTGCGCCGGCTCAGCGGCAACAGATTCAACTGCTGGAGTAGTGGCTGCATCGTTTGCGGCAACAGTTGGTACGGTCAAGTCTGCAGGGATGGCTGATTTGGGCGCTTCTGCAACATTTTTAGCAACGGTCTCGGTAGTCGCATGGGTCATGGCTGTAACTGGGGCAGCCACTTCCGCATTTGCAACTTGAGGTTGGGCTTTGGTTTCTGTTACCACTACGGAAGTAACGTTTTCAGCTTTGCTGCGTGCAATAAAGTCAACCGGTTTGCTGGATTGTGGAACAACAGGTGCAACAATATCGGTAACCTTGGTTTGGGCAACTTTAACCGGTTCTACTGCGTTAGAAGCAATAATCGGAGACATGGCCGGCATATTGGATTGGTAAGTATCCGGCGTATTGTCTTTATCGATGAAGTTAATGATGTCCTGGCTTTGGCTTGCTGAATTTTTAGCCACCAAAATGCTACGGCCTTCAGAAACGGCGCTACCGCTCAGGCCATTGAGGCGTTTGAGTTCGGCTACGCTCATACCGGTATCGTTGGCAATGGCATTCAGTTTTTTGTTGCCCAAAGAAGTATAAATATCCCAAGACATCAGAGTATCCGGGTTAGCATTGCGGTAGTTCTTTTCAAATGTGGAAACCGCAGCAACCGGCAACAACAGACGACGGTTGTTTTTAGGGATGAATACAGGCGCATTGAAACCCGGGTTGAGTGCCAACAATTCGCTTTCGCTGATGTTTGCAAAGCGGGCGATTGTGCTGTTATCAATAGGTTTGTCGATGCTGATAGATTTGAAATACGGCTGGTTGCTGATTTCGCTGATATTCATGCCGAAGGTCTGCGGATTGGCAACGATATTGCGGACGGCCAAAAGTTTGGGAACGTAATTGCGTGTTTCGTTCGGCATACGCAGGTTTTCGTATGTCGGCTCCAAACCTTGCGCGCGGGCGCGGTTGACAGCGCGACCGACATTACCTTCGCCCCAGTTGTAAGCGGCAAGCGCCAAAGACCAGTCACCGAACATACCGTGCAGGTATTGCAGGTAGTTCAATGCGGCATCGGTAGCGGCGTAAATATCGTGGCGGCCGTCATACAAAGGTGTTTTTTCCAAGCCGAAGTGGCGGCCGGTAGCCGGCATAAATTGCCACAGGCCGGATGCGCCGACGTGTGATTTGGCTTTGGTTACGAATGCGCTTTCAATGAAAGGCAGCAAAGCGATTTCGGCGGGCATATTGCGTTTTTTAACTTCATTGGCAATATGGTACATATAAGGTTTGCTGCGGGAGATGGTGCGGTCGAAATATGCGCTGTTTGCAGCAAATTTGTTTTCATGGCGGCGAACCAGTTCTGTGTTGACTTCGTTGATACGGAAGTCTTTACGCAACGATGCCCATAAGCTGCCGGAGCCAAAGGTTTGTGCTTTGGCTTGGTCGAGCAGGGCGGAGTTGAGGCGCATCATGGCCATGCCGACTTGGTTGGGTGTAGCGTTTTGTGCGTAGGCTGTGGCGGAAACCGCCGACAGGCTTGAAACGGTCAGAGCGATGGTTTTTAGTTTTGCCATAGTAAATAAAGTTATCAAATATATAATAAAATTTCGTCTTTTTGATAGTATCGTTTCAGCATTTAAACGTCAAGTCGGGCAGGGAATTTGCTTGTGTGATGTGGCCGTGGTGTTAAAATTCTGTCACACAAGTCGGGATGCATAGGGGAGCCTTGAATGGAAGTTTTTTTTATGCAAACGCCAATGGGGCAATATCTTGCTCAAAAAGAGGCGGATTTTTTCAGACGGCATTTGCAGTATTTGAATAGGCAGGTGGCGGTTCAATTGGGCGGTGTATGGACTAGGCCGTCTGAAAACATGATTGTAGTGCCCCGCGATGTGCGGATGGATGCTGAAATGTTGGCATTTGAAACGCATTCTGTGGATGTGTTATTGATGCCTCATCTTTTGGAAGTTTCATCTGCGGATTTGGTGTTGCAAGAGGCATTTAGGATATTAAAACCTGAGGGCAGGTTGATTTTGACGGGGTTCAACCCTAAATCTTTGTGGGGATTGAGCTCTTGGTTTGATGGGGAAAAGCTGCCTTTGAAATCTCACTGCTTGGCTCTGGCTAAGTTGAAACGAAAAATTGCGGATGTTGGTTTTGAAATGGAATATGGGCAGTTTATGGATTATCTGCCTGCTGTGAATTCGCTTTCTGCTTTGAAGTTTTGGCGGTTTATGGAAAAGGCGGGAGATAGGTGGTGGCCGCAGTGTGCGGCGGTTTATGGGATGGTGTTAACGAAACATTTGATTGGTGTCCATCCTTTGCCTGAATTGGAACCTGCATTCGATGGCAATACGGTTGCTTTAAGTACGGCACGTTTGGCCGAATAGTTTTCAGACGGCCTGTATATTAATGATGAATTTGGAGAATAACGATGCCTGAATTACCTGAAGTGGAAACGACTTTACGCGGGATAGAGCCGCATATTGATGGCAAAAAGATAGCAAAAGTCACTATCCGCCAGTTTAAATTGAGATGGCCTGTTCATCCAGATTTGGCGCAAATTTTGGCCGGCCGCAAAGTTTTGGCATGCAACCGGCGTGCGAAGTATTTGATTATTACTTTTGAAACGGGTATTTTACTTATTCATTTGGGCATGTCCGGCAGTTTGCGGATTTTTACTGCCGATGATGAACGTATTGCTACGCCGGATAAACACGATCATTTGGATTTCGTATTTGATGATGGTACCGTATTGCGTTATCACGACCCGCGTAAATTTGGTGCGGTATTGTGGTATGAGGGTATTGCCGAACATCATCCGCTGTTGGAAAAACTGGGGCCGGAGCCGCTCTCGGAGGCGTTTGATGCAAATTACCTGTATCAGAAATTGAAAACGCAGAAGCGTGCAGTCAAATTGGCGCTGATGGATAATGCGGTGGTGGTTGGCGTTGGCAATATTTATGCGAATGAAAGTCTGTTTAAGGCAGGTATTTCGCCATTGCGTCCGGCGAATAAGCTGACCAAGAAAGAATGTGCATTATTGGTGGAAACCATTAAAGCGATTCTGCTGAGGGCGATTGAAACGGGCGGCAGTACGCTGCGGGACTTTGTCAATAGCGATGGCAAAAGCGGCTATTTCCAGCAGGAATATACGGTCTATGGTCGCCACAATGAGCCTTGTGTCCAATGTGGCGGGTTGATTTTTAAAGAAACTTTGGGGCAGCGTGGAACATTTTATTGTCCAAATTGCCAGAAATAGTTTCAGACGGCCTTAATGCTAGAGGCCGTCTGAAAATAATAAATACCATACAGAAGAAATTTTATGTCTAAACAAAAAGCTCCTTTTTTTAAACGACTGGGCAGGCTTTGCCGTTTGGCGGCTTGGTTATTCAGAACCGGCCGGGATTTGCGTGCCATTGATGGCAACAATGCAGAGGAACGCAATCACGCTGTGGTTGTTTTGGGAAAAGGCGCATTGGATGCTTTGGATATCGAATTGGAAATCGGCGTACCGCCTCAAGGAAATGTGAGCGGTACTTTGGTGGTGGCCAATCATGTATCTTGGTTGGATATTTTTGCCATGAGCGCCGTTTATCCGAGCAGTTTTATTGCCAAACAGGAAATCAGCGGTTGGCCGGTTTTGGGAAAAATGGGTAAAAATGCCGGCACGGTGTTTATCAACCGCAATTCCCGCCGAGATATTGAGCCGATTAATCAGGCGATTTGCGCGGCATTGAAAGCAGGACAGAATGTCAGCTTTTTCCCTGAGGCGCGCACTTCTTCCGGCTTGGGTATTTTGCCGTTTAAAGCAGCCCTGTTTCAATCGGCAATTGATGCGAAAGCGCCGATTCAGGCAGTAACTTTGCGCTATTATGATGATGACGGACAACGGACGGACTTGCCGTCTTATGCAGAGGTAAACCTGTTTCAGTCTTTGTGGCGTATTGTTTCTATGAAGAAAATCCGTATCCGTTTGGATTTCTCGCCTCAGTACAAACCGACAGATATGCCGGATAAAGACCGCTATGCTTTGAAAGATATTGCGGAAAAATCCATCGGCGAGATTGTGGCTTCGGATTCCCCCGTTCAACCTTTACCTAAAAAATAATTTCGGTCAGGTACTTGTTTTCTTTCAGATAGCCTTTATTTAATGATTTAGCTGTTTTCGGTTGGATTAAATTGATAGTTTAATATAATTAATATTATTTGAACTATAAATTATACAAATCGATAGGCCTGCATTACAATACAAGCATTGATTCATTTCTCTAACCCGAATTTTTAAAAGGAGCTTAAAAATGGCTTTGCAAGATCGTACCGGTCAAAAAGTACCTTCCGTAGTATTCCGCACTCGTGTCGGCGACACTTGGAAAGATGTTTCTACTGATGATTTGTTCAAAGGCAAAAAAGTAGTCGTGTTCTCTCTGCCTGGCGCATTTACTCCGACTTGTTCTTCTTCACACCTGCCACGCTACAACGAATTGTTTGGCGCGTTCAAAGAAAACGGTGTTGACGCTATCTACTGCGTATCTGTAAACGACACTTTCGTAATGAACGCTTGGGCTGCTGAAGAAGAAGCTGACAACATTTACATGATCCCTGATGGCAACGGTGAATTCACTGAAGGCATGGGCATGTTGGTTGGCAAAGAAGACTTGGGCTTCGGCAAACGCTCTTGGCGTTACTCCATGCTGGTTAACGACGGCGTGGTTGAAAAAATGTTTATCGAACCTGAAGAACCAGGCGATCCTTTCAAAGTGTCTGACGCTGACACTATGTTGAAATACATTGCTCCTGACTGGAAAGCTCAAGAGTCTGTTGCCATCTTCACCAAACCTGGTTGCCAATTCTGTGCTAAAGCTAAAAAAGCTTTGCAAGACAAAGGCTTGTCTTACGAAGAAATCGTATTGGGCAAAGATGCAACTGTTACTTCCGTTCGCGCTATTACCGGCAAGATGACTGCTCCTCAAGTATTCATCGGCGGCAAATACATCGGCGGCAGCGAAGACTTGGAAGCTTACTTGGCTAAAAACTAATTACCTGTATGCTTGAGACGGTTTGAATAGGCCGTCTGAAAAATAAAATATAGAGTTATTCAGACGGCGTTTACAATTCGGCGTTCTGAATAACTCTATATTCGCAAGTAGAATTTGAGATTATTGTTTTAAATCGATATTTAAGAATTTACTATTAATATTCATTCTTTGATAGTTTATAAAAATTCTGCCGTCTGAAAACAGATAACCTGATGGTAATATCGGTTTGGATATAGACAGTAAGGATAAAATATGAAAAAGATTCAAGCAGATGTGGTGGTACTGGGCGGCGGTACAGCCGGTATGGGCGCATTTCGCAATGCTCGCCTTCATACAGACAATGTTTACCTGATTGAAAATAACGTGTTCGGCACGACCTGTGCGCGTGTCGGTTGCATGCCTTCCAAACTCTTGATTGCCGCCGCAGAAGCGCGCCATCATGCTTTGCATACCGATCCGTTTGGCGTGCATTTGGACAAAGACAGCATCGTCGTCAACGGCGAAGAAGTCATGCAACGCGTCAAATCCGAACGTGACCGTTTTGTCGGTTTTGTAGTTAGCGATGTAGAAGAGTGGCCTGCCGATAAGCGTATTATGGGTACGGCAAAATTTGTTGACGAACATACTGTCCAAATCGACGACCATACCCAAATCACGGCAAAAAGTTTTGTGATTGCCACCGGTTCGCGTCCTGTGATTTTCCCTCAGTGGGAAGCTTTGGGCGATCGCTTGGTTGTAAACGATGATGTTTTCTCTTGGGATACTTTGCCTAAAAGCGTGGCCGTGTTCGGCCCCGGTGTTATCGGCTTAGAGCTGGGTCAGGCTTTGCACCGTTTGGGCGTGAAAGTTGAGATTTTCGGCGTAGGCGGAGCCATCGGCGGCATTTCCGACCCTGTTGTCGCTGAAGAAGCCAAAGCTGTGTTTGGCAAAGAGTTGGCTTTGCATTTGGACGCTAAAACCGAAGTCAAACTGGATGCGGAAGGCAATGTTGAAGTTCATTGGGAACAAGACGGCGAAAAAGGTGTGTTCGTTGCCGAATATATGCTGGCAGCCGTAGGCCGTCGTCCGAATGTGGATAATATCGGTTTGGAAAACCTGACTATCGAGAAAGATGCGCGCGGCGTACCTGTTGCCGATCCGCTGACCATGCAAACCAGCATTCCGCATATTTTTATCGCAGGTGATGCGTCCAATCAATTGCCTCTGCTGCATGAAGCCGCCGACCAAGGCAAAATTGCCGGCAATAATGCGGGCCGCTATCCGAATATCGGCGGTGGTTTACGCCGCAGTGTAATCGGCGTGGTGTTCACCAATCCGCAAATTGCCTCTGTCGGCTTGAAATACGCGCAAGTTGCGGCGAAATATCAACCTGACGAGTTTGTAATCGGCGAAGTTTCCTTCCGAAACCAAGGCCGCAGTCGCGTTATGTTGGTAAACAAAGGCCATATGCGTTTGTATGCCGAAAAAGCAACCGGCCGTTTCATTGGTGCGGAAGTTGTCGGCCCTGCTGCCGAACATTTGGCACACTTGATGGCTTGGGCGCATCAAATGAAAATGACGATTCCGCAAATGTTGGATATGCCGTTCTACCATCCAGTTATCGAGGAAGGTTTGCGTACTGCATTGCGTGATGCCGATGCAAAACTGAAACAGGCTTGATTATTTGATGAAATAAAGGCCGTCTGAAACCCGCAATGAGGTTTCAGACGGCCTTTTTTTATGCTTTGAAGCTTTTACTTTTAAATCAATTCCAAATCCGGGCCGGCATTTTGTGCACGGCGACTTCGTAATTGAATGTCTAGGCGCAAATCGTGTGCGGAGTCGGCATTTTTAATAGCGTCTTGATAGCTGATATCGCCGTTTTCATACAAATCATACAAGGCCTGGTCAAAAGTAATCATGCCCATGCCGGTTGATTTTTTCATCATTTCTTTGATGTTGTGGACTTCGCCTTTTCGAATCAAGTCGGCAATAATGGGCGAATTGAGCAAAACCTCGACAGCCGCTACGCGTCCCCGTCCGCCTTCGCGGGGAATCAGGCGTTGTGAAATAAAGGCTTGCAGGTTGAGCGATAAATCGGTTAGCAATTGGTTACGGCGCTCTTCGGGGAAGAAGTTGATGATGCGGTCGAGCGCTTGGTTGGTGCTGTTGGCATGCAGTGTCGCCATACACAAATGGCCGGTTTCCGCGAAGGAAATGGCGTAGTCCATGGTCTCGCGGTCGCGGATTTCGCCAATCAGAATGACATCCGGTGCTTGGCGCAGGGTATTTTTCAGCGCAATCGGCCAATTTTCGGTATCCACGCCGATTTCGCGTTGGGTGATAATGCAGTTTTTATGTTGGTGGATAAATTCAATCGGATCTTCGATGGTGATAATGTGGTCAAAGCTGTTTTCGTTTCGATAGTCGATAAGGGAGGCGAGGGAAGTGGACTTGCCCGAACCTGTACCGCCGACAAAAATAACCAGACCGCGTTTTCTGAGGGCGATGTCTTTCAGAATCGGCGGCAGATTGAGCGTTTCAAATTTAGGGATATTGCTGGTAATGGAGCGGAATACCAAAGCAGTTGCGCCGCGTTGAACCATGGCATTGACACGGAAGCGGCTGGTATCGGGCAGGCTGATGGCAAAGTTGCATTCGTTGGTAGAGGAAAATTCTTCGATTTGTTTGGAAGACATAATCGAAAAAGCGATTTCCATACATTTTTCAGCGCTTAACGGCTCATCGGTCAGCCGCATGATTTTGCCGTCCACTTTCATGGCCGGCGGGAAATTGGTGGTAATGAAAAGGTCGGAGCCTTTGTATTTGTTCATGTGGCGTAGCCAAGTGAACAATTCTTCTTTTGCGCCCGGAGTATTTTCGTCAAACATAAGAATTTAGATAGTTAATGTTAAGTTATTTTATTGAAAATAATTATAACAGAAGCAATCATTATTTGCTGTTTTGCCGCTAGAGCGGCTATCTGTTTTAAATTGAGTGTCGTGCTGGGAATATAGCAGATTTTTCGGCATCCCTGTGATTTTAAATTCTGCTGTTATAATGTTGCCCGATTAGTGAACGGAAAGGTAATGAGATGTCAGTACAAACAATTGCCGTGGTCGGCGCAATGGAACAGGAAATCGAGCTTTTGCGTGAAAGCATGAACAATGTCAAGCATGTGTCCTTCGGTAAATTTTCGGCTTATGAAGGCGAATTGGCCGGAAAACGCACGGTTTTGGTTTTGAGCGGTATCGGTAAGGTCAATGCGGCGGTTTCGACGTCTTGGGTCATTCATCAGTTTACCCCGGATTGCGTCATCAATACCGGCAGCGCAGGCGGTTTGGGTAAGGGCCTGAAGGTTGGCGATGTGGTTATTGGCGAAACTGTGGCGCATCATGATGTTGACGTAACGGCTTTTGGTTATGTTCGGGGGCAAGTGCCGCAACTTCCTGCCGTGTTCGCATCGGATGCAAACTTGATTCGCCAAGCAGAAAAGGCGGCGCAAGTGTTTGAAGGTGCGGCCGTAACGCAAGGTTTAATTGTCAGTGGCGACCGTTTTGTACACAGCAGCGAAGGTGTTGCGGAAATCCGCAGTCATTTCCCAGAAGTCAAAGCAGTGGAAATGGAAGCTGCGGCAATTGCGCAGACCTGTCACCAGTTGGAAGTGCCTTTTGTGATTATTCGCGCGGTATCCGATTCGGCAGATGAGAAAGCGGACATCAGCTTTGAAGAGTTTTTGAAAACGGCGGCCGTCAGCTCGGCGAAGATGGTGACCGAGATTGTCAAATCGCTATAAAATCATGCAGAAGCGTTGAATTTCCGTTAGAATACGGAACGATTCAACCTTATTCTAAGGCCGTCTGAAAACCGAATCCCTGTTTTTTCAGACGGCCTTTCAGCCTTTAATTGCATTTATCTTAATAACAATATGAAAAACATACGGAATTTCTCCATCATTGCCCACATCGACCACGGCAAATCGACGCTTGCTGACCGTTTTATCCAATACTGCGGCGGTTTGGATTTGCGCGAAATGAGTACGCAGGTGCTCGACTCCATGGACATCGAAAAAGAGCGCGGCATTACCATTAAAGCGCAAACCGCCGCGCTCAACTATAAAGCACGCGACGGGCAGGTGTATCAGCTCAATCTGATTGATACTCCGGGACACGTCGACTTCTCTTACGAAGTCTCCCGTTCGCTGTCTGCCTGCGAAGGTGCGCTTTTGGTCGTTGACGCGTCTCAAGGCGTAGAAGCGCAAACCGTGGCGAACTGCTATACCGCGATTGATTTGGGCGTGGAAGTCGTGCCCGTTTTGAACAAAATCGACCTGCCCGCCGCCGACCCCGAACGCGTGGAACAGGAAATCGAAGACATCATCGGCATCGATGCCGTCGGCGCGGTGCAATGTTCTGCCAAAAGCGGCATCGGCGTGGAAGACGTTTTGGAAGAAATCGTTGCCAAAATCCCTGCGCCGACCGGTGATGAAAATGCGCCGTTGCAAGCGGTTATTGTCGATTCATGGTTTGACAACTACGTCGGCGTGGTCATGCTGATCCGTGTGAAAAACGGCACCATCAAGCTGAAAGACAAAGTACGCTTTATGAGCACCAAGGCGGAAACTCAGGTCGAGCAGTTGGGCGTATTCACACCGAAATCGGTTCAAAAACAAGAACTCAAAGCCGGCGAAGTGGGCTTTTTGATTACCGGCGTGAAAGAATTGGGACAGGCGAAAGTCGGCGATACGGTTACTTTGGTTGCCAACCCTGCCTCTGAGCCGCTGCCCGGTTTCCAAGAAGTACAAAGCCAAGTATTCGCGGGTCTCTATCCTGTGGAAAGTCACGACTACGAAGCCTTGCGCGATGCTTTGGAAAAATTGCAGCTGAACGATGCTTCATTGAAATTCGAGCCTGAAGTTTCTCAGGCATTGGGTTTCGGCTTCCGCTGCGGTTTCTTGGGCCTGCTGCACTTGGAAATCGTGCAGGAACGCTTGGAGCGCGAGTTTGACATGGATTTGATTACCACCGCGCCGACGGTGGTTTACGAAGTCGTGTTGAAAAGCGGCGAAAAAATCGAAGTTGAAAACCCTTCCAAACTGCCCGACATCGGCAGCATCGAAACCATTCTCGAGCCGATTATTACCGCGACCATTCTTGTGCCGCAGGAGTATGTCGGCAACGTCATGACTTTGTGTAACCAAAAGCGCGGCGTGCAGGTCAATATGCAGTACATGGGCCGTCAAGTCATGCTGACTTATGATTTGCCGATGAACGAAGTCGTGATGGACTTTTTCGACAAACTCAAATCCACTTCGCGCGGCTATGCCTCGTTGGACTACCATTTCAAAGAGTTCCAGCCGTCTGATTTGATTAAGCTCGACATCATGGTCAACGGCGAAAAAGTCGATGCCTTGAGCCTGATTGTGCACCGTCAAAGCGCGGTTCACCGAGGCCGCGAACTGGCATCAAAAATGCGCGAACTGATTCCGCGCCAAATGTTCGATATCGCCGTCCAAGCCGCCATTGGCAGCCAGATTATCGCCCGCGAAAACGTCAAAGCCCTGCGTAAAAACGTTTTGGCGAAATGTTACGGCGGCGATATTACGCGTAAGAAAAAACTTCTCGAAAAACAAAAAGCAGGTAAGCGCCGCATGAAACAAGTGGGCAACGTGGAAATTCCGCAAAGCGCATTCTTGGCGATTCTGCAAGTGAGTGATAAATAATGAGTATAAATCTGACTTTAGGCGCAATCGTTGTGCTGTTGGCCGGCTTGTTCCTTAACTTCAAAAGCAGCAAAGAGCGTCAGGAAAACGGCGAATGGAGCTCCGGCCTGCAATGGAGTTATCTCCTGTGCATGGTCGGCGTATTTGGTATTTTGTCCGAATTTATGAGCTTTACCGCCGTATTGCTGGTGTTTGTCGTGTTTACCGGTATTGTTTGGGCAATCCATAAAGGCCGTCTGAAAAAAAGCGAGACCGGCGAAGACAATGCGCATTTTACCGACTACATGGGCGGCTTTTTCCCCATCATCTTGGTTATCTTTGTGTTGCGCAGCTTTATTGCCGAGCCATTCCAAATTCCGTCCAGTTCCATGCGTCCTGGCTTGGTCAAAGGCGATTTTATCTTGGTGAACAAATTTTCTTACGGTATCCGCCTGCCGATTTTGAATAAGGTCGTTATTCCAGTCGGCAACATTGCCCGAGGCGATGTCGTGGTGTTCAATTACCCGCTCCAGCCTGAGATGAATTACATCAAACGTATCGTCGGTATTCCGGGCGACGTTGTGGAATACCGTGATAAGGTTTTGACTGTTAACGGTGAAATTATTTCCGAAAAACCAAATGGTAATTATCAATACGCAGATGATACCGATCCGTCTATGATTCATACGCTTGAGCGTTTTCAGACGGCCTTGAACGGCAAAAATTTTGACGTGGTCAAGGAGGCCGGTCAGCCTTCCGTATCTATTGCCGTATTGAACAAATACACCTCCGAAGTGATGCCTGAAAGCAATTACTCGCTTGAAAAAAGTGGTTTGGAAAATTGCGAATACGCAGAAGACGGCAATGGCTTTATCTGTAAAGTCCCAGAAGGCCGTTATTTCGCGATGGGTGACAACCGCGACAACAGTGCCGATTCTCGTTACTGGGGATTTGTCGATGACAAGTTGATTGTCGGTAAAGCCTTCTTTGTTTGGATGAATTTGGGCGAACTCAGCCGTATCGGTACCAGTATCCAATAAGCAATAAACAGACTAAAAGGCCGTCTGAAATTTTTCAGACGGCCTTTTTTGTATCTATTTTTTGTCTTTTAACGAACCTAAATAAATTGCCAATAAAGTCAAAGTGGTGCCACCCCATTGGACGATATTAATCGGTTTATCCAACCAGAAATAATCGATCAACATGGCGGCGACTGGTTCGGAGAGCAGTAGTAGGCCGGTCAGTGACAAGGATAAAAGCGGGATGGCGTAAGCAATCAATGCCCAAGCGAAGCATTGCATAACGATGCCGTAGATGGAGACTAGAATCGCATCGTTTAAAGTTTTGGGGTAAAGATGGGTGGCATCGAATAGCAGCGATGGGATGACCAGCGCCATTGCGCCACCGAAGCTTAAAATCATCATCAGCGGAAACAAACCTACTTTTTCCTGCTCATGGGTTTTGCGTACGAAGACCATAGACAGGGCCAGCATGGCGCCGGATACTACGCCGCTGACAAATCCCCATGCGGCGTTGTCGTTATGACCGAACTCTGGGCTGCCGATTAAGGCTACGCCTATGGTGGCTAATATCAAACTTAAAATTTGTAAGGTGCTTAGACGTTCTGAATAAAAGAAGAAGCCGATGGCGGCTAAAAAGAAAATCTGCAGGCTGTTGAGCAAGGTGGAAATGCCGGGGCCTACGGCGTGAATGCTTTCGTGCCAAAGGGCGAGGTCGAATGCGAGGAAAACGCCGGATAAGATTGCGTAGCCAACCGTTTTTCTTTTCGTGGGTATTTTTTGTCTGAAAAAACGCCCGAGCAGGAAGAATATGGGGGCGGCAATCAGCAAACGCCAGAATGCGATGGCGTAAGAGCCGACATCGACAAATTTGACGATCAAACTGCCCAAGCCGAAGACGACGCAGCCGACGACCAATAGGGGCGCTGCATAATTTCCCGAACGTGTCTCCATCGGCTTCTCCATCAATCAAATGAAGACGATTATTCCATAAAAGATGGATGAGGCGCTAATGATAAATAGTGGTGGGCCAAGATAAAGGGTTTATGATGAAAGGCCGTCTGAAAGCTGTTTCAGACGGCCTTTTGATGATTTTTTGGCTTGATTTAGTATGGTTGTAGTATAAAATCGTTTTACGCCGTGTTTCAGACGGCCTGATCAGTTTTGGTTTTGAGAAAAGGATATTGGAAATGGCAAACCCTATTCGTGCGTTTCTGGATTATGTGCCGTCGGTTGATAAGTCTTGTTTTATAGATGAGACTTCGGTTGTGATTGGCGAAGTGTCGCTGGCGGAAGATGTATCCGTTTGGCCTTATGCCGTATTGCGTGGCGATGTGAACAGCATTTCTATCGGCAAGCGCAGCAATGTGCAGGACGGCAGTGTTTTGCACGTGTCGCATAAGAATGCGGCGAAGCCTGACGGTTCGCCTTTGATTATCGGCGATGATGTGACGATTGGGCATAAGGTCATGCTGCATGGCTGCCGAATTGGGAATCGTGTGTTGGTGGGCATGGGGTCGATTATTTTGGACGATACGGTTGTCGAAGATGATGTGATGATAGGCGCGGGCAGTTTGGTGCCGCCGCGCAAGCGATTGGAAAGCGGTTTTTTATACGTCGGCTCGCCTGTGAGACAAGTGCGTCCGCTGACGGATGAGGAAAAGGCATTTTTGACGTATTCGGCTGCACATTATGTCCGCCTGTCTGGTCAGCATAAAATTTCAAAATAAGGAAAACCAATCCAATGAACGCAATTTATCTGGCTTCGGGCAGCCCGCGCCGTCGTGAGATTTTGGAGAATTTGGGTTTCACGGTACACCGCCTTCCTGCGGATATTGATGAAACCCCTAAAGAAGGCGAAGCCGCGGTAGAGTATGTGCGCCGTATGGCCTGCGAGAAAAATCAGGCGGCGGTGGCGCAATGGTTTGCAGCTCATGACGAAGAGCCTGAGTTTGCTGTATTGACGGCGGATACGACGGTGGCGGATGGTGCGGCTATTTTGGGTAAGCCGGAATCCGAGGCGGATGCGGTCGATATGCTGGAACGCTTGTCCGGACGGACGCATCAGGTGCTGACGGCTGTATGCGTTTACTGGCAAGGCGTGTGTCATGATGTGGTGCAGACGAGCGAAGTGCGATTTAAAACGTTGACGGCTGAGGAAGTCGCAGCCTATGTTGCCAGCGGCGAGCCGATGGACAAAGCCGGTGCGTATGGGATTCAGGGCTTGGGCGGCGTATTTGTCGAGCATTTGCAGGGCAGTTTCACCGGCGTGATGGGGTTGCCGGTTTATGAGACCGCGCAACTACTGAAATCTTTGGGTTTGGAAGCGCCGCCGTTTGCTTAAAATTAGGCAAATGCCGTCTGAAAGCGTGCCGACAAAAACGCTTGTTTCAGTTACAATACTGCCTTAAACAGCTTGCTTGAAGAAAGATATGAAAGAACATAAGGCCCGGAAACGCTTCGGGCAGAATTTTTTGCAGGATACGCGGATTATTAGCGATATTGTCAACGCGGTCAGACCGCAGCCCGATGATATCGTGATTGAAATCGGCCCGGGCTTGGCAGCCATTACCGAGCCTTTGGCGAAAAAACTCAACTGCCTGCATGTCTGCGAAATCGACCGCGACATCGTACGCCGTCTGAAAACCTTGCCGTTTGCAGATAAATTGGTGATACACGAAGGCGATGTATTGCAGTTTGATTTCAACAGCATTGAAGGCAAGAAAAAAATTGTCGGCAACCTGCCGTACAATATTTCCACGCCGCTTTTGTTCCGATTAAGCGAAGTGGCGGACGATGTGATCGATATGCACTTTATGCTGCAAAAAGAAGTGGTCGAACGCATGGTGGCGCAGCCGAAAACCAACGACTATGGTCGTCTGGGCGTGATGCTGCAATATTTCTTCGATATGGAAATGTTGATTGAAGTACCGCCCGAGTCCTTTGATCCTGCGCCGAAAGTAGATTCGGCCGTTGTGCGCATGATTCCGGTGAAACACCGCATCGGTAAAGCGGAAGATTTTGAACACTTCGCCAAACTGGTGAAACTGGCTTTCCATCAGCGCCGCAAAACCATACGCAATAATTTGAAGGAACTTGCCGACGATGATGATTTGCAGGCAGTCGGTATCAATCCGCAGGACAGGGCAGAACACATTGCCGCTGAGAAATATGTGGAATTGAGCAATTATCTGGTTCAAAAGGCCGTCTGAAACAGTGATGGCAATTTTTAAGCAACCTCCTATTCAATGGGGGGGTTCTGGGTGATTCATATTTGTGGTGCGAGTTGGCGCAGTATTTTTCAGGTAAGAATATGCCGCCTGAGCGGCACCGTTTTGAAGCGGCAATTATCGGCGCAGTTTGGGTATTGACCGGGCATCGTCTCGATAGAGAAGAGCAATTTAAAGTCAATCGGTACAATCAAGGCGAAATCTCAGGCGGCATAGTCAGTTGCCGCTTTTGGCTGGAAACGGCCATTCCTTTACTTTGGCAGCGACAAGCGCAACTCAGGCCCCGAAAATTTTGGCAGTTTGGAAAGAAATAATGATTAAATTCAAAAATGTACACAAACATTTTAAAGATTTGCACGTTATCAACGGCGTGAATCTGGAAGTCAAACAAGGCGAAGTGGTCGTTGTATGCGGCCCTTCAGGCAGTGGCAAATCGACGCTGATTCGTACGGTAAACCAACTTGAGCGCATTGAAAGCGGCGAGATTTGGGTGGACGGCATCAATGTTGCTGATCCGAAAACCGATTTGAACAAAGTGCGTGAAGAAGTAGGTTTTGTGTTCCAAGGGTTCAATCTGTATCCGCATTTGACTGTCTTGGAGAACATTATTCTTTCTCCGATGAAAGTAAAAAACCAAAGCCGTGAAGAGGCGGAAAAGAAAGCAATGGAGCTTTTGGAACGCGTCGGCTTGGCGCATAAAAAAGACGCGCTGCCCGGCCAGCTTTCCGGCGGTCAGCAGCAGCGTGTGGCGATTGCACGCGGTTTGGCGATGGAGCCGCGCGTGATGTTGTTTGACGAGCCGACTTCCGCGCTTGACCCTGAAATGGTCGGCGAAGTATTAAAAGTGATGAAAGACTTGGCGGAAAGCGGCATGACGATGATGTGTGTAACCCATGAAATGGGTTTTGCACGCGAAGTCGCCGATCGTGTGATTTTTGTCGATAAAGGCCAGATTCTGGAAGACGAAACGCCGGAAGAGTTTTTTACCAATCCGAAACACGAGCGTGCCAAACAGTTCCTGCAACAGGTGATGACACATTAAACTTAGGCCGTCTGAAATTTCAGACGGCATGATCGGTTTGAATGATTTTGAAAGTTGAAAATAATGTATTTTGTTGACCGTACTGCTGTTGTGCTGAAGCCGACCGCCCGTTTTTTGGAATGGCTGAAATCCGCCGATGAAAATATGCCTGACCTGACCGTCGAGCAATTGCGCACCAACTGCTCCGTATTCCTGGTGCCGCAATTTGACGAACCCGAATCCGTCATTTCTTATTTTGACGAACGCTACCAGCAGATTTTTGAAGCCGAATTGGCCGGCTGGGACATCGATAAAAGCAAATGGCCGCAAGACATGAGCCTGAAGGCTTTTTGGGAATTTTTCGATACCGAAATCCACGATATGGTTTTGGATATGGAAGAGGCGGAATTGAACATTACGCCTGTTTTCGACAATATGATGTAAAGCCGTGCGAAGTTTTCAGACGGCCTTAAAGCCCTCGCGTTCTTTGAAAATTCTGATTGTCTTCTTACACCTTTCGGCGTTGGCCTTATGCCTTGCCGAGTTTTACGGCTGGATGATGTGGCTGGGTTTGGCGGCGTTGGCCGGCAGTTTTGCCTATGCTTGGCGCAGCGTTAATTTTCAGACTCGAAATGCGGTCAGAAAAATCATTATAGACCGCCAATACCGTGCGACGGTTTACTTGAATGGCGAGGAAGAGGGAAGAAGCGCGGTTTTGCAAGACAGCAGTATGTTGACGGTTTATGCTTTGTTTTTGCAATGGAATGTTGACGAAAAAATGGTCAAACACTGCATCTTGCCCGATATGGCCGACCGTGATGCCTACCGCCGTCTGAAAGTATGGGCGCGCTGGTGTCGGGAAAAAGAAGACAAAGCAGAACTTGCGGCAGATATGGATTAAACGGCCGTTTCAGACGGCCTTTTGAAGCGATCAATACAATGAAAACATTACAAGACTGGCTTTCTCATTTGGAGACTGCCCATAGTTCCGGCCTGATTGATATGGGTTTGGAGCGTGTGGGAGAAGTGAAAAAACGCATGAATTTGGTGCCGCAGTGTCCTGTTGTCGTGGTGGCGGGTACCAATGGCAAAGGTTCCGTATGCGCTTATTTGTCGCATATTTATAAAGAAGCCGGTTTCAAAGTCGGCACGCTGACCAGTCCGCACCTTCTGCGTTACAACGAACGAATCGCCATCAACACTCAGCCGGTTTCAGACGACCTGATTGTTTCCTCATTTGAGCGTATCGAAGCGGCACGCGGTGAAATTTCGCTGACGTATTTTGAGTTTAATGCTTTGGCTGCCGTCGATATTTTCATGCGTGAAAATGTGGATGTCATGATTTTGGAAGTCGGTTTGGGCGGACGGTTGGATGCTGTGAATGTATTCGATGGAGACTGTTCGGTCGTTACCAGCGTGGATTTGGATCATCAGGCATTTTTGGGCGATACCGTCGAGCAGGTCGGTTTTGAAAAAGCCGGGGTGTTCCGTAGCGGAAAACCGGCCGTGTGCGGTCAAAACCCTGCGCCTGAATCATTGGTCAAACACGCAGAAGAAATTGGCGCAAAACTGTTGATGGTTCAGCGAGATTTTGATTTTGCGTCAATGGAAAGTGTACAGTGGAACTACCGCTTTCATCCGCAATTTTCAGACGGCCAAAGCCGTAACCGCAATTCCTTGCCGTTTCCTGCTTTGCGTGGTGCCTATCAGTTGTCCAATGCCGCGTGTGCACTGACTGTTTTAGAGTGTCTGAACAATCAGCTGCCCGTTGACATCGGCGCGATTAAACGCGGTTTGCTGTTGGTTGAGAATCCTGGACGTTTCCAAGTCTTGCCCGGCCGTCCGCTGGTGGTTTTGGATGTCGGCCACAATCCGCACGCAGCCCGTGCTTTGCGCCGCAGCCTGATTAACCTTGCCTTTGCCCAAAAACGGACCGCCGTATTCAGTATGTTGTCTGACAAAGATATTGACGGCGTGCTGGAAATCGTTAAAGACCAGTTTGA
This sequence comes from Neisseria sp. HMSC070A01, assembly GCF_001810165.1. Taxonomy (NCBI): domain Bacteria; kingdom Pseudomonadati; phylum Pseudomonadota; class Betaproteobacteria; order Neisseriales; family Neisseriaceae; genus Neisseria; species Neisseria sp. HMSC070A01. The sequence continues at coordinate 192,945 of NZ_KV800119.1, read as the reverse complement.
CGAGTGGAATATCGCGCCTTTAGATGTACCGCGCGGCATGACGGTGGAGGCTTTGCAGGCCAAATTGGCAGAACACGGCATCGACAATGTAAATGTTTTTGAAACCGTCGCTGCAGCCTACCGCGCTGCTTTGGCGAAAGCAACCGAAAATGATAGAATCGTTGTTTTCGGCTCATTCCATACTGTTGCCGATGTAATGGCTGTTTTGAAAGAACACTAACGAGGAAATTATCATGTCCGACAATAAACAAAAAGAAACTCCAAACGGATACGATTTAGACGGTTACGAACAACTCAAACGTCGTAACCGCCGTCGCTTGGTCTTGGCTTCCGGCTTGGTGGTGGCATCGGGTATGCTGTTCGGTCTGGCACTGACTTCCGGCGACGATAAAAATTCACCGTTTAAAGAAGCCCCTGTCGGTCAGACTCAAGTCAAAACGGCTGATGAGCCCAGCAAGGCTGTTGTCCTAGAGCCGAATAAAGAGGATGTTGCGATGGCTGAAGAAGCAGCCCGCCATGCGGATGCCGAAGCGCAAAGCAAACCTCAAAATGCCGGCGATGAAGAAGATAATGCGCCGGTCGAAGTGCTGAAGCCGAGCCGTGAATCCGCTCCCGAAGATGTCGGCGAGCCGTTGGTTTTGATCAACGATACTTTGGATGACGGCAATATTAAAGGTTTGGAAGAGTCCGAGCGTATTCAACGCGCCGAGGCTGCCAAACGCGAAGCTGCTGAACGCCGAGCCGAAGAACGCCGCCAACGCCAGGCAGAACAACGTGCTGCGGCACGCAAGGCACAAGCCCAACAGGAAGCGGATGAAAAAGAAAACGCATTGGCCGCTAAAAAACGCGCACTTCAAGCGCGTGCTGAAAAAGCAGAGCGTGAAGCCGCTGCTGAGCGTAATAAATTAGCTCAATTGGAAAAGGCAGAGAAAGCCATTGCCGAGCGTAAATCTTCCAAAAACAGCAAAGACAGCGTAAAAGACAAGGCCGAACCTGCTAAGAAAGCAGAAGCCAAAGTTGAAAAACCAAAAAATGAAAAGGCTAAACCGGAAACTGCCAAAGCTGAAAAAGCAGATAAGGTAAAAACTGCCGAGAAGCCGTCTGAAAAAGCTAAGCCTAAAGCTGAAAAAGAAACAGCAGAAGCCAAGCCTGCGAAAAAAGCCGCTATTCAGGCTGGTTATGCTGAAAAAGAACGCGCACAAAGTCTGCAACGTAAAATGAAAGCGGCAGGCATCGATTCGACCATTACTGAAGTCATGACCGATAAAGGTAAGGTGTATCGCGTGAAATCAGCCAGTTATAAAAATGCACGCGATGCCGAGCGTGATTTGAACAAATTGCGAGTACATGGCATTGCCGGTCAGGTAACCAGTGAGTAATTTGCCTGTTGCCGATTTGTTGGCTGCCGCCGTCATCGTCATCTGCATCATTATCTCGCTGACACGGGGGATTATTGCCGAAGCAGGGGCGATGGTGGCATGGGTGGGATCGTTTATTGCAGCCAGAATGCTTGCCGTGCCGTTTGCCGATGTGGTTTTTAAATCGGTTGAGCCGCATGCTTTGGCGGTTGCCATGGGTTTTGCCGCTGTGTTTTTTCTGGCGTGGCTGTTGCAAAAACTGGCACGGTCGCTGTTAAGCAGTTTGGTGTCTGCCGTTGGTCTGGGAAGCATCAACCGTTTGCTTGGCGGCGTATTCGGTGCAGTGAAAGGTGTGATTTTGGTAACACTGGCTGTGATGGTTTTTTCGCATACCGATTTGCCGAAGACGGAAGAGTGGCAAAGTTCCCATACGATTCCGTATTTTGAATCGCTTGCCGATGCCGCAATGCCGTATCTGCCGAGAAAAGAAGATATGCATGAGGAAGCGGATGATTAATGTTAACGGTTTCAGACGGCCTGAAGGTCGTTTGAAACCGTTTTTTATTTGTCTGAAGGTAGCATTATATTGTCAACAATTTGGGCAAACTCCTCTAAATTATTTTATAATGACGCCTTACCCATTTAACCCTAAAACTCGGAGAGTGTCGATATGTGTGGTGTATTAGGTTTGGTCAGTCATGAGCCGGTCAATCAGCTGCTGTATGACGGTCTGCAGATGCTGCAGCATCGTGGTCAGGATGCGGCAGGCATTGTGACTGCAGAGGGCAGCACGTTTCATATGCACAAAGGCAAAGGCATGGTACGTGAAGTGTTCCGTACCCGAAACATGCGCGACTTGGTAGGTAATGCCGGCATCGCACATGTCCGCTACCCGACTGCCGGCAATGCAGGCAGCAGTGCAGAGGCCCAGCCTTTCTATGTCAGCTCTCCGTTTGGCATTGTTTTGGCACATAATGGTAATCTGACCAATACCGAAGAGCTGTATGAGAATGTGTGCAACAAACACCTGCGCCATGTTAATACCAGCTCCGATTCCGAAGTATTACTCAATGTATTCGCGCATGAATTGCGCCGCGAAGTCTCTAAAAATACAGTTCCTTACCAACTCACCATCGACAATATTTTCAACGCCGTTTCCGAGGTGCACCGTTTGGTGCGCGGCGCATACGGCGTAGTAGCCATGATTGCAGGATACGGTATGCTGGCTTTCCGAGATCCTTTCGGCATCCGTCCGTTGGTTTTGGGTTCGCAAATTGACGAATCCGGTAAAAAATCTTATGCCGTTGCCTCCGAATCCGTTGCCTTCAATGCGCTTGCCTATGATTTGGAACGCGATATCCAGCCGGGCGAAGCCGTATTTATTGGTTTTGACGGCACGATTATTTCCCGTCAATGCAGCGATAAAGCCAAATTAAGCCCTTGTCTTTTCGAATATGTTTATTTTGCCCGCCCGGACTCCGTCATCGATGGCGTTTCCGTTTATCAGTCCCGTATGGATATGGGCGTATCTTTGGCAGAAAAAATCAAACGCGAGCTGCCTGTCGACGATATAGATGTTGTTATGCCTATTCCCGATACCAGCCGACCCAGCGCGATGGAGCTTGCCGTCCATCTCGAAAAACCTTACCGCGAAGGTCTGATTAAAAACCGCTACATCGGCCGCACCTTTATTATGCCCGGCCAGGCAACACGCAAAAAATCAGTACGCCAAAAACTCAGCCCGATGGAAACCGAGTTTAACGGCAAGAGCGTTTTATTGGTGGATGATTCCATCGTACGCGGTACGACCAGCCGTGAAATCGTTGAAATGGTACGCGCGGCAGGCGCACGCAAAGTCTATATCGCTTCTGCCGCTCCCGAAGTACGCTATCCGAATGTGTACGGCATCGATATGCCGACCCGTGAAGAACTGATTGCAAACGGCCGCAGCGCGGCAGAAATCGCAGCCGAAATTGGCGCGGACGGTATCGTCTTCCAAAATTTAGAAGACTTGGAAGCAGTAGTCAAAGCGCTCAATCCCAAAATCGAATCCTTTGATTCTTCATGCTTCAACGGTGTTTATCAAACCGGCGATATCGATGAAGCATATCTAAACCGCCTCTCCGCCGAAAAATCAGGTTGCGGCGGCTTAAAAGTACATCCAAGCAAAATGGAACACAGCATCAGTATCAGCGATAGCGATGATGAAGAATAAAGTAAATTGACTTACAATAAAGGCCGTCTGAAAATTAACGTTCAGACGGCCTTTAATTATGTTTTAAACACATCATGAGTACCGAAACCAAAAATTACATCACGCCTACCGGCTGGCAGGCATTGAAAGACGAACTTTATCACCTGGTCAACAAAGAACGCCCGGAAATCGTCCAAATCGTTAACTGGGCGGCAAGCAATGGCGACCGTAGCGAAAACGGCGACTATCTTTACGGCAAACGCCGCATGCGCGAAATCGACCGCCGTATCCGCTTCCTAACCAAACGCTTGGAAGCCGCCGTCGTCGTCGATCCAGAAGCGCGCGAAGCCACGGACCAGATTTTCTTCGGTGCAACCGTTGGCTTACTGCGCGGAGACGGTCGAGAACAAACCGTCAAAATCGTCGGCGTAGATGAAATCGATACCGCTAAAAACAAAATCTCATGGATTTCCCCTTTGGCACGCAGCCTGATTAAAGCGCGCGAAGGCGACGAAGTTGTCTTGAATACGCCGGAAGGACAGGAGGTTATAGAGATTTTGTCGGTGGAGTATATTAAGATTGACTGATTACGCGTGAATAATGCGAATGAAACTACAAAAGGCCGTCTGAAAAATAGACTTCAGACGGCCTTTTATGCATGGTAGCTACGCTTTTAAGATTTACCGGCTTTATCCCCGATTTTGCTTTCTTTGCCTTGAATCAGGTTTTGAATATTGCTTTTATGGCGGTACAACACCAATGCGGCAATGAATACGGTTGCCCATGCCCAAGAGGCGTGCGGCATCATGAAGAAGGCGAAGATGGGTGCGCAGACGGTGGCAACCAGTGCGGCGAGGGAGGAAACTTTGAAACCGAACGCCATGACCAGCCAAATCAAGGCGCAGAGCAGGGCGGTTGCGGGGGAGAGGGCGAGCAAGACGCCCAATGCGGTGGCTACGCCTTTGCCGCCTTTAAAATTGAAAAATATTGGCCACATATGACCGACCAATGCTGCAATGGCGACCAGGGCTATTGTTGCATCAGACAATTCTAAAGCATTTTGCAGGCAGCGCGCCAAGATGACGGCAACCAAGCCTTTTACTGCATCGCCGAGCAGGGTCAGTGCGGCCGCTTTTTTCTTACCGCTGCGCAAGACGTTGGTGGCACCGGGATTGCCGGAGCCGTAAGTGCGCGGATCGTCCATGCCGTAATATTTTGATACGATGACGGCAAAAGACAGGGAGCCGATAAGATAGGCGGCAATAATGGCGAGTACATTGAACATTTTGGGTGCTTTACTTAAAATGGGAACGGTTATTCTATCAAAAAAACGGACAGGTAAATGGATAAAATCTTTTTGTACGGCATGAAGGCCGATACTTTAATCGGCGTATATGATTGGGAGCGCGAGCGTAAACAGACTTTGATTTTGGATTTGGAAATCAGCGTTCCCGAGCGTACCGGCACGAGCGACGATATCGGAGACACCATTCATTATGGCGAAGTATGCGAAGTTGTACGCCGCAGCCTTGCCGAACAGGATTTTTTACTGCTGGAAACTTTGGTGGAACATATCGCCCAATTGATTTTAAATGATTTTGGTGCGGCCAAAGTGCGCGTCCGTATTGTGAAACCGGGTATCTTGCCCGATGTAGCGCAGGTCGGTATTGAAATTGAACGCACTCGGGAATAAACCATAAATATATAAATTTTTAGTTTTAAATAAAAAAGAAAACGTCATGATTGAACAAATATTGGGAAGTATGTCAGGTTTATTTTGGATTTTTCTAATCATTATTCCTTTGCTTTTATTCAAAGCACTGTTGAGAAATCCTAAAATAAAGGGAAGCATGGGGGAAATAGCAGTTCGTTCTGTAATTGGAAAAAATTTAGATGAGAAAACTTATTTTGAGTTTCACGATTTAATTATTCCATCTCGAGATGGTACGACACAAATTGATCATATTTATGTCTCAATTTTTGGGATATTTGTGATAGAAACTAAAAATTACACAGGTTGGATTTTTGGTAGTGAAAAGCAATCTAAATGGACGCAAATCATCTATAAACAGAAACATTATTTCCAAAACCCGTTGCGTCAGAATTATGCTCATATCAAAGCATTGTCAGAACTATTGCAATTTCCTGATGAGAAGTTTCATTCAATGGTAGTTTTCTTAGGTGATTGTGAGTTGAAATCGAAAATGCCACCAAATGTTTGCCGTATTAGGCAGGCGGCGGCTTATATTAAGAATTTTCAGACGGCCTTATTGCTTCCTCATGAGGTAGAGGCAATAGTTGCTGTATTGTCTTCAAGTGACTACCAAGCAAATAGTGAAAAGCTGCGAACACATACGGAGCGTTTGCAACAACGACATCAGCGGTAACTATTAGAAAAGGCATCCTCTGAGTTTATTTCTGTAAAATTTCAGACGGCCTTTGATATTTAATAATTTGGAAATGAGGTAAAAAATGGATTTGAAAGAAACTAAATTAAGCAGCGAGCCAATCTACGAAGGTTCTTTTGTTACCATCAGCCGCGATCGGGTGCGCCTGCCTAACGGCAACGAAAGCCAACGGGTTGTGATCCGTCATCCGGGTGCTGCGTGTGTATTGGCGGAAACGGAAGACGGTAAAGTTGTTTTGGTGCGCCAATGGCGTTATGCCGCCGATCAGGCGACGTTGGAATTGCCGGCGGGTAAATTGGATGTGGCGGATGAAGATCCTGCCGAATGCGCTTTGCGTGAGTTGGCGGAAGAAACGCCATATGTCGCCGACAGTGTCAAACTGTTGTACACCTTTTACACCGCAGTCGGTTTTTGCGATGAAAAAATGTATCTCTACCAAGCGCAAGGCGTGCGTTTGGGCAGCGAGTTAAGCAACGATGAGGATGAAATTACAGAAACCGTCCTGATGAGCAAGGAAGAGGTGCGCAATGCATTGGCAAACGATGAAATCAAAGATGGTAAGACTTTGATTGGTTTGCAGTATTGGTTGACTCAGAATTGATATGTTAAGCAGAAAATCCTTGATGGATTTCTGAATACTTGAGCCTGATATTTAGATAATAAGGTTTCATACAAACAAGGCCGTCTGAAAAAGCTTTCAGACGGCCTTGTTTTATTTTGCAGCCGGATTTTAACCTAATAAAGCCGGTGCAAACCGTGTAATCGTATCGCGCAAAACGATGAGTTTGCCGTGGAAGAAGTGGGACGAACCGGCAATGGTTACAACAGGCAGGCCTTGTGGTTCTGCCCATGTCAGGGCTTTGTTGATTTCGACGACTTCGTCTTCTGCGCCATGAATCATCAATGTTTTGGCGACATCGGGAACGTTGGATGGTTCCGGGCGGTCGGTGTAGTGATGGACGGCGGCGCCCATCAGCAACAGTAAATCAGGCGTGCGCGCTTGTGCGGCAAAGGTGGAAACGTAGCCGCCGAATGAGAAACCGGCTAGGACGAATTGCGGCGCGTCAGGATGTTGCGCACGGGCGTAGTCTATAACGGCAATGCAGTCTTGCGTTTCGCCGCGGCCGTAGTCGTGCTCGCCTTCGCTATTGCCTACGCCGCGCAAATTGGGCAGGTAGCAATGGAAGCCGAGTTGGCTGAGGGCTTTGGCGGCGGTTTGGATGACTTTGTTGGTGTTGGTGCCGCCTTGCAGGGGATTGGGGTGGTTGATGACGGCAACGCCGCGGGCGGATTCTTGTGTGCTTGGCAGGTAGATGGTTTCCAGCAAACCGGCCGGACCGGGGATTTGAATGATGTCGGGTTTGAGCATGAGTGTGTCCTTGTTTGTTTTTTTAGACGGCCTGAAACGGTTTATAGATAAAAATTCTTGCCGTTGTTTTGATTGTTGGCTTTCAAATTGGCAAGCATCCGTTTGAAGTCCAAGCCGTATTTTTCGCTTAATTTTTCGGCGCGTTTTTTCAGGTTGTCGAGATTTTGTTCTTTAGGGTTACTTTGGAACGCCATGACTGCAACGTTGCCGTGGCTTTCGGCAGGCAGCTCGAGCACGCGGCCGTCAAAGGAGTTGAGCAGGCGTTCGACAAAGCGTTGATAACGCTGGTCACCGCTCCACCAGTTGGTGACAAATACGCCGTCGGGGGAGAGGGCATTGCGGCAGTCTTGGAAGAAGGGCTCTTCCACCAAAGCATCGATAATCTGTTCGCCGTCAAAACCATCTACCAAAATTACATCGGTATTGTGGCGGAACACTTTAATATATTCTGCGCCATCTGCCTCGATAATTTCAAAATTTTCACCTTCGTGCGGCAATTCAAACAGGCTGCGCGCCACGGCGATGACTTGCGGATTGATGTCAATGGCGGTTTGCTTGGTATCGGGCAGGTAGCTGTCTATCCAACGGGCAAACGAGCCGCCGCCCAAGCCGATTTGGGTGATGTGTTTGGGCGGGGTTTCTGCAAACAGCAGCCAACCCATCATGGCGCGGCTGTACGACAACACCAGCTCGGACGGATGATCGACATTCATGGAGCTTTGGATGGTGTCGCTGCCCAAGTGCAGGGAACGGATATTGCCTTCTTCGGAAATGCCGACTTCGGGCAGATGGGATTTGGCAGGGCGCAGGCGGCGGTAAGGATGGCGGGGCGGCATGGGCAAAGATGGAAAGATGTAGAAGGCGTTATTTTAACAGAAACCATGATGTTTTGCGCTGGGGCGGTTTTCAGACGGCCTTTTTGCGTGTTGGATGGAAAGATAAGGTGTGTATTTAATTTTCTTTAAAATCATTGGTTTTTATAATTTCGTGAGTAACTTTGTTTGAAAATGCTTGCCAAGATGGGAACTTATCGGCATAATGCCGACTTCCTTGCCGGTATAGCTCAGTTGGTAGAGCACCTGACTTGTAATCAGGGGGTCCCGAGTTCGACTCTTGGTGCCGGCACCAGTTAAAGACTGATGGTGCTGCAAGGCATTTCAGTAAGCCGGTATAGCTCAGTTGGTAGAGCACCTGACTTGTAATCAGGGGGTCCCGAGTTCGACTCTTGGTGCCGGCACCAATTAAAAGCCCGATTGTGAAAGCAGTCGGGCTTTTTGCTTATGCTTTGATATTTTAAAAGCAGACCTTATAATACCGCGTTTCCATTACAACAAAGGGCTGCCCGTCGGGCGGAACACACAAAACACCATGATTACCGTAAACACTTTGCAAAAAATGAAAGCAGAGGGCGAGAAAATCGCTATGCTGACCGCTTATGAATCCAGCTTTGCCGCGCTGATGGACAATGCCGGCGTGGATGTATTGCTGGTCGGCGATTCTTTGGGTATGGCGGTGCAAGGTCGTCAGTCCACTTTGCCGGTGAGCTTGCAGGATATGTGCTACCACACTGAATGTGTGGCTCGCGGCACTAAAAATGCCATGATTGTCAGCGACTTGCCGTTTGGCGCGTATCAGCAGAGCAAAGAGCAGGCATTTGCAGCAGCGGCAGAGTTGATGGCGGCCGGTGCGCATATGGTCAAGCTCGAAGGCGGTGTCTGGATGGCGGAGACCACTGAATTTCTGCAAATGCGCGGTATTCCTGTTTGCGCCCACATCGGCCTGACCCCGCAATCCGTGTTTGCATTCGGCGGCTATAAAGTTCAAGGCCGAGGCGACAAGGCGGAAGCGTTGCTCAACGACGCTAAAGCGCATGATGCGGCAGGTGCGGCAATCGTATTGATGGAATGCGTTCCTGCAGAGTTGGCGAAAAAAGTAACCGAGACAGTTTCTTGCCCGACCATCGGTATTGGCGCAGGCGTGGATTGCGACGGTCAGGTTTTGGTGATGCACGATATGCTCGGCATTTTCCCCGGTAAAACCGCAAAATTCGTGAAAAACTTTATGCAGGGCAAAGACAGCGTTCAAGCTGCGGTCAAAGCCTATGTGAATGAAGTCAAAGCAAAAACGTTCCCATCTGTCGAACATACGTTTGCCGGATAAAATAAACTCCAGGCCGTCTGAAACTTATTTCAGACGGCCTTTTTGATGAATAAAAGCGTATAATCGGCGCGTGATTTCCGTTGATGAAACGGCGGAAAAGATAAAGGATTTTTCAAACCATGCAAATTATTCATACGATTAAAGAATTGCGCGAGTGGCGCAAAACTGCCGGAAAAGTGGCATTTGTACCGACCATGGGCAATCTGCACGAAGGCCATCTTGCGCTGGTGCGCGAAGCGAAAAAACGTGCCGATAACGTTGTGGTCAGTATTTTTGTCAACCGCCTGCAATTCGGACAAGGCGAGGATTTCGACAAATATCCGCGTACTTTGCAGCAAGATGCCGACAAATTGGCAGGCGAGGGCGTTGCCGTCGTGTTTGCGCCTGATGAAAAAGAGCTGTATCCGAATGTGGAACAGCGTTTCAATGTCGAGCCTCCGCACCTGCAAAATGAATTGTGCGGCAAATTCCGTCCGGGCCATTTCCGCGGCGTTGCGACCGTTGTGACCAAGTTGTTCAACATTGTTCAACCCGATACCGCCTGTTTCGGCAAAAAAGACTATCAGCAGCTGGCGATTATCAAAGGCTTTGTCGAAGACTTGAATTTCAATATCGAAATCGTCCCGGTCGATACCGGCCGCGCTTCAGACGGCCTGGCACTTTCCAGCCGCAACCAATATTTGAGCGAAGCAGAGCGTGCAGAAGCGCCCCGCCTCTATCAAGAGTTGCAAAACATTGCCACCGCCTTGAAAAACGGCAATCTGGATTACGCCCAACTCGAGGCCGAATGTATCCGCCGTTTGACCGACGCCGGCTGGGTGGTTGATTACGTTGAAATCCGCCATGCACACAGCTTGGCAGTAGCTCATGTCGGCGATAAAGAATTGGTGGTGCTTGCCGCCGCCCGTTTGGGTACCACGCGCCTGATTGATAATTTGGAAGTGGCTTTGGCTTAAAACCAAGCTGCTGTTAAAGGCCGTCTGAAACCTGTTTTTCAGACGGCCTTTTGTTACAATAACGCTTTTGCATTTCTAAGGCTTTTCCATGTCCAAACCCACCGTTTCCCCGATGATGCAGCAGTATCTCGCCATCAAATCGCAACACGCCGACAAGCTGGTGTTTTACCGTATGGGCGACTTCTACGAGTTGTTTTTGGATGATGCGGTGGAAGCGGCGAAGCTGCTGGACATCACCCTGACCACGCGCGGGCAGATGGACGGCGTGCCGATTAAGATGGCGGGCGTGCCGTTTCACGCGGCGGAGCAGTATCTGGCGCGACTGGTAAAGATGGGCAAAAGCGTGGCGGTGTGCGAGCAGGTGGGCGAAGTCGGTGCGGGCAAAGGGCCGGTGGAGCGCAAAGTCGTGCGCATCGTAACGCCCGGCACGCTGACCGACGCGGCGTTTTTGGAAGACAAGGAAACCAACCGCATTGTGGCGGTAAATGCAGACAAGAAAAACGTTGCCATTGCATGGGCTTCTTTGCAAAGCGGCGAATTCAAAACCAAGCTGACGACGGCGGACAAACTCGCCGACGAGCTGGCGCGTTTGCAGGCGGCGGAAATCCTGTTGCCCGAAGGCAAAAGCCTGCCTGACGGTTTTCAGGCAACCTCTGCCAACATCACGCGCCTGAACTCATGGCAGTTTGCCGCCGACGCCGGCGCGAAATTGTTGACCGAATACTTCGGCTGCCAAGACCTGCACGGCTTCGGTTTGGACGGCAAAGAACACGAAGCCGCCGTCGGCGCGGCGGGCGCGTTGTTGAACTACATCCGCCTGACGCAAAACCTGATGCCGCAACACCTCGACGGCATTTCGCTCGAAACCGACAGCCAATATATCGGCATGGACGCCGCCACGCGCCGCAATCTCGAAATCACGCAAACCCTCTCCGGCAAAAAATCGCCGACCCTGTTTTCCATACTCGACGGCTGCGCCACCCACATGGGCAGCCGCCTCTTGGCACTCTGGCTGCACCACCCCTTACGCAGCCGCGCCCACATCCGCGCCCGCCAAGAAGCCGTTGCCGCGCTGGGTTCGCAATACGAAACCCTGCAAGGCCGTCTGAAAAACATCGCGGACATCGAACGCATCGCCGCCCGCATCGCCGTCGGCAACGCCCGCCCGCGCGACCTCGCCGCCCTGCGCGACAGCCTGTTTGCCCTGTCCGAAATCGAACTGTCCGCCGAGGGCAACAGTCTCTTAGAAACCCTCAAAGCCGTTTTCCCCGAAACCCTGCCCGTCGCCGAAACCCTCAAAGCCGCCGTGATGCCCGAACCCGCCGTCTGGCTCAAAGACGGCGGCGTCATCAACCAAGGCTATTGCGCAGAACTCGACGAGTTACGCCACATCCAAAACCACGGCGACGAATTCCTGCTCGACCTCGAAGCGCGCGAACGCGAACTCACCGGCCTTTCCACCCTCAAAGTCGAGTTCAACCGCGTCCACGGCTTCTACATCGAGCTATCCAAAGTCCAGGCCGAACAAGCCCCCGCCGACTACCAACGCCGCCAGACCCTCAAAAACGCCGAACGCTTCATCACCCCCGAACTCAAAACCTTCGAAGACAAAGTCCTGACCGCGCAAGAGCAGGCATTGGCATTGGAGAAACGCCTGTTTGAAGCCCTGCTCAAAGACATTCAGACGACCCTTCCACAGCTTCAAAAAGCAGCAAAAGCCGCCGCTGCGCTGGACGTACTCTCCACCTTCGCCGCCACCGCCGCCGAACGCGGCTTCGTTTGTCCTGAGTTCGCCGACTACCCCATTATCCATATCGAAAACGGCCGCCATCCCGTCGTCGAGCAACAAGTGCGCCACTTCACCGCCAACCACACCCGCCTCGACCACAAACACCGCCTCATGCTCCTGACCGGCCCCAACATGGGCGGCAAATCCACCTACATGCGCCAAGTCGCCCACATCGTCCTCATGGCGCACACCGGCAGCTTCGTCCCTGCCGATTCAGCTCAAATCGGCCCCATCGACCAAATCTTCACCCGTATCGGCGCCTCCGACGACCTCGCCTCCAACCGCTCTACCTTCATGGTCGAAATGAGCGAAACCGCCTACATCCTCCACCACGCCACCGACCAATCCCTCGTCCTCATGGACGAAGTCGGTCGCGGCACCTCCACCTTTGACGGCCTCGCCCTTGCGCACGCCATCGCCGAACACCTGCTGCAAAAAAACAAATCCTTCAGCCTCTTTGCCACCCACTATTTCGAGCTGACCCGCCTGCCTGAAGCCCACGCAACGGCAGTCAATATGCACCTCTCCGCGCTCGAACAAGGACAAGACATCGTCTTCCTCCACCACATCGAACCCGGCCCCGCCAGCAAAAGCTACGGTATCGCCGTCGCCAAACTCGCCGGCCTGCCCAACCGTGCTTTGAAAGCGGCTCAAAAGCATTTAAACGATTTGGAAAACCAAGCCGCCGCCAACCGTCCGCAGTTGGATATTTTCAGCGCCATGCCGTCTGAAAATAGGGAAGATGAGGAAGGGAAAGCACAAGAAGTTGAGCCTATTGATAATTTGCAGACCAATGAATTGGCCGAAGCGTTGGCGCAAATCCAGCCCGACAACCTCACGCCGCGCGAAGCCTTGGATGCCTTGTACCGTTTGAAAGAAATCTGCAACAAGGTGTCGTAAACAAGGCAAAGGCCGTCTGAAACAGGGGAAACATATAATGAGTTTTGCTGACATTACCGTGGTGGGTATTACCGGCGCAGATTCTTATACCGAGGGCACGATGTACGCCGTTGCCCGCAGTTGCGCCGAATTGCCCGGAAGCAGCGGATTGCTGATCAGCCCGAGCCGTCCGCAAGGTTTGCCGGAAAATATCCTGCATCAGCCTTGCCGGCCATTCGGTTATCTGGAATACAATCTGTTTGTTTTGTACCAACTGATGTATTACATCGAAACCGATTATTGTTTGATTGTTCAAAATGACGGCTGGGTGTTGAACGGTCAAAACTGGCAGGATGCCTATCGGGAATATGACTACATCGGCGCACCTTTGCCGATTTTGTTGGAAACCGAAGCCGACGGGCAGTTTTTCCTGAAGGGGACCGACCAATATTTGGCCAAACAGCATCTGATTCAGACTTCCCCGAATTTGGACGAGCCGCAGAACGGCGGTTTCAGCCTGCGCAGCAAGCGGCTTTTAACCATGCCTCGGCAACTGGGCCTAAATGTAGAAATCCGGCCGCCTTTGCCGCCGAAAGACGGGAAAATGGCCGGTATGGAATGGCTGGTGCGGCTGCACCACGAGGATATGTTTTTGACGGCGCAACACCGTTATAGATTGCAGGACTTGGGTCTGAAATTCGCGCCTCCGAATATTGCGACACAATTTTCTTCAGAAGTACCGTTTATCAATCGAATGAGGAATGTCCCTTTAGAGCGCGTCTTTGGGGCGCACTGGACGGGCAGTGTGGCTTTGACCGGCTGCAACCGTGTCCGTTTTGCCCAATTAAATGGTGATGAGTTGGAAACATTATCCCGTTTTTTTAGAAATTTGGGTTATGAATTAGAATAAATAAAGGCCGTCTGAAAGTTCAGACGGCCTTTTTTTAATGGTTGTTAATGTTGATGATGGTGGGCATGGCGTGCAGCCGCGCGTTTGGTACCGACAGGCACAATCAGCGTTGCGTAAGTATTGTCTTTCTGACATACGCTTTTATCGCTGTAATCGGTCTCGTTCACCACTTTGATTTTCCACAAACCGTCAATCAGCGTAATCACATTGACCACGCCGTTTTTATCGGTTTTGCCGGAGAAGCCTTGAGGCTCGCGGTGGTCATGGGTTGATTCCAAGTCCATTTCGGCCAAAGTGTCGGAGCTGGCGGTAACAGTGGCTTTAACCAAAGGCTCGCCTTTGTACAGGACTTTGACCGGCAAAATACCGCCGGCTTTGACTGCGTTCGGATTTTTCAGCGGAACCAGTTCCAGCTCTTGGCCGATAGGGCGGGTCAATACCGCTTCATCGACTGCGCCGTTGCCCACGTGGACGAAACTCTTGCCGAACATTTGCGATTGTTCGCAATAGGTGGCACCGGCCAGCTGTTTCAAGGTTTGCTGTTTCCAGCCGTCTTGGTTTTTCGACCAGAAAGTCGGTTTGTAGGTTGCGCTGACCCAGTAGGAGCCTGCGGGCAGGGCGGCTTTGGAAACGTATTGATAGTTTTCGCCCTTATTCACCAAATCAACGGTTTTCTTTGAGCTGTCGGTCAATTGCAGCGGTTTGAAAATATGCACGCGGTCGTCGGCGATTTTTTCGACATTGGGGAAGTCGTGGCTGTAACCCAAATCCGCATGCAGGATTTTACCGGCAGGCTGATGTGCCGGTGCGGCCACCCAAACATCGTGCGCCTGCGCCGCTGCGCCCAATCCCAGCAATCCTAAAAGCATCCACTGTTTCATAGTTTCTACACTCCATTTTGTTGTTGAATGAAAGGCCTTGTATTTTGGCGAGTAGAAACATTACTCTTATTTGCATTTTTTGTAAATAATAAGAACTATATTTTTTAATTATAAATAATTATTTATATTGGGTTTTCAGACGGCCTGACGTATTGGGTAATGCTGTTTGCAACGTATGTTTATCCTGTATAAATAGCAACTTTAATCTTTATCTAATTAATTTATATATAGTTTATTGTGATGTTTATCTGGGTGGGCATTTTTTCCCGATTTCCGCCCGGATTGTATATAACCAAAACTGATAAACGTGAAAGCAAACATTATTTCCAGTTTGCATCCAATCCCGATAAAGTGCTCCCATATTTTTAACAGGAGCCGACCATGAATATCCGTACGCTTTCTTTTGCCGCATTGACCGCCGCGCTGGCTTTGAGCGCGTGCTCGCCAAAAGCCGAACAATCCGCCGACAATGCTTCTCAAGCTGCCGGAGGTAAGGGGGGCGAAGTCAAATTGCTGAATGTTTCCTACGATGTCGCCCGCGATTTTTATAAAGAATACAATCCGTTATTTGTCAAAGAGTTTGCCGCAAAAAACGGCGGACAGACGGTTGAAGTCCAACAGTCGCACGGCGGCTCCAGCAAGCAGGCTTTGGCTGTCGCCAACGGTTTGGCTGCTGATGTAGTGACCATGAACCAGACTTCCGATATCGAGCTTTTGGTGAAAAAAGGCCTGATTAAAGACGATTGGAACACGCGCCTGCCGGACAATGCCGTGCCTTATACCAGCAACGTCGTTTTCTTGGTACGCAAAGGTAATCCGAAACACATCCAAGACTGGGGCGATTTGGCTAAAGACGGCGTGCAAATCGTTTTGGCCAATCCGAAAACCACTGGTAACGGCCGCTACGCCTTTTTAGGTGCGTACGGCTACGGCTTGAAAGTCAACAACGGCGATGAAGGCAAAACCAAAGACTTTGTGGCCGCATTGTTGAAAAACACGCCTGTGTTTGAAAACGGCGGCCGCGCGGCAACGACGACCTTCAGCCAACGCCATATCGGAGATGTCTTGGTTACCTTTGAAAATGAGGCCAACTACGTCAGCAAAAAGCTGACCCAAGACCAATTTGAAATCGTCTATCCAAGCTACACCATTCTTTCCGAAGCGCCGGTTGCCGTCGTGGACAGTGTGGTCGACAAAAAAGGCACACGAGCCGCTGCCGAAGCCTATCTGCAAAACCTCTGGAGTGAACCGGCTCAAGAGTTGGCCGCCAATCTTTACCTGCGTCCGCGCAATGCCGAAGTATTGGCGAAACACAAAGCCGATTTCCCCGATATTGAAACCTTTAATCCGAATGAGAAGTTCGGCGCTTGGTCGGACATCATGAAAAAATTCTTTGCCGACGGCGGATTGTTTGATCAGCTTTCCGGTAAAAAATAAGGTTTGAACATAGAGGCCGTCTGAAATTTCAGACGGCCTTTTGTTACAATAAGCCTTTTCCTTATCCACCTTTTCCCATGTCCCAACGCAAAATCATCCATATCGATATGGACGCATTCTACGCCTCGGTAGAACTGCGCGAGCAGCCGCACTTGAAAGGGCTGCCCGTCGTTGTGGCGTGGGACGGTACGCGGTCGGTCATTTGTGCCGCTTCTTATGAAGCGCGCAAATTCGGTTTGCACTCGGCCATGTCGGTAGCGACGGCGAAAAGGCTGTGTCCGCAGGCGGTGTTTGTACCGCCGCATTTCGATTTGTACCGCCAAGTGTCGGCGCAGATTCATGCCGTGTTTCGGCGTTATACCGATTTGATCGAGCCTTTGTCTTTGGACGAAGCTTATTTGGATGTTACTCAAAATTTTAAAAATATCCCGTACGCCAGCGAGGTGGCCAAACGCATTCGCGCCGAAATTTTTGAAGAAACCGGTTTGACTGCTTCCGCAGGCATCGCGCCCAATAAGTTTTTGGCTAAAATCGCGTCCGACTGGCGCAAGCCAAACGGACAGTTTGTGCTGCCGCCGCCCAAAATCATGGCGTTTTTGGAGAGCCTGCCGTTGGGTAAGATTCCCGGTGTCGGCAAAGTTACGCTGAAAAAGATGAACGCCCTCGGTATGCAGACTGCCGGCGATTTGCGCCGTTTTGAGCGCGGCGAACTTTTAAACCATTTCGGCCGCTACGGCTACCGCCTTTATGATTTGGCACGCGGTATCGACGAGCGGCCGGTCAAAGCCGAACGCGAACGCCTGCAAATCTCAACCGAAATCACTTTGCCCGAAGATTTGTCTCTGGCGCAGGCTTCAAGCCATTTGCCGCACCTTGCCGAAGATCTCTGGCGACAAATCGAACGCAAAAACGTCGAAGCCAAAGGCGTTACCCTCAAACTCAAAACCCACGATTTCCGCATTATCACGCGTTCGCTGACGTATTCTTCCGTCCTTCCCGACAGTGCCTCGCTGCTTCAGGCGGCGCATACTTTGCTGCAACGCATACCGCCGCAACGCGAAGACGCCTTCCGCCTGATCGGCATCGGCGTGAGTCATTTGCTGCCGAAAAACCAGCAGCAGACGCTTTGGTTATAAAGAAATAGAAAAGCATTCTTTCCGTTTGAAGATAGGGCGCAGGACAATATCGTTCCATAACCATATCGACAGCCGTTTCAACAGGCCGTCTGAAAATTATTAGGAACAACCAGCCATGTCTTTATTCCGTCCTCAATTTTGGAAAATTCCCGAAACCAATGATGCCGAACGCCGCCGCCTGCCTGAGTTGGTGGCTGCTTTGGAGCGCCGTTTGCAAGACATTGCCGCGCGCTATCCGCAAGCCGTGTTCGCATCCAGCCTTGCGGTTGAAGATATGGTTATTACCGATGCCGTTTGCCGTCTTAAACTGCCCATCCGCATCATTACGCTCAATACGGGCAAACTCAATCCCGAAACCGCCGCGCTGATTGCCGAAACCAATGCGCGTTATCAAACCGAATTGGAAGTGTTTTATCCCAACCGGCAAACCGCCGATGAATTTGAAGCTGAATTCGGCACGACCGCCATGTACGACAGCGTCGAGTTGCGCCGCCGTTGCTGCCATATCCGCAAAATCGAACCGCTCAACCGCGCTTTGCACAACGCCCCCGCATGGCTGACCGGACAACGCCGCAGCCAGTCCGAAACGCGCAGCGAATTGAATTTTGAAGAGCAGGATACAGGCCGCAACATCGCCAAATTCAATCCTATTTTCGATTGGGAAGAGCAGGATGTTTGGGCATATGCGCACGAGCACCAAGTTCCGCTCAATGCGCTGTATCATCAGGGCTATCCCAGCATCGGGTGCGAACCCTGCACGCGTCCGGTCAAGCTGGGCGAAAATATCCGCGCCGGACGATGGTGGTGGGAAAGCAAAGACAGTAAGGAATGCGGTTTGCACAAATAATCAAAGGCCGTCTGAAAACGTTTCAGACGGCCTTTTTGACGGCTTAACAAGCTGATTTATCAAGCATTTGTTTTTCGCTCGACAAAAGTGGAAAGCAGGGCGGTATCGATGTCCCATTTCCAAATGCCTCGATCCGAGCCGTCCATGCCGCGCAGGAAGAGGTAGCGGATGGTGATTTTGGGCAAGGGCTTGCCGCGCAGGGCATAGTAGCGCGCGATGGCAACGGCGTAGATCAGGGCTTGCAGGTAGTAGTGATGATGTGCCACGGCTTCGTTCATCGCCTGTTGCGTGTACGCGCTTGCATCGTTGCCCAAATGGTTGGATTTGTAGTCGATTAAAACGACATGGCCGTCTGAATCTTGGCAAACCATATCGATAAAGCCGTTCAAATAGCCTTGTAAATCATGGAAATCAAGCAGTTGCGCGGCTTGGACGCATTCGGGTGGCAGGTTTGCTTCGCTTGAGGCAAACCAACGGCGTAAGTCGTCCAGTTTGAAATCGTCCATGTACAGGGTGAACCCCATTTCGGGCAGGCGTCGGCTCGGCGGAATCTGCGACAGGCTCTCGCCGATTAAAGGCGTCAGGCGGCAGGTGTCGAGCATGGTACTTACCGTCGGCAGCCATTTGTCTTCAAAGCTGTGGCGTTGTAAAACTTCGGCAATCATTTCGGATTGGCTCTCGGCAGAGGCGGCGAAGTCGAGTTTTTCCAGCATTTCATGCAAACATACGCCGGCATTGGTGCCGCGGGGGAAATGATGGATATCGAGGCCGTCTGAAAGCGGGGACGGCAGGTTTTCAGACGGCATGGCACGGTCTGCACTTTCTGCCGGGTCGATGGCAGGTTGCAAAGGCTCGTGTTGCTCGTCGCTTGACTTGGTGTGCCGGCTCAAACCGGTAAAGCTGGTGTGGCGGATAAAGTCAAAATTGCGGCGTTTAATGCTCTGTGCATTCAAAGCTTGGTCTTGTTGGCGGCTGTATTGATAGATGGTTTCTGGCGGGGCTTCTTCCGTAAAGGTGAATTCCGTATTTTCGGGTGCATTTTTGATAAAGCGTTGCCAGTTGGTTTTGAGCATTTCTACAACATCTGTCGCGCTTTGATAGCTTTGGCTGACGCTTTCGCGGCCGGCCTCTGGCAAACCTTCGAGCAGATAGGCAAAAGGATTGTTCGGCGTACAGTTTTTGTTGGCGGCAGCGTAGATGTTGAGCTGTTCTTCGGCGCGGGTAAGGGCGACATAAAGCAGGCGTAAATCTTCCGCTGTCTTTTCGTCGGCCAGATGGCTTAGTTCCGCTTCCGAGGTTTGCGATTTGGCCAGCAGCTCGGTTTCGTGGTTGTCCGTATGTAGGATTTTCCAGTTTTCTTTGGAATTGTCTTTGGTATCCCACGCGAAGGGGCAGTAAACCAAAGGGTATTGCAAACCTTTCGACGCGTGCATGGTAACGATTTTGACCAATTTTTCGTCGCTTTCAAGACGGATGGTTTGCGCGTCTGACGGGAAATGGCCGCTGCGCGCGCGGCTGATTTGTTCGTTTAACCATTTATGCAGGGCGGCAGGGTTGCGGCTTTGGCTGTCTTCTTCGGCCAAAAGCTCCAAAATTTGGTAGTAGTTGGTCAGGCTGCGTTCGTTGCCGCCCTTGAGCAGGCGTGTTTCGATGTCATGTCGGGCGGCAAACTGATGCACGGCGGCAAAAATGCCGCCTTTCCGCCATTTTTCCATGGCCTCGGCTGACGACTCCAGCCATTTCAGCAGCTGATGTTCGTTGTGGTTGAGTTCGTAAATCTCTTTGGCGGTATAGCCGAACAAAACGCCGGTCAAGACAAAGCGCAGCCAGTCGGTCTGCCTTGGGTTGAGCCAAAAGCCGATCAGCGCGGACAGCGAGTCTGCCTCGGCGGAATCGAAAACGGACTGGCGCGACAGCAACACGCTTTGGATACGGCGCTGTTTCAGTTTACCGGCAATCATCGCCGCTTCGTTGTTGGTACGCACCAAGACGGCAATGTCGCCGGATTCCAACGCGCGGCCTTTGAAATTCAGACGGCCTTCGGCTGCTTCATTGAGCGCAAAGGCAATTTCATCGGCGCAATATTCGGCGGCTCGGCTGCGCAAAATCTCTTTGCCGGTTTGATCGTCCGTATTGAGCCAGCGCACTTGGATGGCGGGGCGGTGTGGCGACAGCCGGCTTTCGGCGCGGCTGGCGGAGACCTCGCTGTAATCGATGTTTTCCAACACGAAGGGGTGTTTTTTTTGTTTGAACAAGGCGCTGATGCCGTTGATCAGCTTGGCATGGCTGCGGTAGTTGACGGCGAGGGTGTAATGCCTGTCCGCATCTTGCGCGGCTTGCAGATAGGCGTAAATGTCCGCACCGCGAAAGCTGTAAATCGCCTGTTTGGGGTCGCCAACGAGAAACAGCGGGCAGCCTTGTTCGATAAAAATTTGGCGGAAAATTTCGTACTGCAATGGGTCGGTATCTTGGAATTCGTCAATCAGCGCGATTTCCCAGTTTGCCGCCGCCGCTTTTGCCAATGCGTTGCCGTGTTCATTGGTGGTCAATGCCTGATGGACGTCCAGTAGCAAATCGTCAAACACGCGCTCGCGGCGTGATTTTTTTTGTTCGGCAATAGATTGGTTGATGTAGGAAAGGAGGTCGAGTTGCAGGCAGATAAAGACCGCTTCTTCCGCGCTTTCCATTGCCTGCAAATCACGACCGAGATTGGCCAAGGCTTGCAGCTGAATAATTTCCGGAGCATCGGCATCGGCTTTATATTCTTTTTTCAGTTTGCTGTTGAGTGTGTCGACACTGAAATGGTTTAATTTTTCCAGCGTTTTTTTGTTCAGGCGGGGCAGACGGTTGGATTCGGCGTTTGTTTTTAAATCGGCAAAAACATTTTCAAAGGTATTTCTTTTGTAGGTCTGGCCGTTCAGTTTGGGAAAAATTGCCCAAAACGCTTTTTCCAAGTCTTCCAACTGGACGCAAATTTTTTGCCATGTTTCTTGAAGCTTGGCTTGAGCTTCTTGCAAATCGCCTTCAGGCCGTCTGAATTTCAGATAGGGGCGGCCGGTGTAGCTTTTAATTTCGGCAAGCATTTCTTCGGGCGTGCATTTCCGGTCAAAAACCAATTGTGCCAATGTGGCATCGGTTGCCACTTTCTGCCGCCAAAAGTCTTGCGCAGGAATCAGCAGCCTCTCGCGCGAGTCGTCCGACAGCTCGACATCCAAAGGCGCGCCGCACAAAAACGCGTAATCGCGCAAGACGCGCTGACAGAAGCCGTGGATGGTGTAAATCGAGGCGTTGTCAAACTGGCTCAGTGCTGCTTTGAGGCGGAGAATCAGGCGATGGCAGCTTTCCTGTCCGTCTTGCTCGCCTAAAGCCAAAGGAATCAAGCGATTGAGAAAGTCATCGGGGGATTTTTTCTCTTTTTCGTAATATTTGTTCAGGCCGTCTGAAATATGTTCCGGCTTGCCGTCCAAGGTTTGGATTTCGTTCAAAACCTGCAACACTTCGTCCAAACGCGCGCGCAAACGGGTTTTCAGTTCTGCCGTTGCCGCTTTGGTAAAGGTAACGACCAGAATTTTCTCGATGTCTTTTTTTTCTAAAACAATCAGTCGGGTAAAGAGCGCGGCAATGCCGTAGGTTTTACCCGTACCGGCGGAGGCTTCGATGAGGTTGGTGCCGTCGATGGAAAGGGTGAGCGCGTCAAAAGGAAGGGCGGAAGACATGGTTGGAACGGAATAATATTAGCGAGGCATTATCATAACAGAGATAGTGTGTGGTTTTGCATCAATGATAAAAATGCCGTCTGAAAACTTTCTGTTTTCAGACGGCATGTCTTAATGGCTATTCAAATGACTTCAATAGCGCATCTTAGTAACGCAAACGGCGTTTGGCGTAGCTTGGTTGGCGAGGACGATAGGTATAACGGTTCGCCGCAGAAGCTTTAGTGTTGTCATAGTAGTGCACAACATTATTACCGTTGATGGCCGTATTGTTGACGCTCAAACCGGTTGGAGAGCCGGTAGTAATAACGACATTGTCGCTTTGGATGACATTTGCCGTATTGGTTACGTTGGCGTCGTTTTTACCTTTGGCGTTGATGCCGCCGTTTGGTTTGCCTGAAGCGTAGCTGCCGTTGACATTGACGGTCAGATTTTTTTCGTTAACGCTGCTGATCGCGCCGGAAGTATTGACTTTGTTGCCTTCTACTTCAACGGAGTTGTTGGATACCAAGTTGGTACCGTGCAGGTTGACGTCGCCGTTGTTGGCATTGATTTTAATATCGTTGCCGGCCGCTACATTCGCGCCTGTGGCGGTAGAAGAAGCGTTATCGGTTTTGTTGACGCCGACAGAGCCGTTGACGTGAGGAACGGCAACACCGGTTTCAACATTGATTGTCGCACCAGCGCCGATACCGACATTAACGGCTGTACCTTGGTTGGAGGCAGTATTGGCTGACTCGGTGAAGGTTACGCCGTTGCCTGCGGTAATGTTGACGTTGTTGTTGGCAGTAATGTTGGATGCGATTTCAGCAGAGTCTTTGGCGTTGATGACAACATTGGTCGCATTCATATCGCCTTTGACGGCGGTAGATTCTTTTTTGTTTTCATCAGCGTAGTTGACGTTCAGGTTGGCATTCACATCAACGTTTGAACCGTCTTTGGTGTATGCGCCGACAGTCAAAGACGCGCCGCCTTGTTTGCTGCTGCTGTTGCTGGTGTTGTGGGCGGCAGTGTTGTGGTATGAACCTGCGTCAATGTTGATCGCACCGGTCACATCGTATTTTGTACCTTCATCAGACACTTTGTCATTTGCCAAAACGATGGCATTGCCTGCGTTGATGGTGGTGACGGTTGCAGTGGATTCATTGTGGGTCGAAGAATTGCCTTGACCTTGTGCAGTGATTTCACCGCCGATGCCTTTGTTGGTGCTGATGCCGGCAGAAACGACCAAACCGCCGCCGTTTTGTTTCACATCGGATTTCGCACCGCTGTGTGCCGCTGCATGGGTAACGTTTTTGGCAGACTCAATCACATTGCCGGTCGCATTAATCACGGTACCTTCTTGATTAATATTGCCGTTGGCAGTGATGGTGGTGTTGCCGCCGGTGTTGATGTTGGATACATGAGATGTGTCCGTTACGGTTGTTGCATCCGTTTTGGTGCTGGTAATGCCGACAGATACGCCGACGCCTGCGGCGTTATTTTTTCCGTATGCGGTGGCAGATACGCCCAAATCGGTTACGCGGCCGGATTCGGTCACTGTGCTGCTGCCTTTGGAGGCAACAACATTGACGTCATTGGCTGCGGAAATGTTAACGGATTCTTCGCCGTTGACTTGGCTGCCGCTGACGGTAACGTTTGAGTTGGAAGACAACTGGGTGTTTTTACCGGTCAAAATGCTGCCGCTCAGGCCGACAGAATGGGTGTCGGTGTGGGTATCGGTGAATTTGATACCGGCTTTGGCAGTCACGCTGCCGTTTTCTTTATTGGTTTCGGTACCCGAGTAGCCTTTGATGGAATACTCGTTGACCTGTTTGTTTTCTACCGCTTTGGCGGCATCGATGGTCAAATCGCCTGCGGAAGCCAGTTGCAGTTTTTGTGCCGCAAACAATGCAGAGCCGATCACATTGATGTCTTTGTTGGAAACAACGGTCAGGTCGGCATTGGAAACCAGGGTAGAACCGGTTACTTTTTCAATGCTGCTGTTGCTGCTGGTTTTGGAGGTCGTGATATTGAAAATCGTACCTTTACGCGCGCTTTGTGCGGAAGTATCGGTGCTGGTGGCGTTTTTAATATCAACATTGCCTGCTTTGGAGCTGACGAATGTACCGGCTTGGCCTTCAACGGTACTGCCGTAAACGTTGACGCCGTTTTTTGCACCCAAGACTACGTTTGAGTTGGCAGTAATGCTGCTGCCGTGCAGGTTTTCGGTACGGTTGTTTTGAACTTGGCTTTCACCGCCGAACAGGCCGCCCCAGTATTTTTTCTGGTCGTCAAGGCTGTTGGTGTTGATGGTGGTTTGCGTACCCAAGTTGATGTTGTTGACATCGGTAACGACATTGCCGTTTGCCGCGATGCTTGCGCCGTAAGTGCTCAAATCGCCTTCGGAAATCAAACCGATATCACCGGCTGCGGAAATTTTGGTTTGATGGGCGGTAGAGTTTTTGGAAGATTTGGTAGCGATACCGGTTTTCAGCGCGGCAGTTTCGTTTTTGAAGCTGACATAAGTCGAGCTGCTGTCGGTTTCGCTGTTGCTGCTCAATACGATTCCTTGTTGGGCGGCAATGCGAGCATCAGCAGCCGAGTTCAGTTCGGTAGCATCCAATTGAACTTTGCCGGTGGTGGCAATATTGACAGAACCGGCATTGATTTTGGTTTGATGCAGGCTTTCGTCAGCAGAAGAGCTCAGGTTGTTGTTGTACCAAAGGCCTTTGCTTTGAGTATGGTCGGATTCTATGCGGTTGGTTGTTTTTACCGCGTTAGAATTGATGTTGCCTGTGGCAGATGCGGTCAGCGCACCGGCATTGATGTTGGCTGCGCTAAGGTTGAGGCTGCCGCTGTTGTTCAGAGTCAATGACTCGGATGCATTGATATTGCTGGCGGTAAAGTTTTCCGTTTTGTTGCGGTTTGAACGGAAGTGCTGAACATTTTGCGCTTCTTTGCCGCTGGAAGATTTATTAGCGGAATGGCTGGTAACCGTGCCTTTGATGTCGGTATCGCGGGCAAATAATTCCATTTGTGCGCTGGTCAGATTGGCGGACTGGATGCTCAGGTTGCCTTTGCTGTCGATATTCAGGTAGCGGGTGCCGGTAATGGCGGCGTTTTGAATGTTTTGTTTGGCGCGTTTGTCGGTCGCGTGGATGCGGATGGTACCGGCGCGCATACTGCCGAAGATATGGCCGTCAAGAACCGGCGCATTTGAAGCTGCGTCCAAGGCTTCGATTTGTGCGGTTTTGTAGTCGAAGTTGCTTTTGCCTGAAGAAACGTTGATGGCGTCGGCGGCATTGACGTTGGCTGATTTGCCGACCACAACTTGTGGCGCGAGCAGGTCAACTACGCGGTTGCCGCTCAAATTACCGTTTACTTGCAGTTGTTTGCCATTGTCGCTGATATTGAAAGATTTCAACGTGCCGTCTGAAACGGTTGGCGTACCGACAACCAAGGATGCGCGGTTGGCATTCAGGATGCTGCCGCCGTTGTGGGTAATGCCGTTAGGGTTTGCCAAAACATAGTCTGCGGCAATACCGAAGATCTCTTGCTGACCCAAGATCAGGGAAGGGTTTTTGCTGACTACTTCGTTCAAGATCACAGATGCGGCCTGACCTTGGAAGTTTTTGTTGGCAGACAGGTTTCCGGCCAGTTGGGATTTACCGGCAGACAGGGCGTTATTCAAAACGGCACCGTGTTGGGAAACGTTGTACTTGTTGTATTGGTTGTGAGAAAGACCTTGGGCCGTCGGTGCGGCAATGTTGACGATGTCGACATTGTTTTGCTGCTGTACCGAAGTTTGGCCGATGGCTTCGATATTGGCGGCTACCGCTGCATTTCCCAGGAATGCAAAGCACACGGCGACAGTCACTTTGCCGGAAGCTGAGAGCTTAGGCTGATATAAAGTGTCGATTTTCATGGATTTTAATCCTTATTTATCGTGATGGAGAGTGAATCAGAAATCCCATATCGGGTATCGGATTTCTGTTGAGAAAACTTTTGAATGTATTAACATTGGTATGGAAATTTTTACAATCATACCACCAGTATGACCTTGTGTGCACTATTTCAAATGCAAATAAAATCCGCTCATCCTATTGATATTAATGGGAAATTAATAACGCTAAGATGAGCGGTTTATATATTGGATAAAAGGATATATATTTACATAATTTTAAAATGGAATGCGTAAAGAAACGGTTACATGATCCTGTTTTTCGCTGTTTGATTGGTTGGGCATGCGCGCAAAACCTTTGCCGTAGTCGGCAGAAAGCTGCCATTTGTCCGCCTTGCCCAAATTCAAACCTGCCACTAAGCCCATGGCGCGTTGCGAACCTTCGTGATGATTTTTGGCAACGCCGATGTCTGCGCCCAGATAAGGTTCGATATAGATGCCGTGAGGCGTATTACGGCGGAAATAAACGGTATTGCTCAACAGGACTGCGCTGCTTGCGCTCAAAGAAGTCGAACGGAAACCGCGTACATTTTGATAACCGACGATGTCCATTTCTTTGGCGGCAAACAAATCATGCGGGCTATATTGGGCATCGATTTGGTGATGGTTGCGCACGATCCATTTGCCCAATGGGCGGTTTTGAATCAAATTGCTTTGCAAGGATACAGAGGTATAGTGTTTGTCGAACGGTGTGTGTTCGGTATTTTTCGCAAACCCTTGTTCCACGCCGATATTGTTGAGCCAAATGCCGTTTGGCAGGATGGCCGTGTGCGACAGGCCGACTTGTGCCGAATAGATTTCCGGACTTTGCAATTCCAGTTTGCTGTCGGCAAATTTTGCAGTCTGTTTCACATAATCGATACCGGCATAGGCGGAGGTAATGTGTTTTTGACTGCGTGAGAATACGCGGTCTGCTTTGATTCCTGCCGCTTTGGATTTGGAGCGGTAAGCATAGCGCGTTACGCTGGGCGTTAGGATGCTTTGCGATTGCGACGCGGCAGCGTAAGTGCTGAATGTCCATGCGCCATAAGGAACTTGGTAGAACAGGCTGCCGCCGCGACTGTAATGGCTGTCGTGGTTGTTTAGATTGGTGTAGCCGTTTAGATAAAGGGAGTCGCTCAATCCCAACGGGCTGCCGATATTCAGGCTGCCGCGCAGTGTCGTGGTATTGGGTTTGCTGCCTTTATTGTCGAAGGTGATGCTGCCGCCCCAATGTTTTTCGGCATCGTTGTTGAGTTGGATGGAGGCGGTGCCGTCATCATGCGGATAAACATCGATGCTGACGTTGTTGCCGGCAACATGGTTTGCCTGTTCGATACCTTGGTCGAGGTATTGGATGTTCAGCGGTTTGCCTTGATGATTGGGGAAGAGGGTGTCGACGTTGACTGTACGGGAGCCGCCGGTAATCTCACGGATTTTGCCTTCGATGACGGCCAATTTCAAAACACGCGCGGGCGTGGTTTCAAATTTGATTTGCGTGTGCGGATAGCCTTGAGCGATATACTCGGCAACGATGTCTCGGTTCAGTTGGTTGATGTTGTTTTGATTGATGCATTTGGGGAGCTTGGCTTCAATCTTTTTGGAATCGATGAGCGTAATGCCGGAAAGTTCGATACCGGTGTAATCCAAGCATTCGGTATTGTTTTCAGACGGCCCTTCTTGTGCAACCGCGTCGTTATCTTGTTTTTTCTGTAAATCCCATGCCGACTGCTCGCGTTTTTGGATTTCGACCGAATGAATCTGGTCGAGGTTATCGCGGAAGTCTTTGTCGAATTGGTTGGATACGTTTTTATCGATTTGATCAGGCGGATTTGGCGTATTGGCCGCATAGGCGTTCAGAGCGGAGAGAATCAATACGGGCAGGGGAAGGAGGCGGGGTTTATACATGGTGTCGTAATTTTATAGGGATAATGATCGGGTTTATTTTATCGAAAATAGCTGTCTGGGGCGTATCGGTTTTTATCGTTGTCTGCAATCAGGGTTTATGAAGCAATAATGGAATCAATTTCTATGATGATACCATAAAAATATTAATGGGATTTAAATAACAAAAACCTGCCTTTGAAAAGGCAGGTTTTTTCAGACGGCCTTTGAGCCGTTAAAGATTTTGCAAACGCTCGACAGAAGGCGCGTAATAGTAGGCGCCTGATACGGCTTTAGACAAATATTTCAGCAGTAAGTCGGTTTTACCATCTGCATCGCCGAACATATTGAGCAGTTGGATTTCAATATTGTGCAGCGTGTTGCAATAGGAAGTGAACATCAAACCATGTTCGCCGCTGATTTTGCCGAAGGGCAAGCTGCGGCGGACGATTTTCAAACCAACGCCGTTTTCTTTGACATTGACGCGGCCGAGATGTGAGTCGGGCAGGCGCACGTCTTTGCTGAATTCGTCATTGGCTTCTTTGCTGCGGCCAACGCTGGCTTCTTGTTCGGCAGTAGGAACAGCATCCCATTTTTTCAAATCGTGCAGGTATTTTTGCAGCAAAACATAGCTGCCGCCGGCATCAGGCTTGCCTTCGGGAATAATGGCAACATTGCGTACATTGTCATCGCCCTGCGGATTTTCCGTGCCATCGACAAAACCGTCCAAGCCGCGGTCTTCATACAGGCGCAGGCCGTGTTCTTCAGTGGCTACGCGGATGCTGTCGCCGAATGCACTTAATACGGATTGTGCCAAGGCATAGGCGGCTTTTTGCTCGGTGGCTTGGATGTGGATATAGAGGTCGTGTTGGGTGGAAGGGGCGAGGCCGTTGCCCAATTCAGGGAAAGGTTTGATTTCGCTGCCTTCGTCAGTATGGCCGAACGATTGCCATGCGCGGCTGCCGAAGGCAATGGTCAAACCCAAAATATCATTTGGAAAACGGGTTTTCAGTTTGGCCAAGGATTCCAAAGAAAGGCGGCAGGCAGATTTGATGTCTTCGTTGCGGCCGTCTGAAATATCTGCTTCGATAAAAATACCGGCTTGTGCGTGATCAGGAATAATAGCTGATTGAGGGTGGCTCATGATGATTCCTTTCAAAATATTATGGGTTTTTACGCGGGGGATTATACACTGAAAGTTTCAGACGGCCTAAAATCTGCCTTTTGATTTTTTAGGGCGGAAAGGCATGTTTGGCAAGATGTTTTTTGTGAGCGTCATTCTGTTGCAAGTGTTTACATTCGGGCTTGGGCGTTCGCTGCAATGGCTGTTTGCGCCTTGGATCGGCAAAGTCGGCAGACGTTGGTTGATGGGTATTTCCTATTTCATTACAAACGGCTTGTTGGTCGGCTTGCTGCTGGAATTGGGACATATGATGTTCCGCGTGGTGGCGTTTTGGATGGTGATCTTGCTGTTTGTGATGTATGCCGCGTTGGCGACATTTATCCTGTATCTTTTGCTGCGCCGTTTTATGGCGCGCCAACCGCTTTCTCGAAGCCTGAGGCTGTTTGCGCCTTTGTTTGTGATCGGTTTGCTCGGTTTGGGGATGTATAACGCCTATACGCCCGTGATCCGCCATCAGACTGTATTCATCAATAAGAAGATGGATAAGCCGCTGCGTATCGGCGTGGCCAGCGATTTGCACTTGGGGATTTTGTTCGGCACGCGTCAATTGGACAAGCTGACCGACATTATGAAGCAGGAACAAGTCGACATGGTGTTGCTGCCGGGCGATTTGATGGACGATACCGTCGATGCGTACCTGAAAGAAAACATGAAACCGCATTTGCAGAAACTGACTGCGCCGATGGGCGTTTATGCCACTTTGGGCAATCATGATTGGTTCCGTGATCAGAAACGCATCAAACATGAATTGGAAGCGGCAGGTTTGACGGTTTTGGCCAATCAGGTTTTGGAAGTGAATGGTGTGTTGCTGGTGGGGCGGAGCGATGATTTGGATCACAAACGCCCCAGTGCGGAGCAGCTTTTAGAAGGTCAAAATACCCAATTACCGGTTTTACTGATGGACCACCGTCCTACTTCAATCGAAACCCATGCCCGGCTGCCGATTGATGTGCAGGTTTCCGGCCATGTCCACAACGGCCAAGTCGCACCCGCCAACCTTATCGTCCGTACGCTTTATCGTCTTGCTTACGGCTATGAGGCAATCGGTAACGGCCATTTCTTCACCACTTCGGGCTACGGCTTCTGGGGCATTCCCCTTCGTTTGGGTTCTCAATCAGAAGTGTGGGTGATTGACATCAAGTCAAAGCATTGAAATAGAAATATAAACTTCAGGCCGTCTGAATTTCAGACGGCCTTTTTTATGAAAATTGGGAAAAATATTGAAATTGGATTATAATCGATGTAAATAAAATCAGCCACCGATATGAGTGGCATCATAACTAGGGAACTCACTATGGGCATTATCAGTCTTGCACTTATCTTTGTATCAATCGCCGCCGTCTTATTGTATTTCAAACAACAGTTGAAAGACCGCAAAAAAGACTGTCGCGAATCCTTTGTCTCTTTGCGCATTGCGCTCGACTGCCGACATCAGGCCGTCCGTCATGTATTGGATGCATACAGCAAACACCTGCAAGAGCAGGGCATTGCATCGGATCAAAACGTTCAGCAGATGTGCGTCGAAGTTGAAACCGCATTGGCGCAAACTGCCAAAACATTTTCCGAATCCAAAATCAAACATCTGTGCGAAACCGAAACAGCATTGAATCATGCGCTGAAAAAATTACAAACCGCCGTCAACAGCCTTTTGAAACAACATCCTGATGAGAAATTGGCCGGTTTGATGGAAATGCTGGGTGCCGCAGAAGCAGAAGTCGCATCGGCACGCCGTGCTTACAACCGTAGAGCCGGAAGCTACAATCATCATTTGAACAAATTGCCCAACCGTCTTGTCGCCAAGCCATTGGGTTTTGACAAGCAGGCAAGTTTGGTTCGTTTTACGGAAAACCAAACGCAACGAATGAGCAGCAATATGTTGGTTTAAAAATTAAGCAGTTTATTGAATAAGCCATAAACAAAGGCCGTCTGAGATATGAATTTCAGACGGCCTTTTTTGTATTGTTAATGAAAAATACTTAGGCGTTGGCCAATTTATTGGGCAAAGCGGATCAGGCTGTCGGCAAGCTTATCGGCTGCAGTTTCATAGCCTTGTGCGGAGAAGTGAACGCCGTCTTTGGCTGCCAAGCCTTGCGCCATCCAGTTTTTCATGCTGCATGCTCCGCCCATTGCATCTTGCCAAGACCAGAACATGATTTTTTCGTCACGGGCAACGCGTTGCTGCATTTGTTGTACTTCGCTGAGTAAGACCGGACGGTTGCCACAGCTGCCGTAGGCGGTTTTCAAAGATTCCGGAGCACCGAGGATCAGGATACCTGCGTTGGGCAGGGTGTTTTTGATTTGACGGATGTAATTGCGCCATGTCCGCTCGGTAGAGGAAATATCGAGGTTGCCGGAAAAGGCTTCATTGGTACCGTAGGCAAGGATGATTAAATCGGCTTTGGTTTGTGCCAAATCTTCCCACATACCCGGCCGCCATTTTGACCATTGGGATAACTGCGCGCCGTTGATGCCCATGGCGGAAACGGTTACGCCGCGTCCGGGGCGTTCGATATTAATGAAACCGATTTGCCAAGGCATACTGCTGCTGAGGGTCATCGGCAGGGAAGCATTGGTACGTATCAGTTGCCAACCGTTTTGTGTGGCAGGGATTTCGCGGCCGTTGACGGTCAGGGTTTGCTCGGACCAAACCGGTTTGCCGAAGATAGAGATTTGTTGCATATCCATGCTGCCGTCGGCTGCGCTTAAGGTAACGCTGCCGCCATCGGCGCGCGCTTCAATACCGCCGAAAGAAAAATCGCTGTGTGATTTGCGGCTGCTGATGGTGTTCCAACCGCTGCTGTTGTAACGGACGGTTGCCATACGCTGGCCTTTGACGGTGTTGGGATAAACCCAACCGATGCCGCCGTTGCCCCATTGTTGTTGCAAACGGCGGCGCAGGCGGTCGGTGAAATAGTCGCCGGCGGTGTGGGAGTCGCCGACTTGGATAATGCGGAATTTGCCGTCTGAAGTATGGTTGAGCTGTTGCAGTTTATTCAGCCAGGCAGGGCGGTTGGAGCCGTAGTTGCTTAACAGACCGTCATTGGTTGCGCAGGCGGTAATAGGGAGTGCGAGAAGCGTGAGGAGTAAGGTTTTATTCAATTTCATGGTTGTGTATCGTGTGTAAAATTAATTTTTTCCATAATTTTTCCGGCCAGTAGTTTTTGGCCTTCTGCGGAAAAGTGAATGCCGTCCTTGCTGCGGTAACGGATGATTTTTCCATCTACTTTGACAGAGTCGGCATATTCTTCTGCGCCATTGCTCAACAGTTTGTCGGTCGGCAACCAAATGGCTTGAGGCGACACCGTACCCGACAGGATTTTGTCGAGGTAGCGCATCTGTTCGTTGAGCTTGGCTTTTTTCATGTAAGGAATGCCCAGCCAAATGACTTGGACATCATGTGTAGAGGCTGCATCAAGAATACGGCGGACGCGGCTGAGGTATTCTGCCTCCCATTCGGGGGAGGCGAACTTCAGATATTTTTTACCCATCGGGAAATCCCAAGGGTCGTTGGGGCCTAAGAATACAACCAAAACGCGGATATCGGGTTCTTTTTGCAAAGTTTGTTCGATGGTTTTCGGCCAGTCGAAGAAATTTGGGTAGGACAAGCCGGTGCTTTGCTTACTGAGGTTGACCGATTGTACGCCATATTCTTGCTTGAGGTGTTTTTGTACGAAAGGTGCAACGCCCTGCATCAGCGAGTCGCCGGCAAAGAAAACTTTATTGCCTTTTTTCAACACAACCTGTGGTGCCGACTGATCAGCCTGATTGCTTGGCTCGCTGGCTGTGGTATCCGTATTATTAGTCGCATCGGAAGCAGCAGAGTCTTTTTGATTGTCGGATACTTCAATGTTTTCCGTATTTTCAGACGGCCTTGTTGTTTCAATGCCAGAGTCTTCCGAAGCTGAAGCGTCTTCTGCTTCCAGCGAAGCTTTCAGGCCGTCTGAAAATTCGTAGGCTTTTTGTTGCCAATCTGCACCGATACGCCACCAAGTGTATTCGGATAAAGGCTCAAGCGGGCTGTTTTCATGATAGGTCTGCTGCCAATAGGCATTGATGGAGTTTTGGGCAAACCACGTCAACGCAACCGCACTGAGCAGAATCGAAACAAACAGGGAGATAAAGCGTTTCATGTTCTGCTCCTTAGAAGTTGGCGTAAATAAAGCCGGGAATGCCGGACGGGGCGAGGACGATAATCAGGGCGAGGATAAGCGTGATAGGGATAAACCACAGCCATGCAGGCAGTTTGTCCAAGCCTTTTACCGATGCTTCAAATAAGCGAAGCAAATACGGGTACAGCAAAAGCATCAGTGCAAAGGCACCCAGCAACATGAGGTCGGTCGGCAGAGGCGCGTTCCAACCTTTATCATTGGCAAATAAGGCGCTGAACAGCATTTCCGTATCGGCAAGCGTTGCGCTGTTGAACACGACAAACGCGAAACAAACGAAATGGAAGGTAAACAGCCAGGCGAGCGGTTTGCCGATTTTCAGACGGCCTAAGGCATTGCGGCCGACGATTTTGTCGCCGCAGTTAAGCAATACCAAGGCCGCACCGTGCAGCGCGCCCCAAATCAAAAAGCTCCAGCCGTAGCCATGCCAAATGCCGGAAAGCAACATGGCAATCATCAGATTGAGCTGGGTGCGTCCGAAGCCTTTTTTGCTGCCGCCCAAAGGGATATAGATATAGTCGCGAATCCAAGTGGACAGGCTGATGTGCCATCTGTCCCAGAAGTCGCGGATGTTGATGGCACGAAGCGGCGCGGCGAAGTTTTTCGGCAGCTGGAAGCCGAGCAGCATGGCCAAGCCGATGACCAAATCCGAATAGCCGGAAAAGTCGAAAAAGAGTTGGAAGGTGTAGCCATAAATTGCAGACAACACGCCCCAGCCGTCGAACTGAGCCGGATTTTCAAAAACAGGCGATACCCAGCCTTCCGCCAATACGCCGGCAAGCCACCATTTTTTGGCAATGCCCAACACAATCAGGCCGACCGCCAACGCCGGATAAATCAGTTGGCGTGCTTGTTTGGTGCGGATTTGCGCCAATGCGCCCGCTTGTTCGCCGTCTATGCTTTTAAAAGCGGCCGCACGGATAATCGGGCCGGATGTGATGGTGGGGAAGAAGCTCAGATGCAGTAGGAGCTCGTGCCATTCAAAATGGTCTCCTTTAGGCTCGCGGTAGCAATACACCAAGTAAGCCAGCGATTGGAAGGTGTAATAAGACAAGCCCAGAGGCAAAATAATGTCGATGACGGCGCTTTGTCCTGTATATTGCTGAATAATCGGGCGGAAAAAGTCGAAATATTTGAAGAAACACAAAACAGTCAATGCCGCTGAAATACCGCAACCCAGCCAAAATTTGCGGATATTCTCGTTTTCAGAAAACATCAGCACGCTGATCAGGTAAACCACAGACGAGTAAACCAAAATCAGCGCGGCAAAAATGGGGTCGATACGGTAAAGCCAGCCCAGCCCGGCAACCAAAAGTAAAACGTTTTGAACTTGCGGCAAACGTGCAAATGCCCAGTACAAGGGCAAAAATACGATAAAGAATACCGCAAATTCAATAGACAGCAACGGCAT
Source organism: Neisseria sp. HMSC070A01 (assembly GCF_001810165.1). NCBI lineage: Bacteria > Pseudomonadati > Pseudomonadota > Betaproteobacteria > Neisseriales > Neisseriaceae > Neisseria > Neisseria sp. HMSC070A01. Next base: position 158,342 of record NZ_KV800119.1, on the reverse strand, counting down.
GACAATTCCTTGATGTGTTTAAACTTTCAAACTTTTCGATTGATTGTTATTTTTTGGCATTAAGTTTGGCTCGGATAATTTCGACTACCGCAGGTAAAATCGAAATCACGATGATTGCCGCCATGACTAAGCCCAGATTGTTTTTGACGACGGGGATATTGGCGAAGAAGTAGCCTGCATAGGAAAACAACAATACCCACAACACTGCGCCGATAATGTTGTAACGGATAAACGTTGCGTAGTGCATATCGCCCATACCGGCGACAAATGGCGCAAACGTCCGCACAATCGGTACAAAGCGCGCAATGATGATGGTTTTGCCGCCGTGTTTTTCATAGAACGCATGGGTTTTTTCCAAATACGAACGGCGGAAAATTTTGGAATCAGGATTGGCAAACAGTTTTTGTCCAAAATACTTGCCAATCATAAAGTTGGCCGCATCGCCTAAAATGGCAGCCGCTAACAGCAGCAATACCATGACGTGGATGTTCATGCCGCCGATGGCCGCGATACCGCCGGCAGCAAACAGCAGCGAGTCGCCGGGTAAAAACGGCGTTACGACCAAACCGGTTTCGCAGAAAATCACAACAAACAAAATCGCGTAAATCCACGGGCCGTATTGGGCGGAGAGGTGGACAAGGTGTTGGTCGATATGGAGGATGAAATCGATAATGGTAGAAATCACTAGGGTTCCCAAATAAAAAGGCCGTCTGAAAAAGAACAGACAAATGTTTCGGCGAGAAGTTCGACATTGTAAAACCAAAGCGGAATAAAACCAATGCCGTAAGCTGTTTAGAAGTGCAGATATGTTGCAGGTATAGGCTTCAGACGGCCTTTATCCTTGATGGTGGACGGCAAAACAACGTAAAATAAAGCCGATTTCAACCTAACCGGTGCGCCTTTGTGAACCAGCTCATCTTCGATTTTGCCAGCCATGATTATCCCGGCTTCGACAAATTTCTGGGAACAGAAAATGCCGAGCTGGTGTATGTGTTGCAGCACAAACATGGGCAATTTATCTATGTTTGGGGAGAAGAGGGCGCAGGCAAAAGCCATCTCTTGCAGGCATGGGTCGCCCAGGCGCTCGATGCCGGACGAAATGCCCTCTATATTGACGCCGCCGCCACGCCGCTGACAGAAGCCGCGTTGGATGCAGAATATCTTGCCATTGACCAAATCGAAAAGCTTAATAATGAAGAACAGGCTTTACTATTTGCCATCTTCAACCGCTTCCGCAACAGCGGCAAAGGTTTTTTGCTTTTGAGTTCCGAATATACGCCGCAGCAGCTCGTTATCCGTGAAGACTTGCGCACACGCATGGCGTATTGCCTGGTTTACGAAGTCAAACCGCTGACCGACCGGGAAAAAATCGATGCGCTCGTCAGCATGGCGGCTGCCCGTCAGGTAACCATCGATCCGGAAATCTTCGAATACCTGCTGAACCATTGGCGGCGCGATATGGACAGTCTGATGCAAATGCTCGATACCCTCGACAACTATGCCGTTATGATGGGCAAGCGCATTACTTTGCCGCTTTTGCGCCAGCTTTTAAAACAACAGGAAACCCAATGAAAAACCTTGCCATTTTCGACCTCGACAATACCTTGATCAATACCGATTCGGATCACTCCTGGCCGCAATACCTGATTAAAAAAGGCATAGTCGATGCGGCTGAAACCGAGGCGCAAAATGAAAAGTTTTACCAAGACTATCAAAACGGTTGTCTTGATATTGATGCCTTCCTTAAATTCCATCTCGCGCCTTTGGCTCGTTTCAGCAAGGAAGAATTGGCTGAGTTTCATCGCGAGTTTATGGCCGAGTATATTGTTCCGTATATTTCCCCGATGCAGCGTATGCTGGTGCAAAGCCATCAAATGGCGGGCGACGAAATGTTGGTTATTTCTTCGACCAACGAATTCATCATTACCCCGATCTGCCATCTTTTCGGTATTCACAACGTTATCGGCACGCAGCTTGAAACCGGCGAAGACGGCCGATATACCGGCAACTATGTCGGTACGCCCAGCCTGAAAGAAGGCAAAATTACCCGATTGAACCAATGGCTTGCCGAGCGCGGCGAGACCTTTGAAAGCTACGGCAAGGTTTATTTTTACAGCGACTCCAAAAACGATTTGCCGTTGCTGCGTATTGTGGACGAACCTGTCGCCGTCAATCCGGATGCCGAGCTGGAAAAAGAAGCCAAAGCAAAAGGTTGGCCGATTTTGAATTTCAAATAACGATCAATCAGGCCGTCTGAAATATTTAAACCTAACCACAACCCTAATAAGGACTAAAACATGAAAACGACTAAACTCCTCGCCTCAGCCCTGTTGTTTGCCGCTGTATTCGGTACTGCACAAGCAGCCGATACCGAAACTCTGGAAGCCATGAAAGCGCAAAACGGCAGCGTTAAAACCGTTTTGATGGATGTTTTCACGACTCCTGCCGGCAACGTTGACCGCGTGAATATCATTCAATCCAGCGGCAATCCTGAAATGGACGAACGCGCAGTGAAAAGCGTTTCCAAATATCCTTATCCGAAACGCAAAACCGCATCTAAATACCAACACACCGTTACTTTTGAAACCAATGTTGAAGTAATCAACAACTGATTCGGACGCAAGGCCGTCTGAAAAACAGAAGGCGTTTTGATTGGGAAACCCCCTCTCAAAACGCCGTTTTATTCGTTAAACAAGTATAACCAAAATTGCCGTAAAACCACACGCTCCGGTGCTATACTAAAACAAATAAACCGCTTCATCACACATCATGTCTCCCCGTCCAGTTACCATTACTTCTTACAATATGCACAAAGGCATGTCTGCGCTCAACCGCAAAGTGCAGGTCAACCGCATGGCTGACGCGCTGGGTGCATTGGGTTCGGACGTTTTGTTTTTACAAGAAGTCCAAGGACAACATCTCAACAGAAGCCGCCGTACCGACTTTCCCGATGCGCCGCATTACGACATCATCGGCGACAGCCTCGATTATCATCGCAGCTACGGCAAAAATGCCGTCTATCCCAAACGACACCACGGCAACGCCATTCTCAGCCGCCTGCCGCTGAAAACGGAAAACAACCTCAACATCAGTGTCAACAAACTTGAACAACGCGGCCTGTTGCATTGCGAGGTCGTACCCGAAGGTTGGGAAGATCCGCTGGTGTGTCTGTGTGTCCACCTCAATCTGCGCGAGCCAGACCGCCTCAAACAATACCGCGCCATCAGCGACTATGTCGACCGCCACATCAACCCTGACAGCCCCTTGATTATTGCCGGCGATTTCAATGACTGGCGGCAAAAATCAGCACGTGAGCTGGGCAGGGCATTAGATTTGAACGAAGTATTCGTCGATAATACAGGCAAACGCCCCAAAACCTTCCCCTCGCGCCTGCCCATCCTCAGCCTTGACCGCATTTACACGCGCAACCTTGATGTCATCGATTCTGAAATTCACAACAGTAAAGACTGGCAGCATTTGTCAGATCATCTGCCGTTGAGTGTAACAGTTAGACCGCATCGTAAAATGGATATGAAGTCCGATAGAAAAATATAAGGTTGAAATCTTTCTTAAGCACCATTGGCAATGTATTGAAAGAAAAAGTGTTTTTCACTCAGATATTTGAGAAGAAAATAAGGCCGTCTGAAACGTTTCAGACGGCCTGTTTTAAGTTTATAAAAAAGCGCAAACCTTTTTAAATCAAAAGTTTGCGCTTTAAATCTGGTGGAGGCGGGGGGAATCGAACCCCCGTCCGAAAGTCCTCTACAGAGCGTTCTACATACTTAGTTGTGTCTATTTAGAATCTCGTCCCCATCATGCCGACCAACAGGCCTTCAGGGAACCAGTTACCTTAAATCTCGTTTCCTGCCAAGTAACCCGACAGAAAACCAGTCAATGTAGAATGACGTTGCGGTAGCTTGCGCTACACAGCCCATTGACCAACTGCTGCAACGGCAGGCCTTAAGCGGCCAGTGCGTAAGTTTCGTCGTTTGCGACTATTTTGATTCAGTGTTTAACGGGAAATCTGAGACCCCGGTATGCCCGCATCTGCTTTGCAACCCCCGTCGAAACCAAGATCGCCCCCAGATAGGAAGGGTTGATTATACGCATGTCGGCGGGCTTTGCCAAGTTGCTGTTCGATTAAAAAGGCCGTCTGAACAGCGGTTTGCTTTTTCAGACGGCCTCTTTGTTTAGGTTTATTGACGGTAGTTTTGCAGGAAGCGTTCGAGTTTGCCCATGGCCTCTTCAATTTGATGAACGGGCGGCAGGGTAACGATACGGAAGTGGTCGGGGCGTATCCAGTTGAAGCCTGTGCCTTGGACGAACAGGACTTTTTCACGTACGAGTAAGTCGTAGATGAATTTCATGTCGTCGTGGATGCTGTACATTTCGGTATCGATTTTGGGGAACATATACAATGCACCCATGGGTTTGACGCAGGATATGCCCGGAATCTGGTTGACCAGTTCCCATGCTTTGTTGCGTTGCTCGAGCAGGCGGCCGCCTGGGAGGAGGAATTCGTTGATGCTTTGGTATCCGCCTAAGGCCGTCTGAATGGCGTGTTGCATGGGTGTGGTGGCACAAAGGCGCATAGACGAGAGCATGTCCAAGCCTTCGATATAGCCTTTTGCATGATGTTTCGGGCCGTTGAGTATCATCCAGCCTTGACGGAATCCGGCAACGCGGTAGGCTTTCGAGAGGCCGTTGAATGTCACGGTCAGGAGGTCGGGGGCAAGCGCGGCGATATGGTGGTGTACTGCGTCGTCGTAGAGGATTTTGTCGTAAATTTCGTCGGCAAAAATAATCAGGCCGTGTTTGCGTGCCAATTCGGCGATTTCGAGCAGGATTTCTTTGCTGTACACCGCGCCTGTCGGGTTGTTGGGGTTGATGACGACGATGGCTTTGGTTTTAGGCGTAATTTTGGCTTCCATGTCGGCCAGGTTGGGGAACCAGTTATTTTCTTCGTCGCATAGATAATGGCGGACGGTGCCGCCTGCCAGTGTTGCGGCGGCGGTCCACAAAGGATAGTCCGGTGCGGGAATCAGGATTTCGTCGCCGTCGTTGAGCAGCGCCTGCATGGACATGGTAATCAATTCGGAGACGCCGTTGCCGATGTAAACGTCGTTGACGGTAACGTCGAGCAGTCCTTTGGTTTGGTAGTAGTGGACGATGGCTTTGCGTGCGGAATAAAGGCCTTTGGAGTCGCAATAGCCTTGTGAAGTCGGCAGGTTGCGGATGACGTCAACCAAGATTTCGTCAGGCGCTTCAAAGCCGAACGGAGCCGGATTGCCGATATTGAGCTTGAGGATTTTGTTGCCTTCTTCTTCCAGTTGCAGGGCTTTTTTGTGAACCGGGCCGCGGATGTCGTAGCAAACGTGGTCCAGTTTGGATGATTTGGGGAATTTCTCCATGATGTGTGTTCCGTAAAATTGTTAACAATGGGATAAATGTACTCTTTTTGCGGGTAAATTAAAAGGGCTTCAGACGGCCAAGGCTTACTTATTGCGCGCTTCGGCACGGCGAACCGTCACGCTTTTGCCGCCTATGCCCCAGTTGTCCATATCGATTTCGTCGATGACGACGACGGTTGTCTCAGGGTTTTTGTTGAGAACGCGTGAGAGTAATTCGGTGACGCCGCGGATTAATTCGGCTTTTTGCTCTGCACTCGGGGCTTCGCTGCCGCCGGTTACTTTGATATTGACGTAGGGCATGGCTTTTTCCTTTTAAAATAGCGTTCACATGTTATCTTATTTTTATTAGGCCGTCTGAAATTTAATTGCAGGATTTTTCATTGATCATGCCTGCTTTTACAAAGAATTAAGTTTTTTGGAATGGATTGTTTTTACAATGCAGTTTTATTTTGTATGGATATCGTTATGAACCGTTTTCTCCAAACTTTGATTGTGGCTGCTCCGATGGTGATTGCCGCGCCTTATGTGGCGGCGGAAACGCATCCGGCGCAAAAGCAGATGCAGCAGAACATTGATGCCGTGTTGAAAATCGCACGCAATACGTCTTTGACAGAGGCGCAACGTGTGAAACAGGTTGAGCAGTATGCCAACCGTTATTTGGATTATGAGCGTATTTCGGCTTTGGCGGTCGGTGCGCCATGGCGTGAATTTTCTGCCAAGCAGAAAACCGATTTTATCCGTGCATTCAAAGACATGGTCATTGCGATGTACTCGCATTCCGCGTTAATTGGTGCGGCGGATGCAAATGTGCGCCTGTTGCCAAAGATGACGGCAAACGGCAATAAGTTTGACGTTTTCTCAGAAATTCAAACCAAAAAAGGTACGAAGTATGAAGTGGCTTACCAACTTTACCAAAGCGGCGGCGTGTATAAGATTTACAACATCCGCGTGGACGGTACCAGCTTGGTAACGGTATACCGCAACCAATTTGGCGAGCTGATTAAGAGCAAAGGCATTGACGGTACGATTGCGACTGTCGCTGCCAAGGGATTGAAGAAACAATAAGGCAGATTGATAAAAAGGCCGTCTGAATATCCAGACGGCCTTTTTGTGTTACGGGCTGATTAAGCACGTTTGCGGAATTCGCCGGTACGGGTATCGATTTCGACTTTGTCGCCGTTTTCGATGTAAGACATCACTTGGATTTCAGTGCCGCCGACCAGACGCGCGGTTTTCATCACTTTGCCGGAGGTATCGCCTTTAACGGCAGGCTCGGTGTATTCGACTTCGCGAACGATGATGGTAGGCAATTCTACGGAGATTGGGTTGCCTTCGTAGAAAGTGACTTCGCATACGTCTTCCATGCCGTCAACGATGAATTTCAACGCATCGCCGATGTTGTCGGCTTCGATTTCGTATTGGTTGAATTCTTCGTCCATGAAGACGTACATTGGGTCGGCAAAGTAGCTGTAAGTACAGTTTTTGCGGGACAGGATCACGACGTCGAATTTGTCGTCGGCTTTGTAAATGGTTTCAGTAGCGGCACCGGTCAGCAGGTTTTTCAGTTTCATGCTGACTTTGGCGGAAGAGCGGCCGCCTTTGATGTATTCGGTTTTTTGAACGACCATAGGATCGTTGCCGACCATGAATACGTTGCCGGCGCGCAGTTCTTGTGCTGTTTTCATTGTGGTTTTCCAATCAAATCGGTTGTAATAAAACGCGCTATTTTAGCGTATTTTTTTGTGCTTTGAAATAAAGGCGGCAAGTTTTTCGACGGCACTTTTTTGGGCAAAAAGTCCGTCCCGCCATTTTGCCGCGCTTTGGCGCCATTCGTTTTGATGTGCCGTCAAGGTTTGCCATGCCTGCAGGCGTTGGTTGTCGCTGAGTGCTTCGCCGTTGTTGAGTTCGTCGGAAAGGAGGCGGTGTGCCGTGGCGACAACATCCGGATAAACCTGATGCGCTTTGTCCCAAAACGCGTGCAGCTTGTCGAGATGGATATTTTCTTCTTGCGGGTAGATGTGCCAAAAGAAAGGTTTTCCAGCGAGCTGGGCGCGAATAAAGCTGTCTTCGCCGCGTATGACGGCGCCGTCGGCAAGGTTGAGCAGTTTGTCGAAATCTTGTTGGGCAACGAAAGGGATTTTGATTAGGGTAACGTGTCCGCTCTGATACACATCGCCGTCTTCAAGCAGGGCGTTTTGCGGCACTAGGCCGCTGTTTTTCAGGCTGGCGATGATTTGCGTACCTGCAAGCAGCAAGGTAATGGGTTGGTCAGACTGTTGCCACATGGTCAGCCATTTTGCCCAAATATCGCTTTGATAGCCGAAAAGCAGCCATTCGGGCGCGTTTTTTGCGGGAAGTTTGAGTTGTCGGCGTAAGGTTTCCGTATCAAAGCGGGCAGATTCGGCGTAATCGCGTTCGCGCAGCAGGCCGCCGCTTTTTTCGCTGAAACCCATAAACCAAAAATATTTCTGTATGCCGCCTGCTTGGAGTGAGGGCATTAAGTGCAGCCTCTCGTTGCTGTCTTCCGCGCTGAGGTATTCCCAGTTGAGCCAAAGCGGTCGGTGTCGGCGGATGATGGATTGAACGTTGTCGGGCAGTTCGCAGGCGAAGGTTTCGATGACGATGTCGGGAGTAGGGGCGGTATCAGTATCTTCGGCATGGTCGGCTTGCCACGCGTGAATGCCGATACTTTGATGGATATTGGGAATCGAGGCCAAATCAGGGCAAAGTGCTTGAAGGGACGGGAAATCGTCTGTCCATAAATGCACTTGCCAGCCGAGTTCGCGTTGCAAAATACGCGCCAGCCGCCATGAAACGCCGATGTCACCGAAGTTGTCGATGACGTTGCAGAAAATCCAGCAGGTATAAGGTAGGGGAGTGTTCATGGAAAAATATGCCCAAGGCCGTCTGAAAACATCAGAATGCGCCGAAATAGTGGAACAAATAAACAATCAGCAAAACAATCGGAATAAACATCCATATGCTTTGCCGTTTCAATTCAGGCTCTTGTTTGAGGTGGTGTTTGATGACGTCAAAGAGGACGAATTTAAATAGGAACGTGGCTTCGCAGGCAAGGATAATGCCGTTGATGAGGTGTTGCGTTTTGTCTTCGGGCGGGTTGAGGGCAAACCACAAAAGGGTGGCGAGCGGAATCAGGCAGACGGCGAGCCAGCGCAAAAGAATGGGTTTGGACATGGTGTGTGTGCAAGAAATAAAAGAAACATTATACCCTGTCGTCTTTCAGGTAAGTGCAAATCAGGCTATCATTCGGTTTATTTGAAGCGAACATTTATCCCTATGCAAACCCAAGCCATCATCCGCCATATCGTTCAATGGCTCAAAGATTACGCCGAGCAGGCGCGTGCCAAAGGTTTTGTCGTCGGCGTATCCGGCGGCATCGATTCTGCCGTGGTTTCCACCCTTGCCGCGCAAACCGGTTTGTCGGTTTTGTTGTTGGAAATGCCGATTCGTCAGAAATCCGACCAAGTTAACCGCGCGCAAGAACACATGGGCCGTCTGAAACAGCGTTATCCTAACGTAAAAGCGCAAAGCGTTGATTTGACTCCGGCGTTCGATACGTTTGCCGATACCGTTGACGTCAGCGAAACCGAATTTCCCAACAAACAGCTGGCACTGGCCAATGCACGCAGCCGCCTGCGCATGACGACGCTTTATTATTACGGTCAGCTGCATGGTTTGCTGGTGGCCGGGACGGGCAATAAAATTGAAGATTTCGGCGTCGGTTTCTTCACCAAATACGGCGACGGCGGCGTGGACATCAGCCCGATTGCCGATTTGACCAAGACTCAAGTGTACGCGTTGGCTGCCGAGCTGGACGTATCGGAAGACATTCAAAAAGCCGTACCGACAGACGGACTTTGGGATACCGAGCGTACCGATGAAGAGCAAATGGGTGCATCTTATCCCGAACTCGAATGGGCGATGAGCGTGTACGGCAGCCACAAGCCTGAAGATTTTGAAGGCAGACAGCGCGAAGTTTTAGCAATCTATACCCGGTTGCACAAAGCCATGCAGCACAAAGTCAATCCGATTCCGGTTTGCAAGATTCCGGAAGAATTGTTTTAAGTTTGAATATCAAAAGGCCGTCTGAAAACGCTGGATTAAGGTTTTCAGACGGCCTTTTATATTTTATTTCAATAAGAATTAGGAATATGCTTGAAAAACAGCATCATTAGATACCAAAACAGTGTAGCCGCGGCCGCCCCCAGCAATACCCACGCGCTGATTTTGGCGATTTCCCGAATGGTGCGCTTTTGTTGGCGGCTGAACAGACGGTTCACAATCAATGCCGCGATGGCGCAAAAGAAAAAGAATCGCAAAAGCCTGCCTATCATTCCATATCCTCCCAAAAATATTGCCTCTAATTAGGGCAGGCCGTCTGAAGCCTCATGCACAAAACAAAAACGAAACGTTATAATACCCCTTTTGCCGCATCACTTGGAAATTACAAATGACAACAAATGCCTCAGTGGGCATTGTAACGCCCCGGAAAATTCCGTTTGACACACCGCTTGCTCTGGAAAACGGCAAAACCTTACCTCGTTTCGACCTGATGATTGAAACCTACGGCACACTCAATGCCGACAAAAGCAATGCCGTCCTTATCTGTCACGCCTTATCAGGCAATCATCATGTTGCCGGCAAGCACAGTGCGGAGGATAAATACGCCGGTTGGTGGGACAATATGGTCGGCCCCGGCAAACCCATCGATACCGAACGCTTTTTTGTGGTCGGTTTGAACAACTTGGGCGGCTGCGACGGCAGCACCGGCCCTTTGTCCGAGAATCCTGAAACCGGCCGCGAATATGGTGCGGATTTCCCGGTTGTAACCGTCAAAGACTGGGTGAAGTCCCAAGCCATGCTTGCCGATTATCTCGGCATCCAAAAATGGGCGGCCGTTGTCGGCGGCAGCTTGGGCGGCATGCAGGCATTGCAATGGACGATTTCTTTGCCCGAACGCGTTGCCCACGCGCTCGTTATCGCTTCCGCACCTAAACTTTCCACCCAAAACATCGCGTTTAACGATGTTGCCCGTCAGGCCATTTTGACCGATCCCGATTTCCACGAAGGTAATTACCGCAGCCATCATACCGTTCCTTCACGCGGTTTGCGTATCGCGCGTATGATGGGGCACATTACCTATCTTGCCGAAGACGGTTTGGGTAAAAAATTCGGCCGCATTTTAAAATCAGACGGCTATCAGTACGGCTACGGCGTTGAATTTGAAGTGGAATCTTATCTGCGCTATCAAGGCGACAAGTTTGTCGGCCGTTTTGATGCCAACACTTATCTGCTGATGACCAAGGCGCTCGACTACTTCGACCCGGCCGCCGATTACGGCCACAACCTCACGCGCGCCGTGGAAAATGTGCAGGCCAAATTCTTCGTTGCCAGCTTCAGCACCGACTGGCGCTTCTCGCCGCAACGTTCGCATGAATTGGTCAAGGCATTAATCGCCGCGCAAAAATCCGTGCAGTACATCGAAGTTAAATCCAATCACGGCCATGATGCCTTCTTGATGGAAGACGAAGCCTATATCCGCGCGGTTACCGCTTACATGAACAACGTTTACAAGGACTGCCAACAATGAATCTGCGCGACGATTTGCAACTCATTTACGATTGGATACCCGAAGGCAGCCGCGTACTCGATTTAGGTTGCGGCGACGGCGAGCTGCTGGCCGCGCTGGTGGCGCATAAAAACTGCGCCGGTTACGGCATCGAAATCGATACCGACAGCGTGATTGCCGCCATGACCCGCGGTGTAAATGTTATTCAGGCCGACTTGGAAGAGGGTTTGGCGGCGTTTGGCGATCAAAGCTTTGATGTGATTGTCTTGAGCCAAACCATTCAAGCCATGCAGAACACGGAAAAAATCCTGCGCTGCCTGATGCGCGTGGCCAAACAGGCTATTGTCAGTTTCCCTAACTTCGGCTACTGGCGCAACCGCTTTCAAATCGCCATCGGCGGCCATATGCCGGTTTCCGAGCGGATGCCGTATCATTGGTACGATACGCCCAATATCCATTGGTGTACCCTCAAAGACTTTGATTTGCTGTGTGCCAAAAACAAAATCCGCGTACTTGAGCGTGCGGTCATGACGGGCAACCGGCAGGTCAAACATCTGCCGAACTTATTGGGCAGCCTGGCGTTTTACCGCGTGGGTTGATGCGGTGATTAATAAAGGCCGTCTGAACAGGTCATCACGAAAGCATGGCTTTTGCGGATACCTGTTCAGACGGCCTTTTATTGTTCCAGCCGGTTTAAGCCTGTTTCAATTTTTCCAACAAGGCCAAACTGCCGGCATCGACCAGACGGTAGGTTTCGTCAAAGTCGCCTGTGTACCACGGATCGGGAACGTGGTTGTAGCCTGAATCGGGGATAAGGTCGGTCAGTTTGAAGATTTTACCGGGGTGGAAGCCGAGCTGTTTTTCGGTTTCTCTGAGGTTGTTGTCGTCCATCACGATGATGTAGTCGAAATGTTCGGCATCGCTGGGTTTGATTTTGCTGCTGGTAAAGCCTGACGGGTCGATGCCGTGTTGTTTGAGCACGCGGCGCGTACCTTCGTGCATGTTTTCGCCGTCGTGCCAACCTGATGTGCCTGCGCTGGCTGTGATGACGGCATTGCCCATGCCTGCTTCGCGGGCGCGGTGGCGCAGGACGTATTCGGCCATGGGGGAGCGGCAGATGTTGCCGAGGCAGACGAAAAGGATTTTGTGGGTTTTCATGTTTGTGAAAATGAGCGGTAAGGTTTGAAATTCAATGCAACGCGCTGAACCGTTTTCAGACGGCCTTGCGTGTTGCATTTTCAATTTAGTTTACATTGCTGAAGAAAGGATTGTGGCCTTCCAGTTTCAACGCTTGGGCATAAGTAGGGATGTTTTCGTTTTCGCCCAGTGGGTTGTGCAGCAGGTAGAGGTGCTCGATGCGGCATTCGGCCATCAGGTCGAGGAAGTTTTGCAGCACGATGGCGATATTGTCGGTTGAGGCCAGCTCCCAAGTGAAGGTCTGCGGAACGATTTCAAACGCGCTGTCGGTCGCGTTGAAGCTGAACTGGAGCTTGCCGTCCGCCTTGGCTGCGGCAACAACGCCGACGCGCGGGCTTTGCATACGGATGGCGCGGATGGCGTTGGTGGCAAAAACGTCCATGGCCATGCGTTGGCGGGTATGGCTGCCTTCAGTCAGCGCGTCAAGCGGCGTATTGGGCGAGAGCGGGTTGGTAAAGAGGGTAACGCCGTCGAGGGCGAGATGCTCTTGCCAAACCTGCATCAGCGGCAGGCCTGCCTGTTGCAGGTTGAGGCCCAAGGCTGTCTGAATGCTTTTATCGCCGTAGCCCAGCGCGTAAACAACATGGACGGATTGACCTTCGGGCAGCGTCAATGGTTTGTATTCGAATTTTTGCAGGAATGCGCCTGCCGCTTCATCGTTTTGTTTGGCTTGGAACCATTCGCCCGGGGTAACGCTGCTCAAGTCGGTAGATTGGACGAGGTAAGGCAGCCATTGTGTGTTTTGCGTGAGGGCGCGCAGGTTGGGGTAGTTTTGCAGGCAGGCGAAGAGGGCTTCGGTAGGCAGCGTAAGCGGCAGGGTTTGTTCTTTTTTGCAACCGGCAACCAAAACGACAGGCAGGGCAAACCATTGGGCTTCGTTATCGTTTTCTGCCTTCAGGACTTCGCCCACGCTTTGAATCAGGCTGGTGTAAGTGCCGACATCGGGCGCCATGGTCATTGCCAATGAAAGGTTGATGTAATGGTTTTGGCTGAGCATGGTGCGGATTTCGGTTTGCAGTTGGCCGGCCGAAAGCTTGCGTGATGCGGAGGAGGAGTTGTGCGCCAGCTGATAGGCATTGAGCAGAAGGTGGTTTTTGATAGGGCTTTGCGGATAAGGGCGGGTATCGGGAAGAACAAAGGTTTTCATGGCGGTTTGAAGTGTTGTGTTGTAAGTGTGGCGATTATAGCAATTTAGTCAGTCGGTGTGCTTGTTAATACATGAAATTCAAATGACGGCAGGGTGTACGCTTCATTTTTATGCAGTTTCAGTGTCGGTATTTTGAGGCTGAAGAGGATGGTGCCCGATGTGTTATAATTCATGACCAAACATAATTCAGAAAGGAACAAAATCATGCGCTTGCTTCATACTATGCTGCGTGTCGGCAATCTCGAACGCTCTTTGGATTTTTATCAAAACGTATTGAACATGCAATTGCTGCGCCGCCGCGATTATCCTGAAGGCCGTTTTACTTTGGCTTTTGTCGGTTATGGCGATGAGGCGGACCATACTGTTTTGGAACTGACCCACAACTGGGATACCGAGTCTTACGACTTGGGCGATGCTTATGGCCACATCGCGATTGAAGTCGATGATGCTTACGCCGCGTGCGAACGTGTCAAAGAAATGGGCGGCAAAGTGGTACGCGAAGCCGGTCCGATGAAACACGGTACGACTGTGATTGCGTTTGTCGAAGATCCGGACGGCTACAAAATCGAATTTATTCAAAAGAAAAGCGGTAGCGATTCGGTGCAATATTCATCTTAAGGCATAAGATAATGGAAAAGGCCGTCTGAATATTCAGACGGCCTTTTGTTTGATCAGCCCAACTGTTTTTGCTTTTCGCTCAACAGGGCGTGTACTTGAAGTGCGGTAGCGTAGCGGTCTTCTCCCGCTTCAATCGGATCAAGGAAATGCAGCTCGACCGTGCTGGAAGGCTGGCTGATGACCATGCAGATAGATTGCCAGAGGCTGATGTCGCCGTAGTAGGCAGTGTGCGGATTGGGGCTGCTGCCGTCCGGATTCGGATAGCGGCAGAGTGCCGGAATAATCGGTACGCCTGCATCGTAGGCCGTCTGAAAAAAGCTGGGTTTGAACGGCAGGATTTCACGGCCTTCGGTACTGGTGCCTTCGGGGAAAATGGTGACGGTATCGCCGTTTTTCAGCGCTTCGGTCACGCCGGCGATTTTGGCGGAGTTGCCTTTGATGCCGCGGTTGCGCGAGACATAAACCGTTTGCGCTTGCGTGGCAAGATAACCGACCACAGGCCATTTGGCCACATCGTCTTTAGCCACGAAACGGCCGGGGAAAGCGCCGTTGACCGCCATAATGTCCAACCATGAAATATGGTTGCTGATAAGCATTTGGCCGCGGCCTTCTTGCGGCGGCGTGCCGAAAGTTTGCAGTTTCATGCCGCAGGAAGCGAGCACGCGCAGCGACCATAATTGGATCGCACGCAGTTTGCGTTTGCTGCTGTAAAAGGGAAACAGAAAAAACATTTCGGCCATGCCGTACAAAAGGCAGCCGGCAATGCAAAGGAGGCGGAAGATAAAACGGATTTTGGCGGTCATTGTGTGTGTTTTTATAAAAGATGAGGCAGGCCGTCTGAAGTTTCAGACGGCCTTTTATTATGACTCGGTTTTAGGGGCGAAACGCTGCAAGTAGCGGTCGGAAAGATGGCTGATGTCCATCATGATCAGCACATCCGCGCAGTTGAACGCTTCATCGACACAAGGTTCGCCGCAAAACCACGCGCCTGCTTTGAGATAGCCTTTGATCAGTGCGGGCACGGGCGGGTTTTCAGACGGCGTGATGTTGTCCCATTTGAGCGGGTTGAGCGGTTTGACGCGCCATTGTTCCGGAGCAAGGTATTTGCCTTTCAAGGCATGATACAGGCCGGCCGCATCGCTGCCGCCGTCGCGCATTTCGATACTGCCGCAACCAATCATAAAGCGCAGGTTTTCGTCTTTCATGAATTTGACCAAGCCGGTCCACAACAGCATGACCAAGCCGCCGTTGCGGTAGTCCGGGTGGGTGCAGGCGCGGCCGAGTTCGACGGTTTGCGGTAGGATGTCTTTCAAAGGCTCAAGGTCGAATTCATGCTCGCTGTACCAGCCGCCGACTTTTTTTGCGGTTTCTTCGGTAATTAGGCGGTAGCAGCCGATAACTTCGCCGGTTGCATCGTCAAACGCGAGCAGGTGGTGGCAATGCTCATCATAAGGATCGACATCGCGGCCGTCATTGCTTTCGATTTCCGCACCCAATTCTTGGGCAAAAACCTGATAGCGCAATCTTTGGGCGGCTTCGATTTCAGCTTGGGTTTCTGCAAGGCGTACGCTCAGGCCGATTTTTGGGCCCGTTTGATTGAAACGGCTGGGGGACATGATGTTTCCTGTTTAAAGAAAATGGCTGATTATAGCGGATATACGGACAGATTTATATTGGTTTGCTTTGCGGTAGGGCAAATTATGTCGGGTTGTTGGAAAAAGGCTTCAGGCCGTCTGAATTTGGCATGCCAAGCGGTAGAAGCGTAAAATCAACGTTTTTGCCGCTTTTTTTGTTATGGAAACCTCTTTTCTGCTTGCCGGAAAAATTACCGAGCTGACGCTGATTGTTTTGATGGGCGTGGCTTTGGTGAAGGCCGGGCTGTTGAAATCGGAAAACAGCTACACGCTCTCCGTCATTGCGCTTTATTTAATTAGCCCGTCCGTCATGATTCATGCTTTTCAGATGGACAATGCGCCGCAGATTATCGAAGGGCTGAAGCTTTCCGTTATGCTGGCGGTGTTTTTTCATATAGTGCTGATTGTTTTGGGCAGGGTGTTTAAACACTTGTTCAAACTCGATGCGCTCGAACACGCGGCGACGGTGTACAGCAATTCGGGCAACCTGATTATTCCTTTGGTAATGTCGGTCTTCGGGCCGGAATGGGTGATTTACACCACCGGTTTTATCTTGGTGCAGACGTTTTTGTTTTGGACGCATCTGCGCCTGTTGATTTGCGGTCGCGGCAATGTGGCTTGGAAAACCATTTTCACCAATATCAACATCTTATCCATGTTGGTCGGGCTGCTGATGTTTGCCTTTCAAATCAAGCTGCCGCACATTGTCGATAATACTTTGGCGACGGTGGGCAGTATGATTGGCCCGGTTGCCATGTTGGTGGCGGGTATGCTGCTGGCCTCTTTGCCGTTGCGTTCGATTGTGTGGACGTCGAGGCTTTATCTCGTTGCTTTTTTAAGGCTGATTTTGATTCCGGTATTATTGCTTTTCGCCGTTAAAGCCTGCGGTTTTGCCCATCATGATGCGCATGCGGATACGGTTGTGTTAATCAGCTTTTTGGCAACGACTTCGCCTGCCGCTTCGACAGTTACCCAAATGGCGGTTGTTTACGGCAAAAATGCCCAAAAAGCCAGTGCCATTTATGGGTTGACGACCTTGCTTTGTGTGGTAACCATGCCGGTAATGATTGCCTTATATCGTTGGATTATTTAAGAAAAGGGCAGGCCGTCTGAAACTTTGACTTTATGTTTCAGACGGCCTGTTTGGCATTTTAATTTTGAAAATAACTTTTATTATCAATTAATTAAGCAATTAAAAAACTATACAAAGCCGCAAGCAGCGTGTATCCTTATGCCTAACATTCATCCAATATCAATCTTTAAAGGAACACAGCCATGACCGACTTTACCGTTTGGGAAACCGCACCTTTCAATTCTACCATCGACCATATCCTGCAGCGTTACCACAATGTCCACCGTGCCCAGTTTGAAGAGTTGGTTCCGCTGGCGCAAAAAGTGGCGCAGGTTCATGCCGACACTTTTCCTGCCAAAGTACCTGATTTGTTGGCCTATATGCAAAACGAGCTGTTGATGCACATGATGAAAGAGGAGCGCATGTTGTTCCCGATGATTAATCAGGGTGTGGGTCGCGGCGCGGCCATGCCCATCAGCGTGATGATGCATGAACACGAAGACCACGATCAGGCCATCGCGCGTTTGGAAGAATTGACCAATAATTTTGAGCTTCCTGAAGGCGCTTGCGGCAGCTGGGCCCGTTTGTACGCATTGGCCAAAGAGATGGTGGACGATTTGAAAGACCACATCCATTTGGAAAATGAGATTTTGTTCCCCCGCGTTTTGGCTTCTTAAGAATTGATGTTAATCAAGGCCGTCTGAATGTTCAGACGGCCTGTTCTTTAATCCCTTGCTAAGTTAGTACAATAGTTCTAAAATTTTAATAAAGAAAGAAACAAAAATAAGCAGTAAAGGCACACATCCGTTTTTTTGTTTACTTGAGAAGGAGTTTATGAATGAAACATTCTAAAGTTTTACTATCGGGTATTCTGTTTGCTGCCGTGACTGCATGCGCCCAAGCGACGGACGGTAGCTGGAGCGCCCTGCAGGATACGAAAACAGGTGTGCAGTCGCGACCTTATTATGAATTTGGCAATGTGGTTCAGAAGATTTCTTTTAAGAAAACCGGCAATCCGGAAAATGGTCTGAAAAAGCCTGTCTTGACGGTGTATCGTCAGGGCAAGCTGTTGGGCGAAGCATATAATTTGGAAGCCTCTCATGGCAACCCCTTGTTGCCCACCCTGTTTTTGGTAAACGGCAAGTCATTAAATATCAATGACGGCAACGATAGAGAACTGTTGGCTTCTGCGAAGAGAATCGATTTTTACGATTTCGGACGCGGCCGGATCGGCCATGCTGTCTTTACCGCGCCTAACGGCATCTGTCAGGATATGAAACACGGCAAAGGCGTTTCCTACAAGCTGGTTACCAACTATGTCAATTTTCCGGATTATCCTTCGCTTGAAAATATCTTGATTATTACGGCGCAAGGCAAATATCTGCGGGACGAGTTCATATTGGATTCTACCGCGTCAAGGGTGACCAGTGCCAATAAAGAGTTTGCCAGAAAATATGGCGAAGCCCTGAAATCCAAGAATGGCCCTGAGACCAGGCATGTGAATATGGCCAATGCAGCCAGTGCGGAAAAAGGCAGACTGTTGGCTGATTATATTTGTCAGTAATCATATTAAAGGCCGTCTGAAATTCAGACGGCCTTTTTGAATCATGAATGCATCTCTTGCTCGAACGACAGCAGAATCTGTTTTACTTCATCCGCTTCTTTGATGGCGCGGATACGGTCGAACAATACCTGCGCCTGTTCAAACTCTTTTTTCATCATGCCCAGCCATTGTTTCAAACGGGCAACCGGATATTTGTTGTTGGCCTCTTTGGCAAGGCATAAGTCGAAGAACTGGACTATCCATGAGGAGACTTCGGCAAAGTCGGTGTCTTTCACTGTTTCGCCGTTTTCATATTGCTTGATTTGCCGCGCCAAGTCTGGACGGATAACCGCGCCGCGCCCGAGCATCACGCTGTCGCAGCCGCTGACGGTTTTAATGTCGAGATAGTCCTGAAGGCTGAACACATCGCCGTTGGCGGTAACGGGAATACTGACTGCATCGCGGATTTTGCGCACCCATTCCCAATGTGCCGGCGGCTCGTAGCCTTCGACCTTGGTGCGCGCGTGGACGGTTAACGCGCATGCGCCGCCATTTTCAATCGCGGAGGCGCATTCCAATGCCAGACTTTTGTCTTCATAACCGAGCCGCATCTTGGCAGTCAGCGGAATGTGTTGCGGCAGGCGTTGGCGCAGGGTGCGGACGATGTGGTAAATCAAGTCGGGCTCTTTGAGCAAGACCGCGCCGCCTTTGTGTTTGTTGACCGTCGGCGCGGGGCAGCCGAAGTTGAGGTCGATTTTGTCCGCGCCGAAACGCACGGCTTCCAAAGCATTGACGGCCATGTTTTCCGCATCGCTGCCCAAAAGCTGGACAGTACAGGGCGTGCCGGCCGGCGTGCGGTTGGCATGGGCGATTTCGGGAACATATTTAAGCCAAGTGGCGCGTGAGTGGACCGTGTGCGTAATGCGGACAAATTCGCTGACGCATTCGTCAAATCCGCCGATGCGTGTCAACAGATCGCGCATCACATCGTCCACCAGCCCCTGCATGGGGGCAAGAATAAGCTGCATGAGTCAGGCCGTCTGAAAAAAGGAGGACATATTGTAGCGGTATATCGGTTAAAATACAGCTTCCTTTTTCAGACGGCCTTTTTATGATGCACACAATTCCGGCAACCGCCGCCATGTTGGTAAAAAATTCAGAACGTTATCTTTCAGAAGTTTTGAGTGCGCTGAAAGACTTTGACGAAGTCCTGCTGTTGGACAACGGCTCGACCGACCGTACTTTTGAAATTGCCAAGGGCTTTCCCAATGTCAGCTATTACAAGCATGAGTTTATCGGGTTTGGCCCGATGAAAAATCTGGCGGCCAGGCTGGCGCAAAACGATTGGATTTTCAGCATAGACAGCGATGAAGTGGCGGATGAGGCTTTAATTGAAGCCATTCGTGCGGCCGTTTTGGAAAATGAGAAGGAACATATTTTTTCGCTTTCCCGTCTGAACCATTACCACGGCCGCTTGATCAAAGGCTGCGGCTGGTATCCGGATATTATTCCGCGCCTTTACCATCGCAGATTTACCCGTTTTTCCGACCGTCAGGTGCATGAGTCTTTGGTGTTGCCACAGGAAGCCAAGGTTAAACAACTTGATGGCCGTCTGAAACATTATTCTTTTGAAAACGCCGAAGGGCTGATTCAAAAAATGCAGCAGTACAGCTCGCTGTATGCGGAAGAAAACCGCTTTAAGAAAGACAGTTCGCCGTTTAAGGCTTTGCTGCATGGCGGCGTATCGTTTGTGAAAAATTACCTGCTCAAACGCGGTTTTGCCTATGGGGCGGACGGGCTGACGATTTCGGTGTCCAACGCGCAAGGTTCGTATTACAAATATGTCAAACTCTACGAGCGCAACCGCACGATAACTGTCTCCCTCATCATCACTACCTACAATCGTCCCGATGCTCTGGAGCTGGTGTTGAAATCGGCTTTATCGCAAACCCGTCTGCCGGATGAGATTATTGTCGCGGATGACGGCTCAAGGCAGGAAACCGCCGAAGTGGTTGATTTTATCCGCCGCAGGGCAAGTATTCCGGTCAAGCATTCATGGCAGCCGGATAGAGGCTTTCGTGCCGCCGAATCGCGCAACCGTGCGCTGGCGCAGGCGAAAGGCGATTATATTGTGTTGATTGACGGCGATATGGTTTTGGATCCGTCTTTTATCGCCGATCATTTGAAGATTGCCCGCAAAGGCCGTCTGATACAGGGTTCCCGCGTGATTTTGACTGAGGATAAAACGCAGGATATTTTGGATGAAGGCGATTTGCCTGCCTTGTCTATGTTTAGCTCGGGAATAGAAAAACGGCTTTCCGCCCTGCGCTGCCGTTGTTTGGCCAAATTGGCAGGCCGCAAAGGCAACCGCAAACACAAAGGCATCAAAACCTGCAATATGGGCTTTTTCCGCAGCGATGCGCTGGCCGTCAACGGGTTTGACAATAGCTTTGTCGGTTGGGGCAGGGAAGACAGCGAATTTGTCGCCCGTTGCTATCATAATGGGATGAAACGCCATAATTTGAAATTTGCCGGTATTGCGTACCACCTCTGGCACAATGAGGCGGAACGCGATTCCTTGCCGCAAAACGATGCTTTGTTGGAGGCAACCTTGTCAGAACGCAAAATCCGCTGTGTTCATGGCGTATCAGATTTTATAAAAGATGAAGAAGTAGCCGGAAAATAGCCTTATCATTTCATCTGAATCATAGAGGCCGTCTGAAAATCTTCAGACGGCTTTTTTTGTGCTTTTGATGAGTCTATTAGTTAAATGAGAATATTATTTATTTGATGTGGATCAGTATGTATAATTAGGTAAAGTATGGTTAGGGAAGAGGGTTTACTCTATAATCCAACCGTTTGTAATTTTATTTCGGCGAAGGCCGGATTTTGGGAGTTGTGATGTCAACTATGTTTTTTATCCAGTTTGCCGTTGTGCTGCTGTGTATCCTGATTGGTGCGCAGGTTGGCGGTATTGGTTTGGGCGTGCTCGGCGGTATCGGCTTGGCCGTATTGTCTTTTGGTTTCCATCTTCAGCCGACCAGCCCGCCGATTGATGTTATGCTGATGATTATGGCGGTAGTGTCTGCCGCAGCGGCCATGCAGGCCAGCGGCGGTTTGGACTATATGATTAAAATTGCCACGCGCGTGTTGCACCGCAATCCGAAATACATCACTTTTATCGCGCCGGCGGTAACGTACACCTTCACCGTGTTGGCAGGTACGGGCCATGTGGCTTACTCGGTCTTACCCGTGATTGCCGAGGTCAGCCGCCGCAATGGCATCCGTCCTTCCCGTCCTTTGACAATGGCGGTTATCGCTTCCCAATTTGCGATTGTCGCCAGCCCGATTGCCGCTGCCGTTGTTGCCTGCGTCTCCATGCTTGAGCCGCAACACATCACGATGGCGGATGTGTTGAAAGTTACCGTTCCATCCACGATTTTGGGTATTGGTTTGGCTTGCGTGTTCGTAAACAAACTGGGCAAAGAATTGAAAGACGATCCGCATTATCAGGCTTTGTTGAAAGACCCGAACTATGTGAAAGAATACATCGATGTGGAGGAGCAAAAAACCGATGTCACCATTTCGCCGAAAGCCAAATTGTCGGTCGGTATTTTCTTGACTGCGGCATTGCTGGTGGTTGTGATGGGTGCGCTGCCTGAGTTGCGTCCGGCTTTTGAACACGATGGCGCGATCAAGCCTATGGGCATGGCGCATACGATTGAAATTGTGATGTTGTCTGCTTCTGCGCTGATTATTTTGGCGTGTAAGCCCAATGGCGATGCGATTACCCGAGGCTCGGTATTCCACGCCGGTATGCGTGCCGTGATTGCAGTGTTTGGCGTGGCTTGGTTGGGCGATACCTTGATGAACGGCCACTTGGCAGAAGTGGAATCGACCGTCAGCCATTTGGTCGAATCTGCACCGTGGACCTTTGCCTTCGCCCTGTTTGTCTTGTCGGTCTTGGTCAACAGCCAAGGCGCGACGGTGGCGACACTGTTTCCAATCGCCATCAAACTGGGTATTCCTGCGCCCATCATCATCGGCACATTTGTTGCGGTAAACGGTTATTTCTTCATTCCAAACTACGGTCCGATTATCGCTTCCATCGACTTTGACGTAACCGGCTCAACCAGAATCGGCAAATACATCTTCAACCACAGCTTCATGATTCCGGGCTTGTTGAGCATGGCATTTAGTCTGGCTTTCGGTTTGTTGTTGGTTCAACTGTATTATTGATGGACTGAACAATGAAGGCCGTCTGAAATTAAATTTCAGACGGCCTTTTTGATATTGATATTCGAGAACTTAATTGCAGTATTTATTGACGTCGTTTTGGTATTGTTTAATCAGGCTGTCGCGATTGGCCAAGCGTGCGCTTTCAGCGACTTGGCGGTTGATTTTGGCGATTTTGCAGTTTTCCAGCTTGTTTTGGCGGTTTTGCTCTTCGATTTTTTTATTGCGTTCTTCAATTTGTTTGTTTTGTTCCGCAACCTGTTCGTTGGGTTGCTCGGCAACCGGCTCAGATGCCGCCGCAGCAGGCGCAACGGCAGGTTTGACGTTGTGCGTGCGGATGTTGACCACGCCGGAACGCTTCGGTTGCAGGCGGTTTGGCGTATCGGAATAGCTGTTGCCCGATGCGCCTTTCCAAGTGTACACCTCGGCCGCACCGGTCAGGGCGGCGGAAGAGAGAAGGGCTGCTATCAGACAGGTTTTGAGTACGGAAGATTTCATGGGTTTCCCTTATGTAAATGATGTTCTCATGCGGCTTATTTTACTTGAAACTGCAATGCGTTGGCATATTTTTGTACGCTAGATCAAATCATGTAAAAAAATAACGTTAAAACATGTATTGCCAATGTTAGCATCAAGCCGGTGTGATATAATGCCGTGCATCTTGCACAAACTGAAAGACCGAGCATCATGCGTATTGTAGAAAAAGCCTATACTTTCGACGACGTTTTGTTGGTTCCAGCGCACTCAAACGTGCTGCCTCGAGATGTCAAACTTCAAACCAAACTCACCCGCGATATCACGCTCAACCTCCCTCTACTTTCTGCTGCAATGGATACCGTTACCGAAGCGCGTCTGGCCATCTCTATGGCTCAAGAAGGCGGCATCGGCATTATCCATAAAAACATGACGCCGGAGTTGCAAGCGCGTGCCGTTTCCAAAGTGAAGCGCCATGAGAGCGGCGTGGTGAAAGATCCCGTTACCGTTGCGCCGACCGCATTGATCCGCGACGTATTGGAAATGCGCGCACAACGCAAACGTAAAATGTCCGGTCTGCCTGTTGTTGAAAACGGCAAAGTGGTCGGTATCGTGACCAACCGCGACCTGCGTTTTGAAAACCGTGTCGATCTGCCTGTTTCTGCCATCATGACCCCCCGCAACCGTTTGGTTACCGTTCCTGAAGGTACCAGCATTGATGAAGCACGCGAGATCATGCATGCGCACAAAGTGGAACGCGTTTTGGTATTGAACGACCAAGACGAACTCAAAGGTCTGATTACCGTTAAAGATATTCTCAAAACAACCGAATTCCCTAATGCCAGCAAAGATGCCGAAGGCCGTCTGCGCGTCGGTGCTGCGGTAGGTACCGGCGGCGATACCGAAGAGCGCGTCAAAGCATTGGTAGAAGCCGGTGTGGACGTGATTGTAGTCGATACTGCCCACGGTCATAGCCAAGGCGTTATCGATCGCGTGCGCTGGGTCAAAGAAACCTATCCGCACATTCAAGTCATCGGCGGCAATATCGCGACTGCCCAAGCCGCTTTGGATTTGGTGGCCGCCGGTGCGGATGCCGTTAAAGTCGGTATCGGCCCGGGCTCGATTTGTACGACCCGTATCGTGGCAGGCGTGGGCGTGCCTCAGCTGACTGCGATTCACAATGTTTCCGAAGCCCTGAAAGGTACAGGCGTTCCCCTGATTGCCGACGGCGGTATCCGCTTCTCCGGCGATATTGCCAAAGCTCTGGCAGCAGGTGCATACAGCGTCATGCTCGGCGGTATGTTTGCCGGTACGGAAGAAGCACCGGGCGAAATCGAACTCTACCAAGGCCGCTCTTACAAGTCTTACCGCGGCATGGGTTCGTTGGGTGCAATGAGCCAAGGCTCCGCCGACCGCTACTTCCAAGACAAAACCGACAGCACAGACAAATATGTTCCTGAAGGCATTGAAGGTCGCGTGCCTTACAAAGGCCCGATTGTGAACATCATCCACCAATTGACCGGCGGTCTGCGCTCCAGCATGGGTTACTTGGGTTGCGCCAATATTGCTGAAATGCACGAGAAAGCAGAATTTGTGGAAATCACTTCTGCCGGTATGAGCGAATCCCACGTTCACGACGTACAAATCACTAAAGAAGCGCCTAACTACCATCGTTAAACCACTATAAAAAGGTCGTCTGAAAATATTTCAGACGGCCTTTCTGTTTTTATAAAGTTTTAAAAATGAAGAGAATATTGCTTGCCGCCGTTCGGTCTGTTGTCTCAGGTTGGGTATTTGTAGAATTTACCAGATAAATTGGGAAGACAAACGCTTCATGCGCTCAAACCAGAGTACATCTGTTGAAATGACATGTATCAAATAGTTAGTTTTGTTCCGGGCGATTAAACCAAGTTTCAGACGGCCTTTTAAAAATCGTATTACAATAAGCCAAAATTAAAAACACATTCCATTATGTCCAAAAAAATCCTGATTATTACCCCAAGCTGGATTGGCGACTGCGTCATGACCCAACCGCTTTATCGCCGTTTGCATGAGCTGCATCCCGGCTGCACCATTGATGCTTTTGCGCCCAAATGGTCGATGGCCGTATTTGAGCGTATGCCTGAAATCAACCGTGTGATGGAAAACCCGTTTGGACATGGTGCGTTGGAATTGAAAAAACGCTGGCGTATCGGGTGTGAATTGGGAAAAGAAGGCTATGATCAAGTGATTGTTTTGCCCGGTTCGCTCAAATCCGCCATTATTGCCTTGGCTACGGGCATCAAGCAGCGTACGGGCTACGTCGGCGAGTCGCGCTATTTTTTGCTGAACGATATCCGCAAGTTGGATAAGGCCGCGTTGCCTCTGATGGTCGACCGCTATACTGCGCTGGCGCATCCGACCCAAGCGGATTTTAACGGGCATTCCGATAATCCTTGTTTCACGATTGATCCCGAAAGCCGTCAAGCCGCTTTGGTAAAACATGGTTTGACGACGGATAAACCGATTTTGGCATTTTGTCCCGGTGCGGAATATGGCCCGGCCAAGCGTTGGCCTGCGCGTCATTTTGCCGAACTCGGCCGCCGCTATTTGGCTAAGGGTTGGCAGGTTTGGCTGTTTGGTTCGCAAAAAGATTTCGATATTGCAGATGAAATCAACCGGCTTTCAGACGGCCTGTGTACCAATCTTTGCGGCAAAACCAATCTTTCGGAGGCGATTGATTTGTTGTCTTGCGCCGATACGGTCGTGTGCAACGACAGCGGTCTGATGCACCTTGCGGCCGCGCTTGATCGGAAATTGGTTGCGGTTTACGGTTCATCAAGCCCTGACCATACGCCGCCTCTCAGCCAAAAGGCGAAAATCGTCAGCTTGAATTTGGATTGCTCGCCTTGTTTCAAGCGCGAATGTCCGTTGGGGCACACGGATTGTTTGAACAAGCTGACGCCGGATATAGTGCAAAAAGCGGCGGAAGAGCTGGCTCGTTCGGTGTAATCCCAATAAAGGTTAGATGGAAAGCAGCAAAGGGCAGATTTGAGTCTGCCTTTTGATTTTTTGTTTCTTTTATTTTTTGACGAAAGGCCGTCTGAAAATCATATTTCAGACGGCCTTTTTGGGTTTCAATACATCCGATTATTTTTGATGCAGATTGTAAACGTATTCGACTTCTTCGCGGCTGCCCATGAATACGGCAACACGTTGGTGCAGGCCGGTAGGTTGGATGTCGAGCATGGCTTCGATGGAGTTGTTTGATGCGCCGCCGGCCTGTTCCATAATCAGGCTCATCGGGTTGGCTTCGTACATCAGGCGAAGTTTGCCCGGTTTGGATGGGTCGCGTTTGTCTTGCGGATACATGAATACGCCGCCGCGCATCAGGATGCGGTGGATTTCAGCAACCATGCTGGCTACCCAGCGCATATTGTAGTTTTTGCCGCGTACGCCGGTTTCGCCTGCCAGCAATTCGTCAATGTATTGTTGAACAGGGGCGAACCAATGTCTTTGGTTGGACATATTGATGGCGAATTCTTTAGTGGATTCGGGAACGCGCGGATTTTCTTTGGTCAGCAGGAATTGGTTGGCATCGTCCAGAGTGAAGACGAATACGCCGTAACCGACAGTCAGTACCAGTTGGGTTTGCGGACCGTATAAAACATAACCTGCGGCCACTTGGTCGCGGCCTTTTTGCAGGAAGGATTCGGTAGTCAATGCGCCTTCAGGTTTGGCCAAGACGGAGAAAATAGTGCCGACGGAGATGTTGACGTCGATATTGGAAGAGCCGTCCAGCGGGTCAAACAATACCAAATAGCCGCCGTTTTCGTGTGTGGCGACATAGGTGTCTTCTTCTTCGCTGGCAAGGCCTGCGATGTTGGCATTGGCTTTTAAAACATCAATCATGATGTTGTTGGCGATGACATCGAGTTTCTTTTGGTCTTCGCCTTGGATGTTGCCGGTACCGGCCATGCCCAAAACGCCGGAAAGCGCGCCGAGGCGGACTTTTGCGTTGATGTCCAAACAGGCAGCGGCTACGGATTCCAGTACGCCGGCCAGCTCTTGCGGCAGTTTGTGTTCGGGCAGATGTTGGGCTAAGAATTGGTTCAATGTCTTCATGTTTCACTCTTTTCCTAAGTTTGAATCGAATATTTTTCAATTTCAGGCCGTCTGAAAACGGCGTGTTCATTTGGTTTTGCTCTCGGCCATGCCTAAAACTTCTTTAGTGCAGGCGATGCTGACGTCCTTGATGCGTTTTTTCAGCTCGTCGCTCATGGTATTGCTGCCGCCTAAAAGCGAGGTCGCTTCTTCGGGGCTGATTTTATCAACTGTTTTTTCGCCGATACAGCGGCAGATTTTTTCAGTGGTCGCGGAATCAAACGGGCTTTTTCCTGCGGCTTTTTCTACGCAGGCTTCGGTTGCCGAGCGGACAAATTCGGTGCGGAAACTTTGGGTAAATTCTTCTTTAAATTCGTTTTTTACAGATTCGCTGCATGCGCAAAGCAGGAGCGTGCAGGCTAGGGGTGTGCGTATATTCATGAGTGGACGGCCGTTAATTGTTATGTTGTGAATTGTAGTGGAAAAAGGCTTAAGTATAAAGGGTTAAGGCCGTCTGAACAGGTATGAAGAAAAAATCGAAGCGCTTGGGTCTATGTTCAGATGGCAGCGTTTATTTCGTTTTACTTTCCAATACATAATGCGCACCGGCATCTTGCGCCAAAATTTTGGAAAGTCCGGGCAGATTGTTTTGCAACTGTTCGGCAAGCATATAGGGCGGATTGATGACGAATATGCCGCTGCCGTGCATACCGAAGCCGTCGCTGCGCGGCGTATGGACATGAAGCTCGGCGTGCAGATGATTGTCGGGAGCGATTTTTTTGAGTTCGTCAGGCAGTTTGCGGCTTTCTTCGCGGCTCAGGCAAGGATACCAAACCATGTAGCAGCCGGTTTCAAAGCGTTTCAAAGCATCTTTCAAAACTTGGACGACACGGCGGTAGTCTTGTTTTTCTTCGTAGGGCGGATCAATCAAGACGGCGGCTCGGCGGGGCGGGGGAGGCAAGAGTGAAATCAAACCTTGATAACCGTCCGCTTGGCTGACTTGTACTTTGCGCGGCGGATGGACTTCGCGCATATTGTTTTGCAAATGGACAAAATCGGCAGGGTGCAACTCAAAGAGGCGCATTTTGTCGCTGTCGCGCGTGAGCGCCTGTGCCAGCCAAGGCGAGCCGCAGTAAAGGTTGTCTTGCGGCAGGATTTGTTTCAGACGGCCGACAAATTCGGCCAATTCGGCAGGCAGCTTGTCAGCTTGTTCCAAGAGCGCAATGCCCTGTTTGTATTCACCGACTTTTTGCGCTTCATCGCCGCTCAAATCATACAAACCGGCACCACTGTGCGTATCGGTATACCAATAAGGCTTGTCTTTGCGGTTGAAATATTCGAGGACGAGGAAGAGGGTAAAGTGCTTGAGCATATCGGCATGGTTGCCGGCATGGAAGGCGTGGCGGTAGCTGAGCATGATCGGGCGGCGGAAATAAAAATCCGATTATACCCCAAACCATCACCATCACCGCTTTCAGACGGCCTTTGTGCCTGGAAAATGCTACAATATCCGCCTTATCGTACCATCGGAAAGAAGACATCATGTTTACAGGCATCGTACAAGGCATGGGCAAAATTACGGACATCGTCCAACCTTCGCCCGACTTTCGTACCCACACAGTCGAGCTGCCCCCTGAAATCGCCGACAATCTGCAAACCGGCGCCTCTGTCGCCAACAACGGCTGCTGCCTGACCATTACCCGAATCGACGGCAACAAAGTCAGCTTTGATTTGATGGACGAAACCTTACGCAAAACCAATCTCGGCAGCTTGAAAGTCGGCGACAGTGTCAATTTGGAACGCGCGGCGCGGTTTGGCGATGAAATCGGCGGCCATGTGATGAGCGGCCATGTGATGGCGGTTACCCGAATTTCCCGTATCGAATCCAGCGAGTTCAACCGTACAGTTTGGTTTGAGCTGCCGGAAAACCTCAAACCCTACATCCTGACCAAAGGCTTTGTCGGTTTGGACGGTTGCAGCCTGACCATAGGCGAAGTCAGCGACAGCGAATTTTGCGTACACCTGATTCCTGAGACTTTGGAGCGTACCCTGTTTGGCAGCCGCAAAGAAGGCGACCTCATCAATATTGAAATCGATCCGCAAACCCAAGCCGTTGTCGATACCGTTATGCGGGTATTGGCGCAAAAGGCCGTCTGAAAAAAGAAAGCCGAAATGAAATTATCTAATTTTTTGAAAAAAGCGAATTCCGTTTTAAACCGTCTGGATTTAATCCTGCCTGACGAAGCCGGTAAAACCGACTGGCGCGCTTTGGCCTACCGTTGGCACAGCGTGGGCAAAAAAGGTATTTTGGAAAGTCTGCCGCGTCCGCATACGTTTCCTTTGAGCCGATTGGCGGCAGTCGGTTCGCAAACCGACAGGCTGAAACGCAATACCGAGCAATTTTTGGCAGGCCGTCCGGCAAATAATGTCTTGATGACCGGCGCACGCGGTACGGGCAAATCTTCCTTGGTTAAAGCGTTGTTGCACGAATACGCCGAGCGCGGCCTGCGACTGATTGAAGTGGATAAAAGCGATTTGATCAGCTTGCCGGCTTTGTTGACGCTGTTGTCCGAACGCCCCGAGAAATTTATCGTTTTCTGCGATGATTTGTCGTTTGAAACCGGCGATGAAACCTATAAAGCCTTGAAAACTGCTTTAGACGGCGGATTGTCGCAACGTTGCACCAATGTTTTGGTTTATGCAACTTCCAACCGCCGTCATTTAATTCCCGAATACATGGATGAAAACGGCGGTACTACGGGCACTCGCGGCGAAATCCATCAGAAAGAGGCCGTCGAGGAGAAAATTTCCCTTTCCGACCGCTTCGGCTTATGGCTGAGTTTTTATCCTTTCGACCAAAACGATTATTTGACCGCCGTAGCCAACTGGTTGGACGATTTCAATGTGCCTTTTGACGATACCGCGCGCAAAGCCGCGTTGCAATGGGCGCAAATGCGCGGCAGCCGTTCAGGCCGCTCGGCATGGCAGTTTGCCTGCGACTGGGCAGGACGCTTGCCGGAAGAAAGAGTGTTGGATTAAGGCTGAAAAAAGCAAAGGCCGTCTGAATATGGTTTCAGACGGCCTTTTGTATTTTTATTTATCCATCAGCGCAAACATGAAGACAACCACTGCTGGCGTTGGCGCGGATTGAGCAGATGATAGAGGCGGTATTGGATTTCCATTTCATCCACTGCATAGTCCATGCTGGAGAGGTAGCGGCTTTCAACATAGTCGCGGGCGGCGTTTGAATCGAATGAGTCGCCGGAGAGGATTTTGATGATGGTTTGACGGCGGTTGCGGTCGGAGCGTACGGTTTTGCGGTAGGCTTTATCGTTGATTTGTTTGAAGTCGGTACGCAGGCGGCGCAGGGCGGCGTGTTGGTCGGCGGATAGATTAAGCTGTCGGATATCGCAATTGGGGTGGAAGTCGTCCAAAGTGGCCAGAAACGGACCGGCATGGGCAGGCAGGCTGGAACAGAGTAGGACGAGTGCTAAGAAAGTAAAAGTCGGATAGCGGGAAAGTGCGACAGACACGGTGTTTTCCTAATGTTTCATCAGGTTTGGAAATATAACCGATTAGCGTGTGAAAGGCAGTATCAAAGCAGTTAACTTTTGTTAATGATGTTAGATTTTTCTGCACATGTATGTATTCAAATAATTTATTTTCAAAGCCTTACAATTTGATTTTAAGTTTCATTAATGTATGTGAAATGTAAATTCATAAAAATGACGGTAGAGATGTTGTCGGCAGCATACAACATAGGGGCAAAAATGCGATAATGACAAAGGAACACACTTTAGGAGAACAAACATGACCGACTACCGTATCGCCCCCAGTATTTTGTCTGCCGATTTTGCCCGCTTGGGCGAAGAGGTTGCCGAAGTTATCCGCGCCGGTGCGGATTTGATTCATTTTGACGTGATGGACAATCATTATGTGCCGAATCTGACTTTCGGCCCTATGGTTTGCGCGGCTTTGAAACCGTATGCAACCGTGCCGGTCGATGTGCATTTGATGGTTGAGCCGGTGGACGATTTGATTCATGCGTTTGCCAAAGCCGGTGCCAATATCATTACTTTTCATCCGGAAGCCAGCCGCCATGTCGATCGCAGCTTGGGTTTGATTAAAGAATACGGCTGTCAGGCAGGCTTGGTATTGAATCCTGCTACGCCGGTCAATATTCTGGAAAACGTTTTGGATAAACTGGATATGGTGTTGCTGATGTCGGTCAACCCGGGTTTTGGCGGACAAAGCTTTATCCCGAATACGCTGGTGAAAATCCGCAAAGTGCGCGAGATGTTGGACGAGTACGAATGGCAAAGCGGCCGCCATATCGCATTGGAAGTCGATGGCGGTGTGAAGACAGACAATATTGCAGAAATTGCAGCGGCAGGTGCGGATACGTTTGTGGCCGGTTCGGCGATTTTTGGCAAACCGGATTACAAAGCCGTTATCGATGAAATGCGCCAACAGTTGGCGCAAATCGGGTAACTAAGCCGGGATATTCTTAGTTTTGAAACTTTGGAATAACAATATTGAATATTAAAGGCCGTCTGAAATGATTTTCAGACGGCCTTTTGTTTTAGCCTAAACCCTTACAGCGGCCATTTCAATGCAGGATTGCTTTCAATGACTGCTTTGAATTGGTTTTGGATACGCTCAATTGCTTCTTGTGTATCCGCTTCAAAACGCAACACCAAAATCGGTGTGGTATTGGAAGCACGCATCAGGCCGAAGCCGTCGGGGAATTCAACGCGCAAGCCGTCGATGGTGATGATTTCGGTCGCACCTTCAAACTTGGCATTGGAAGCCAGCTCTTCAATCACTTTGTGGCCGTTGCTGCCTTCCGGCAGGTCGATGTTGAGTTCCGGAGTGGAAATGCTTTGCGGCAGCTTGTTCAACACTTCGGATGGATTGTCGAAGGCAGACAGGATTTCCAAGAGGCGTGCGCCGGCATACATACCGTCGTCGAAGCCGAACCAGCGTTCTTTAAAGAAGATGTGTCCGCTCATTTCGCCGGCAACCAGTGCGCCGGTCTTTTTCATGGTGGATTTGATGAAGCTGTGGCCGGTTTTCTCCATGACAGGATCACCGCCGTGTTCTTTAATCCAAGGCGCGAGCAGGCGGGTGGATTTGACGTCGAAAATCACTTTGGCTTTAGGATTGCGGCTCAACACGTCTTGCGCGAAAAGCATCAGTTGGCGGTCCGGATAGATGATGTTGCCGTCTTTGGTAACCACGCCCAAGCGGTCGGCATCGCCGTCAAATGCCAAGCCGATTTCGGCATCGCCGTTTTTGAGCTCGACAATGAGGTCTTGCAGGTTTTTCGGTTTGGAAGGGTCGGGGTGGTGGTTAGGGAAATTGCCGTCCACTTCGCAGAAAAGTTCGGTTACTTCGTTGCCCAAGCCTTTGTAGAGTTTACCCGCGAATGCGCCGCCGACACCGTTGCCCGCGTCGATGGCGATTTTCATCGGGCGTTTGAGCTTGATGTGGCCGACGATATTGTTGTGGTATTCGCCGGAGATGTCTTTTTCGGTTACGCTGCCTTGTTTGTCGGCGGCAACAAAACCGTCTTTTTCAATAATGGCTAAAAGTTCTTGAATGGCTTCGCCTGCGAGCGTGTCGCCGCCGAGCATCATTTTGAAACCGTTGTAATCGGGCGGATTGTGGCTGCCGGTAATCATTACGCCGCTGCCGCCGCATTCGTTGATGGCTGCGAAGTAGAGCATAGGGGTGGCAACCATGCCGACGTTGAGGACGTCGATGCCGCTGTCTGTGAAACCGCGTTGAATTTGTGCCATCAGGCCGGGACCGCTCAAACGGCCGTCGCGACCGAATGCGATGCGGGTAATGCCTTTTTCTAAGGCTTTGGTGGCAATGGCTTTGCCGATTAAGTAGGCAGCTTCGTCGGTCAGGGTTTTACCGACGATGCCCCGGATGTCGTAGGCTTTGAAAATGTCGCGGGCGATATTTGCCATGTGGATTTCCTTTGAATTTAAGGGAAAATAATAGGCGTTATTCTAACACGGCTAAAAGGCCGTCTGAAGAATTCAGACGGCCTTTTATCGTTACATCAAAGAACAGTGTTGTTTGGACGAATCAATTGTTGAAAGTGTTGCACTGGTTGATATCGCCGCTTTCCAAGCCGCGCTTGAGCCAAGTCATGCGTTCTTCGGACGAGCCATGGGTAAAGCTGTCGGGAACGACATAGCCCTGAGCCTGTTTCTGCAAGCGGTCGTCGCCGACGGATTCGGCGGCAAGCATCGCTTTTTGAATGTCTTCTGTTTTGAAGATATTGTTGTTGACGGCGTAGTGTCCCCAAATACCAGCGAAACAGTCGGCCTGCAATTCGAGTTTGACGGAAAGGGCATTGGCCTCTTTTTTGCCGACTTGCTGTTGCATTTTGTGGACTTTAGGCAGAATGCCGAGCAGGTTTTGAACGTGATGGCCGACTTCATGGGCAATAACGTAGGCAAACGCGGCATCGCTGGCGGATTCGAGCTTGGTGCGCATGTCTTCGTAGAAACTCAAATCCAA
This sequence comes from Neisseria sp. HMSC070A01, assembly GCF_001810165.1. Taxonomy (NCBI): domain Bacteria; kingdom Pseudomonadati; phylum Pseudomonadota; class Betaproteobacteria; order Neisseriales; family Neisseriaceae; genus Neisseria; species Neisseria sp. HMSC070A01. Next base: position 124,800 of record NZ_KV800119.1, on the reverse strand, counting down.
ATAAACTCTTTGGTCGCCCGGACAGTAAAACGGGCCCATGGCAGATTGGCCCGTACCACAGGCGGTGGACGTACTGCCTTCATACAACACCATGGTTGTCGGTGTGTAGTGTTGCCCGTGTTGCTGGAAATATTTACTCCATGCTTTTTCGGTATCAGCAAGGACGACACGGGACAGTTCTTTCAACTCGGCTTCTTGTTGGCTGTCGAGTCGGGAAGCTTGCTGGGTAGGAATGCCCATCGAAGATGAGCCGCCAACCAAACCGCTCAAATCCACGCCGTAATATGCGCCGACCAAAACCACGATAATGCCGAGTATGCCCGGCATTTTGCCGCCACCGCCGCCACGGCTTCCGCGGCGATCTTCGACGTTTTGGCTTTGTTCACGGCCTTTCCAATCCATAATGCGTATCCTGTGTAGTTTTCATGCGGCGGATTATACTATGGAATGCCAAATGTGTTTGATCGAATTGTGAATATTGCTTGAGGCCGTCTGAAAATGCGACATCGGGAAAGTGAAACAGGCAGTATCTTTCAGACGGCCTTGGTGTTTGTTAGAATGAATAAACCTACTATTGGGAGATATAAGATGAAAGTCAGCAGTAAAGCTATTGTCAACGGCGAATTTGAAGACAAATACGGCAAGCGCGGCAGCCAGTTCAGCCCGAGCGGTATGCCTTCTTATTCGATTCCTTTTGAGATTGAAGATGCACCTGAAGGAACAAAATCGTTTGCCGTGGTGTTGGAAGACAAAGATGCCATTTCAGCATCGGGTTTCGTATGGACGCATTGGTTGATTTCGGATTTGAAACGTACTTCCGTGGCAGAAAATGAAAGTATTTCTGCAACAGATTTTACGCAGGGCGCGAATACTTGGGCGAGCGCGTTGGGTAAGTTTGAAATCGAAGAGGCTTCGTTTTACGGCGGTATGGCGCCACCGAACAACCGCCATCGTTATGAACTGATTGTGTACGCGCTGGACACTGTTTTGGATTTACCGCGCGGTTTCCGCTTTAATGAGCTGCATTTTGCCATGCAGGGCCATGTGTTGGATTCGGCATGCGTGGTCGGTACTTATGATGTGTGAAGGTATCGTCATTAATGATTGAAAAACAGCCTGTCCGTTTTGAATTCGGACAGGCTGTTTTTATGGGAAATCAAATCAATTAAACCACTTCGGCTTTGGTGATGATGACGGGTTCGGTCGGTACATCGTCGTGGTAGCCGTGGCGTTTGGTAGAAACGCCTTCGATGGCATCGACCACGTCAAAACCGTCAACGACTTTACCGAATACGGCGTAGCCCCAGTCTTGGACGACGGTTTTGCCGTACAGTTCTTTAGAGCGGAAGTTCAGGAAAGCGTTGTCGGCAGTGTTGATGAAGAATTGCGCGCTGGCAGAGTGAGGATCGGAAGTACGCGCCATGGCGATGGTGTATTTTTCGTTAGGCAAACCGTTGGATGCTTCGTTTTGAATCGGATCGCGGGTTTCTTTTTCGTTCATGTTTTCATCCATGCCGCCACCTTGAATCATGAAGCCTTTGATGACACGGTGGAAGATTACGCCGTCGTAGAAGCCGTCTTTAACGTATTGCTCGAAATTTTTAGCAGTAACGGGGGCTTTGTCGAAATCGAGTTCGATTTTGATGTCGCCTTTGTTGGTGTGCAGGATAATCATGGGTTTCCTTTCGTTAGAATCCGGTTTTAATCATTCGTTAAATTGTGTCTGAACGACAAACTTCAAGGCCGTCTGAAAAATATTCTTTCAGACGGCCTGGACTATGTTTACGGGTTTACGGCATCAGGACGAAATAAGCCCACAGCGCAACCAATACGATACAGAGGACGTTCAGCAATAAGCCGACATTCATCATTTCGCGTTGTTTAATCAAGCCCGTACCGAACACAATCGCGTTAGGCGGCGTAGCAACCGGCAGCATGAACGCGCAAGATGCGCCAATGCCGATAACGAATACCAAGACTTGTTCAGGCAGCCCCATTTGCGTAGCGATGCTGGCGAAAATGGGTACGAGCAGCGCGGCGGAGGCGGTGTTACTGGTGAATTCGGTCAGGAAGATGATGAAGGCGGCAACCACGAAAATCACCAGCAACGCAGGAGAGTGGGAGAAGGTGGAGGCAACCTGTTGACCCAATGCTTCGGACGCGCCGGAAGATTGCAGCAACGCGCTCAAACTGATACCGCCGCCGAAGAGCATCAATACACCCCAGTCGGTATTGCGCGCGACTTCTTTCCATTGCGCCACGCCGAATACGACGACGGCAACGGCGGCAATCAGGGCAATGACGGTGTCGGGGTTGGAAATACCGAATGCAGCTTTGATTTTGGAGCTGAATACCCAAGCAACGGCGGCAGCCAAGAAAATCAACAATGCGATCACGCGGTGCAGCGTCCAAGGGATAGACTCCTCTTTAACTTCCACGCGCTCGTTCAAATTAGGTTTGAGGATGACATACATGGAGAACAGCATCAGCGGCAGGATCAACAGCATCATCGGCAGGCCGAGCTTCATCCAGCCGACGAAGTCCAAGTTCAGCGCTTTGGCGGCAATCATGTTTGGCGGCGAACCGACCACGGTGCCCAAACCGCCGATACTGGCGCAGTAGGCGATGCCGAGTAGGACGAAAACGTAGGTTTTGCGTTCTTTTTCTTGATCGAGGTGGCTCATCATACCCATGGCCAAAGGCAGCATCATGGCGGCGGTCGCGGTATTGCTGATCCACATGGACAGGAAGGCGGTAACGGCAAACAGCATCAATACGGCCACTTTCATATTGCCGCGCGACAGGCGCAACAGGCTGACGGCGATTTTACGGTCGAGGCGCTGCATGTGCAGGGCGGTGGCAAGTGCGAAACCGCCGAAGAAGATGTAAATCGTCGGATCGGCAAAGCCCGCCATCGCCTTTTTGATGTCCATGTCGGGGAAGCCGAGTACGACGGCGAGAATCGGCACCATCAATGCGGTTACCGTGATGTGGACGGCTTCGGTAAACCAAAGCGCGGCAACGAAAATCAACAGCGCGATGCCTTTGTTGGCGTCGGGGCTGTAAGGTAGGACGCTGTAAATGCCGAAACAGACGACGGCGGAGATGATGGTGGTCAGCAGGCCCTTAAAGTCGGTAATCGGCTTTTGCGCACTGAGCAGCTCGACGTTTTCCGGATGCTGGGTTTTGTCCTTTGCGTGCAGATCCATAGAATGTTCCTCTGAAGTTTGCTGGTTTTTCTTTTACGCTTGTGCCAGCCGTTTTCAGACGGCCTGACAGCGACAGTATATTTGTAATTTAATGTAGTGTAAATAAATTGTAAATTATTTTTTAAAATAAAATAAAAAACGGACAAGCAGCAGGAGGGCCGTTTGTCCGTCCGATTAGGAAAGTGATTGGATTTTAAACGTTTTGTGTCGGGTTGTCTTGTGCTTTAACCAGTAGGCTGCACACGGCCAAAGCGGCCGCAGCCAAGAGCGCGCCTGCAATGCCGATATTGGAAAGGCCGAACCAAGTGGTCACGTAATGCCCCAAAAGCGCACCGCCGCCGATACCGACATTGTACAAACCTGAATAAATCGAGTTGGCCACATCAGTTGCATCCGAGGCAAATGCCAAAACTTTCGATACCATGCCCAAACTGACGATGACGATGGCCACGCCCCAAATAAACACCAGCGCGTACACCGCATAAGGGAAAGAGGCAAACGGCAGAAGCAGCAGGGCGGAGAGCAGGATGACCGCCACTGCGCCGAGCATAAACAAACGTTGCGATTTGGCAAACCATTTGCCAAACAGATAAGAAGCGGCGAAGCCTGCCAAACCGTACAGGCTCAAAACGATGGTAACTTGTTCTGCCTTAAATCCGCCAACTTGCAACACAAAAGGCTCGATATAGCTGTATGCCGTGAAATGGGCTGTAATAATCAACACCGTCATGGCATAGAGCAGCACCAGGTTACGGCGTTTGAACAAACTCGGCAGGCTGCTTAAAGAGCCGGTATTTTGGCTGGGTAAAGCAGGCAGGTTTTTGGCCAACACCAGCATTACGCCGGCAGCGCAGACGCCGATCAGCAGGAAGCTGAGCTGCCAGCCGAAGTATTGCCCGACCACGCGCCCCAGCGGAATGCCCAACACCATCGCCAAAACCGTACCCGTACTGAGCAGGCCCAAAGCCTGATTGGTTTTGCCGGCGGGGGCAAGCCGTACCGCCAAAGAAGCCGTAATCGACCAAAAGACCGCATGTGTCAGCGCAATCCCGATACGGCTGACCAAGAGGATGTTGAAGTTCCAAGAAAAGAACGACAGCGCGTGAAACAGCGCAAACAGTGCAAACAGCATCAGCAATAATTTGCGCCGTTCGATGTTTTTCGTCATCAGCATCAGCGGCAGCGACAGCAACGCCACAATCCACGCATACACCGTAATCATCATGCCCACTTCCGTTGCCGCTTTGCCAAAGCTTTGACCGATGTCGCTCAAAAGCGCAATCGGAATGTATTCGGTGGTATTGAAAATAAACGCCCCCACCGCCAGTGCGCATACGCTAACCCATTGTTTGAATGTTGAAGTCATTATTATGTCCGTTTGATGAAGCAAAGGTCGTTATTGTACGCCTATCTGCATTTTTCAGACGGCCTTAATGAAGAATTTGCAAGCTGTTTGCGTAAGGAGTAAAGTGTTCGGCAACCATATTTGTGTGAATGAAAGGAAATACAAATGCAAACAGTTACCCTCAACATCGACGGCATGACCTGCGGCGGCTGCGTGAAAAGCGTAACCCGTCTTTTGGAAGGCGTAGAAGGTGTGGAAAGAGCAGAAGTCAGCCTGGAAAATAAAAATGCCGTGGTTACTTTCGATGAAAGCAAAACAGATGCCGACGCGCTGATTGATGCCGTAGAAGACGGCGGCTACGACGTGGCTTTGTAACCCAATTAGGCATAGCATTCTTGAACAAAGGCCGTCTGAACTGTTTCAGACGGCCTTTGTTTGATAGGTTTAGCGGCGGTCGATGATTCGGTAATACACTTCGCCGTCTTGGACATAGCCCAATTCGACGCGGGCAATTTCGGCGATAGCCTCTTGTCCGTGTGCCAAGTCTTCAACTTCCGCATTGAGGAAATTGTTGCGTAAAGTGAGCGTTTGGTTTTTTTCCTCCTGACGGACGAGCTGCTCCTGCAATTCTTCCGTATGCCCGACGCTGCCTTTGCCAAACCAAAGGCTGTACTGACAGCACAAAAGTGCGAAGGTTAAAACAAAAGTCACCCACTTCATACAATCAATATCCTATATTTTGCTTATTTGCCCAGTTGGTAGAATGCGGCTTTACCGGGGTAGTAGGCGGCTTCGGCCAGTTCTTCTTCAATGCGCAGCAATTGGTTGTATTTCGCCATGCGGTCAGAACGGGACAGGGAGCCGGTTTTGATTTGCATACAGTTGGTGGCAACTGCTAAGTCGGCAATGGTGCTGTCTTCGGTTTCGCCGGAACGGTGGCTCATTACGCTGGCGTAGCGGTTGCGTTTGGCCAAGTCGACGGCTTGCAGGGTTTCGCTCAATGTACCGATTTGGTTGACTTTGACCAGCAATGCGTTTGCCACGCCTTTTTCGATGCCTTCGGCCAAGATTTTTGGATTGGTTACGAACAAGTCGTCGCCGACCAATTGAACTTTTTTGCCCAATTTTTCGGTCAGCAGTTTCCAGCCTTCCCAGTCGTTTTCGTCCATACCGTCTTCGATGGAAATGATTGGGAATTCGTTAACCAGACCTTCCAAGTATTCGGCAAATTCTGCGCTGGTGTAGGAGCGGCCTTCTGCTTCCAGGTGGTATTGGCCGTCTTTGTAGAACTCGCTGGATGCGCAGTCCAGGGCGAACAATACGTCCTCGCCTGCTTTGTAGCCGGCGGCTTCGGTGGCTTCCACCATCAATTGCAGGGCTTCTTTGTGGCTGTTCAGGTTGGGTGCAAAACCACCTTCGTCGCCGACGGTAGTTGGGAAGCCTTTGCTATCGCACAGTTTTTTCAGCGCGTGGAAAATTTCGGCACCGCAACGCAGGGCTTCGCGGAAAGATTTTGCGCCGACAGGCATGATCATGAATTCTTGGATGTTCAGGCTGTTGTTGGCGTGTTCGCCGCCGTTGATAACGTTCATCATTGGAACCGGCAGAGCCATTGGGCCTGCGCCGCCCAAGTAACGGTACAGCGGCAGGCCTGCATCTTCAGCGGCCGCGCGTGCTACGGCCATGGAAACGGCCAAAGTGGCGTTGGCGCCCAAGTTGCCTTTGTTTTCAGTACCGTCCAATTCGATCATGATTTGGTCGATATAAGATTGCTCGCTGGCATCGATGCCGATGAGGGCTTGCGCTATTTGGTTGTTAACGTGGTCAACGGCTTTCAATACGCCTTTGCCCAAGTAACGGGATTTGTCGCCGTCACGCAATTCCAAAGCTTCTTTTTGACCGGTTGATGCGCCGCTTGGTACGGCTGCACGGCCCATGACGCCGGATTCCAACAATACGTCACACTCTACAGTAGGGTTGCCGCGAGAGTCTAAGATTTCGCGTGCAAAAATATCAACGATTGCGCTCATGAATATCTCCAAAATAGGATGGTAAAAGAAAAGTAGCTTTGTTGCGCTTCAGACGGCCTTGAGGATGATTGCCAAAGTCTGATGAATGCAGACATTATACCGCCTTTGCCGGGCATGGCATCGGCGTCGGTATGAAACCGACTGTAAGTTTGTTTCACGTCAATATCGTTCAAACAAACATAGGCCGTATAGTGTAACATTTTTTACCCTTTTTAGGGTGAAAAGCTGATTAAATCAGGCATAAGGCCGTCTGAAAACCAGATTAGCCTTCGCCTAAAATCATCGAACCTACGCCGTCATCGGTCAGTACTTCCAAGAGCAGGGCGTTGGGAACGCGGCCATCTATAATGTGCGTGGCTTTAACGCCGCTTTTGGCGGCTTCGACGGCGGAGGCAATTTTAGGCAGCATGCCGCCGTACAGCGTGCCGTCTTCAATCAGTTCGTCAATGCGGCTTGGCGTCAGGGTGGTCAATAATTTGCCTTCTTTATCCAGTACGCCGGGGATATTGGTCATCATCAGCAGTTTTTCGGCTTGAAGTTTTTCCGCCAGTTTGCCGGCAACCAAGTCGGCATTGATGTTGAACGCTTCGCCGTTTTGCCCTACGCCGATGGGTGCGATGACCGGAATGCAGCCGCGTTCGACCAAGCCTTCTACCAACCGGGTATCGATGTCGGCCACTGTGCCGACTTGGCCGATGTCCACGCCTTTTTGTTCGGGCGTGTCGATTAGGAGTTTTTCCGCTTTGATGAAGTGGTTATCCCGGCCGGTAATGCCGACGGCGCGACCGCCGAAGGAGGTAATCATGGAAACGATTTCTTTATTGACGTGTCCGCCCAAAACCATTTCTACGATGTCCATGGTTTCGCTGTCGGTGACGCGCATGCCTTGAACAAATTCTCCTTTTTTGCCGACTTTTTCCAGCATTTCATTGATTTGCGGGCCGCCGCCGTGAACGATGACGAGATGCAGGCCGATCAGTTTGAGCAGGACGACATCGCGTGCGAAGCCCTCTTTTAAGGCCGACTCGGTCATGGCGTTGCCGCCGTATTTGATGACGATGATGGAGCCGGAAAAACGGCGGATATAAGGTAAAGATTCGGCAAGGACGCGCGCTTTGATCGCAGAGGAGACAGATTGTTGCTGAGTCATTGTTTCAACCTTGTTTCATGATTTCGGCCTTTATCTTAATCCCAAAGGCCGTCTGAAACAATATTTCCAAGCGCTTGAAATCCTGTTAAATCAGTTAAATGGTTGAAACCAGCCTCATGCAAACGGTAAAATGACGGTTTGCTTCGGCCTCTTTGCCGATTACTAAGGATACCCATGATGAAAATCAGCACCCAATTCGATGCCGGTTCGGTCGTTGTCAAAGACTTGAGCAACCCTGCCGATATCCGCCTCGCCCTGCGTCCCGACAATGCTTCGGAGTTTGCCCAATGGTTTTACTTCCGTTTGCAGGGTGCGGCCTATCAAAACTGCGTGATGCATTTTGAAAATGCGGCGGACGCTGCGTATCCTTTGGGCTGGGAGGACTATCAGGCTTGCGCTTCTTACGACCGCCAAAATTGGTTCCGCGTGCCGACCAGCTATGAAAACGGCGTGTTGACCATCAACCATACGCCTTTGTCCAACAGCGTTTACTACGCCTATTTCGAGCCTTATTCCAACGAGCAGCATTTGAACCTTTTGGGCGATGCGCAGGGCAGCGGTTTGTGCCGTATCGACGACTTGGGCAGTACCGTTCAAGGCCGCGATATTAATCTGTTGACCATCGGCAACCAAGTCGAAAGCGACATGAAAGTCTGGATTATCGCCCGTCAGCATCCGGGCGAAACCATGGCGGAATGGTTTGTCGAAGGTTTGTTGGGCCGCCTGCTTGATCCGCAAGATCCGACCGCGCGCATGCTGCTTGACCGTGCGACTTTCTACATCGTGCCAAACATGAATCCGGACGGTTCGGTTTTGGGCAACCTGCGCACCAATGCCGCCGGCGCCAACCTCAACCGCGAATGGGAAAACCCGACTTTGGAGCGAAGCCCCGAAGTCTTTACCGTCCGTGAAAAAATGATGGAAACCGGCGTGGATTTGTTCTTGGATATTCACGGCGATGAAGGCCTGCCGTTTGTCTTTGTGGCCGGCACCGAAGGCGTGCCGAACTACAACGAGCGCATCGAAGCCTTGGAAGACCAATTCAAACTTGCGCTGCTCAATGCCAGCCCCGATTTCCAAGACGATTACGGCTATGACAAAGATGCGCCGGGTCAGGCAAACATGACTTTGGCGACCAACTGGGTCGGCAATCATTTCAACTGCCTTGCCTATACTTTGGAAATGCCGTTTAAAGACAATGCTAACCTGCCGGACGACGATTTCGGTTGGAACGGCCAACGCTCGCTGCGCTTGGGCGAGGCCATGTTGTCTGCTATTTTGAATGTGGTTGGCGATTTGCGTTAAACCGTCCGACATTGCATACAGGCCGTCTGAAAGTTCAGGCTTTCAGACGGCCTTTGAGATAAGGAACACACATTATGATGATACATCCCCAGTTTGATCCGGTGCTGATCAGCATCGGCCCGCTTGCCATCCGCTGGTATGCCTTGAGCTATATTGTCGGCTTTATCCTGTTTACGATTTTGGGCCGCCGCCGTATCGCGCAGGGCAATTCTGTGTTTACCAAAGAAACACTCGACGATTTCCTGACTTGGGGTATCTTGGGCGTCATCTTGGGCGGCCGTATCGGCTACGTTTTGTTTTATAAATTTTCCGACTATCTGGCCAACCCGTTGGATATTTTCAAAGTGTGGGAAGGCGGCATGTCGTTTCACGGCGGATTCTTGGGCGTGGTCGTTGCCATGTGGCTGTTTGGCCGCAAGCACAACATCAGTATCTTGAAGCTGATGGATACCGTTGCGCCACTCGTACCGCTGGGCTTGGCTTCCGGCCGTATCGGCAACTTTATCAACGGCGAACTTTGGGGACGAGTTACCGAACTCAATGCTTTCTGGGCGATGGGTTTTCCCCAAGCGCGTTACGAAGATGCGGAAGCCGCGGCGCATAATCCTTTGTGGGCTGAATGGCTGCAACAATACGGCATGCTGCCGCGCCATCCGTCTCAGCTTTACCAGTTTGCCCTTGAAGGCATTTGCCTGTTTGTCATCGTTTGGATTTTCTCGAAAAAACCGCGTCCGGCCGGACAAACGGCAGCATTGTTCTTGGGCGGTTACGGATTGTTCCGCTTTATCGCCGAATTTGCCCGTCAGCCTGACGACTATCTCGGCCTATTGACTTTGGGCTTGTCCATGGGTCAATGGTTGAGCGTGCCGATGATTGTATTGGGCGTGATTGGTTTTGTTTGGTTTGGCCGTAAAAACAGTGTTGCTAAAGCGTAAATAAAACAAGAAATAAAGGCCGTCTGAAAAGGTTTTCAGACGGCCTTTTAATGTCTTCAAGAGGATGGATTTTAGGCTTAACCGAAAAAGCCCATTTTGACTTGAATGAGTTTTTCCAACTCCGGCAGGACGCGGCGGCGTGAGACGAAGAAGATAATGTGGTCGCCGTCTTGGAGGATGGTTTCGGTGTGGTGTCCCATGATGACCTCGCCGGTTGCGCCGCGGACGATGGCGGCGATGTAGCAGTCGCTCGGCCATTTGATGCCGCTGATGCGGCGGCCGACGATGGCGGAAGTGTTTTTATCGCCGTGTACCACCACTTCGATGGCTTCGGCCGTGCCGCGGCGCAGGGGGTGGACGGCAACGATGTCGCCGCGGCGGATGTGGGCGAGGATGGAGCCGATGGTAATCAGGTGGGGGGAAACGACGATATCGATTTTGTTGCCTTCGAGCAAATCGACGTAGCTTGAGCGGTTGACGATGGTGATTACGCGTTTGGCACCAAGGTTTTTCGCCAACAGGCTGGACATGATGTTGTTTTCGTCGTCGTTGGTCAGCGCGCAGAAGACGTCGATTTCGTCGATGTATTCTTCGTCTAGCAGGGTTTCGTCGGTGGCGGAACCTTGCAGGACGAGGGTGTTGTCCAGATTTTCGGCCAGCCATTCGGCGCGGTGGGGTTTATATTCGATGATTTTGATGTCGTATTTGGATTCGAGCTGTTTGGCGAGGCGGTAGCCGATGTTGCCGCCGCCGGCGATCATGATGCGGCGGGTACGCGCTTCTTTAGGACGCAATTCGCGCATGATGGCTTCCACGCTGTTGATGTCGGCGGCAAACAGGACTTCATCGCCTTCGATGATGACGGTTTGCGGGGTGGGGACGATCAGGCGGTTGTTGCGGTAGATGGCGCAGATTTGGCAGTCCACGCCTTCGAGCAGGTGTTGGTTGATGTCGGCAATTTCACGGCCGATCAGCAAACCGCCTTTGCGGGCTTGAACAATCACCATGCGCACTTTATCGTTGGCAAAACTGAGTACCTGCAATGAGCTGGTGTAGTTGAGCAGGCCGACGAGTTGTTCGGTAACCAGTTGTTCAGGGCTGATGGTTTCGGTAATGCCGAAGATGTTGAGGCTGCCTTCTTCGGGGTTGTCGCTGCCGTCAACCGGATATTCGAGGTATTCGCTTGAGCGCACGCGTGCGATGCGGCTGGGGATATTGAATAGGTCGGCGGCGATTTTGGAGGCGACAATGTTGGTTTCGTCGCTGCGGGTCAGGGCAAGCAGGAGGTCGGAATCTGCCGCGCCTGCCTGTTCGAGGGTAAAGGGCGATGCGCCGTTGCCGACGATGGTTTGGACATCGAGGCGGCTGCTGATGCGGTTGAGCGCTTTTTCGTCGATGTCGATGATGGTAACGTCGTTGCTGGGAACGGAGGCAAGGTTTTGGGCGACGGTCGAGCCGACTTGGCCGCTGCCGAGAATGAGTATTTTCACGGTAATCGAGTGTGTTCGGTAAAAATGAAATTGTAACAAAAGGCCGTCTGAAATTGGAGTTTCAGACGGCCTGATTTTTCAATCGACTAAAGGATTACCAATAGCCCAAGGCTTTCCACCACAAGATGCCGACAGTGCTGAAAATCAGGATTTCGACCACGCTCATGATGAAGCCGGCTTTCCACCATTCGGTCATGTTGACGTAGTTTGAGCCGTAAATGACAGGTGCGGAACCGGTGGCGTAGTGGGTCAGCGACATCATGATGCCGGTAGCGGCTGCCATAATCAGGGCAAACAGCATCGGTGGTGCGCCCAAGGCCAAGCCTGCGCCGTAGAATGCGCCGAACATGGCGGTAACGTGTGCCGTACCGCTGGCGAAAACGTAGTGGGCGTAGAGGTAGGCCAGCATCAACAAGGCACAACCGGCTTCCCAACCCAAACCCATGTGGGCGATACCGCTTTGCATGGAGTCGGACAACCAGCTGATGAGGCCCAGTTTGTTGAGGAAGTTTGCCATCATCACCAAGGCCGCGAACCAGACGATGGTATCCCACGCGCTTTTTTCTTTCAGCGCGTCGTCCCAAGTCAGTACGCCGGTCAACAGGCACAGGCTCAAGCCGAGGAAAGTAGTGGCGGTAGCGTCCACTTTCACGCCGAACAGCATTTCAGGAATACCCGCCCACAACAGCAGCAGAACTAAGAAAATACCCAGCATGATTTTTTCTTCACGCTTCATCGGTCCCATGGCAGCCAAATGCTCTTTTGCCAATGCAGTGGCGTTGGGGGTTTGTTTGATTTCAGGCGGATACAGGAAATACAGCACCAACGGCATCAGCAGCATAGCAATCAGGCCGGGTACGACCATTGCCAAGAACCAAGTACCCCAAGAGAGTTGGATTTGCGCATTGGTGGCTTTGGCAACCAATTCGACCACCAGCGGATTAGGTGCGGTGGCGGTGATAAAAATCAGACAGGTAATTACATTGGAGTGGAAATTGACCAGTGAAAGGTATTTACCGATTTTGCCTTCCGTCCCTTTTTCTGGGTCGGAGTCGAAGCTTAAGGCAATAGATTTCATAATCGGATGCACGATGGCACCGCCGCGCGCAGTATTACTCGGCGTTACCGGACCGATGACCAAGTCGGCCAGTGCCAAGCTGTAACCAACGCCCAGCGTGCGTTTGCCGAAGAGGGAAATCAAGAGGTAGCCGATACGCATACCCAAGCCAGTTTTCAACAGGCCGCGCGAGATGATGATGGCGATACCGATCATCCAGATGAGCGAGTTGTTGAGGCTGCTCAAAGCGTCTTTGGTTGCATCGGCGGCTTTTTCGTTGGTCACGCCGGTCAGTGCAACCAAGGTAATGCCCAAAATCGCCATTGCGCCGATAGGCATGGCTTTGCCGATGATGCCGGCGATGATGCCGACGAACAATGCCAAAAGATGCCATGCGTCAGGCGATACGCCTTGGGGAACGGGGATAACGAACCAGATAAGCAGCGTCAGCACAAGTGCGACCGCAGCAGGAATTGGCTTGAAGCCCATGTTGAATCTCCTAATTTGAGGATTAAAGAATTGGGAAATCGGTTTTCAGACGGCCTGAGTATTGCTTAAGGTCGTCTGAACGTATTTTGGTAGGTTCGGAAGGTATTTTTCTTAATGGGTTTCTTTTCTATCTTAGAAAGAAGAGAAAGGGGGGCGGGTATCGTTTTTCAGACGGTCTTTACAGTAACAGGCCGTCTGAAAACAATACCGATTTACTCCTGCTCCGCCGGCAGGCCGTACTCTTCGGGGAAGGTACGCAGCGAACTTTGCAGAACCGTTACCGCGCCGTCAATCAAACCGCAACGGCCGCTTCGTGGCAACAGTTGGCACAGGCTTTGCAAGGCGCGCAGGTCGTCGGGGGTGCCGATGCCGGTGTCCACGCGGTTGAGCAGGCGGGAAAGTTGGAACGTGCCGCCTTTGCACGGTGGGCATTGTCCGCATGAGTTGGCAGCAAAAAACTCCACATATTCAGATACTTTACGCACTACACTCGTGCCTTCGGAAATCACAATCATCGCACCCGTACCGAGGCTGGATTTGCGTTCGCGCACGGAAACGAAGTCCAATGGCACATCCAAATCTTTGGCAGTCAGAAGCGTGTTTGACGGGCCGCCGGTAAAGACGGCTTTAAACGTGCGGCCTTCAAGCATACCGCCGCCGTGATCGAAAATCAGTGATTTCAGCGTTGTACCCATCGGCAGCTCGTACAGGCCCGGATTCAATACGTCGCCAGAGAGCGAGTAGAGTTTCGTACCTGCGGCATCGCCCAAACCCAGCGATTTGTACCATTCCGCACCTTTGGCAAGGATTTGCGGAATATTGGCGAAGGTTTCGGTGTTGTTGATTAGGGTCGGTTCACCGTTGACACCGCTTTCGGCAGGGAAAGGCGGTTTGCGGCGAGGGAAGGGGAAACCGCCTTCCAACCATGAAATGACAGCGGTTTCTTCGCCGCCGATATAACGGCCCGAAGTTTCAACCAGCTGCAAATCCAAAGGTTTGCCCAAGTAGTTTTCAATGCGGATAAACAAATCGCTGTTTTTCCATTGCTCGATGGCCGGTGTGATGGAGGCGATGGATTCGGTTTGATGCGGGTTGATGTACAAAATCGCTTTGTTGGCGCGGCAGGCAACGGCGGCAATCAGGACGCCTTCGATAACTTGGTGCGGCGTTTTTGCCAGCAAAACGCGGTCTTTGAATGTACCCGGTTCGTCTTCGTTGGCATTGCAGACGACGTATTTGTCGCCATTTTTGCTTTGGGCGGCAACGGCAGCCTCCCATTTGCGCCAGGTCGGGAAACCTGCGCCGCCCATACCGCAAAGATTGGCTTCTTGCAGTTTGGAAACAATGCTTTGAGGATCAGCAAGCGCCGCCAACAGGCCTTCGCCGCCGCCAACTTTACGCCATGCGGCTAAATCTGCGCCGACTTGGCGGGAAGGGTGCAGTAAGTTTTGATTGGCTTGATTCATGATTGTTGCTCCTGCAAATCGGCGTGTTCGCGCAAATCGAATTTGCCGTAGTCGGGATATAAAACGGGGGCTTTGATGTCGCTGGTCAGGCCTGCACGGGTCATTTCGCGTTGCAGGTCGTGGACGTGTCCGACACCGCCGCGCACTTTTTTCAGTGGCAGGCCGCAATTTGCCGCGGCTTTACCGGCACGGCGGCCGAAGCTGATGATGTCCAGAAGTGCATTGCCCATCAGGCGGTTGCGGCCGTGGATGCCGCCGGTTACTTCGCCGGCGCAATAGAGGCCTTCCACGCAAGTCGCGCCGTCGCCGTTGATTTCGACGCCGCCGTTTTGATAGTGCAGGGTTGGATGAATCATCATCGGCTCAACAGCAGGGTCGATACCGCATTTGTGGGCGACGTGGCCGAGTGTTACCAAACGGTTCAATACATCGGGGTCGTTGGCAATCAGGCGCGGCGTATCGAGGAATACACCGACTTGACCGTCGCGCACCACGCCGCGGCCTTCGCGACATTCGCGCAGAATCGCGGCGGCAACAACGTCGCGCGGCTGCAATTCGTCAACGAAACGCTCGCCCAAACCGTTGACCAGTTTGGTGCCTGCAGAGCGGACGGCTTCAGAAATCAGCGCGCCTGCCAAGTGTGGCGGATGGGCGACGCCGGTCGGGTGGTATTGGAAAGAGTCGACATCGCGCAGTTTCGCGCCGATGCGGTAAGCCATCACCAGGCCGTCTGCAGTCGCGCCATAGTGGTTGGATGTGGCGAAACCTTGCAGGTGCAGACGTCCGCTGCCGCCGGTTGCCAAGACCACGGCTTTGGCGTGAACCAATACCAAGGAGCGTTTTTCCAAATCGTACAAAATCGCGCCGACGCAGCGGCCGTGTTCGTCCGATAATAATTCGATGGCGGGGTGGCGGTTGAGCTGAGTGATGTTTTCGTCGAGTTCGACCGCCTCGCGTAGTACGCGCATCATTTCGAGGCCGGTAAAGTCGCGGTAGCTCAAAATACGCGGCACGGTTGTACCGCCTGCACGTTTGCGACTCAGCATGCCGTTGCTGTCCGCGCCTTTGGCAAGGTCGAAAGTCATGCCCAAGCCGATCAGCCAACGGATGGCGGCCGGCGCGTCGGTAACCATTTGCGCCACCAATTCTTTTTTGCCTGCGTTGTGGCCGCCTTTGATGGTGTCGTCAAAGTGTTGCTGCAGGCTGTCTTCCGCGCCGACTGCCGCTTGAATGCCGCCTTCGGCCATCACGGTATTGCTGTCGCCGATACGCAGCTTGTTCGCCATAATCACGCGCGCGCCTGCTTCGGTCGCGGATAACGCCGCCGCCGCACCCGCACCGCCGCCGCCGATTACCAAGACGTCGGTGTTCAGGTGTTCCGCACCCGACAAATCGTAGTCGTCAATCAGAGGCTGACTGATTAAGAGTTTAGCCAGGTCAGGGTGGCAGTAATCGCCTTGGTTCGGGCCGATAGGCAGTTTCACACGCGCATCGGCCTGATAGTCAGGGTGAAATTGGCTCAGCAATTCGTTTTTTTCAGGTAAATCGCCACGCAGTTCCAATGAGGATGCACGCAGATTGGCAAGGGCGGTTTCGTAGTCTATGCCTTGAATTTTGTTAGCCATCACAGTGCCTCCTCTTCAAATTCGACTTTCATTTTGCCGCTGTCGATTTCGCGCAGGCGGCGCATCAAATCCACCGGACGCAATGTACGCGCCGCTTTCATGCGGCGGGCGAACAGGCCCAAGTGGTTTGGACGGATGTGTTCTGGGCAGGAGAGGGTGCAGAGGTTGCACATTACGCATTGGTCGAAGGTCAGCGCAGCCGCGCCGAAATCACCGGAAACTACCTGCGCTACGCCGTTTTCCACTTGCAAACCTTTAGGGCAGGCGCGGTTGCAGCCGCCACAATGACGACAGTTTTGCGCTTCGGGGAAGGCTTTGGCGGTATCGTCCAACCAGTTCCAGCCGTCGCCAATCTCACTCACGTCGTAATATTGGATATGCTCCGGAATAAAGTAGTCCAAGAAGCTGACCTGCATGCCTTCCTCTACTTTGGTCTCGCATGCCAGTGCAGTGGTTACTTCGCGCTCGCCTTCTTTACGAATCATGCAGCGGCAGGAACCGCATACGCCTTGACCCATGCAGCCGACGTTGGCAGTAATCGCATTGCCCGAACGTGCATAGGCTTGGATGATTGACGAATCGGCGGAAGCTTTGACTTCGTGGCCGTCTATGGTCAGGGTTAACAAATTTTCACTCATGATTTGTTCCTGTGAAATTGGAAGTTGGAATAGTGGATAATTTGGTTAATTGTATTTTTATTACATTTATTGCGTATGAGGAAAATATCCAAGTGATTTACTCGGAAATTCTTTTAAAATCAATGTTTATCTATATAAGGCGAAGTGTATCAGAATTTGTTGGATTTGATGATAGAGAGGGATTAGCCTTGCTTAAGGAAGAAATTGCAAACAAAATATGCCTATTATTTAGACAAATTAATTATTTATATTTGATTTTAAAGGTAAAAGAAAATTACCTTTTCAGTATATTTGCAAAAATAATCTAATATTTGCTAGTAGAAATCATTATTATATCTTAGGGTTTATATATAACTTATTGTATATATTGAATAATATCTAATTTTGTAAACAAACGAAAAGGCTGTTATAAAATTTCAGAAAATTAAATAAGTTTGACATCCGTCAAGAAGGTTGAGGGAGAGAATGACATAAATTTTACAATTGTGTATCGTATTAAAAAATAAAATGGCCGTCTGAAATGGGGATGGTTCTCTTTTAAATACAGGCTACTAAATTTTTTACTCAGATGTGTAGGGCAAATATTTCAGACGGCCTAGCAATAAGGTTATCGTTTAAAAATAATGTAGTTTTATTTCTATGTGAGCGAATGGCCAGTAGATATAGGTTATCAATAACCAAGTGATTTAATATGTTATTAAATTCTATTTAAATCAATAAGGTATGAAAATGATATTGTCTGGATTATTCATTTGAAAGCACTATTACACTATTGAAGGCCGTCTGAAAAATCGGTCTCTTAAAAAATAAACAAACCCTTCCTACCATGACTCCCGAAAAGGAACACAATCATGACCGTCATCAAGCAAGAAGACTTTATCCAAAGTATTTTCGACGCTTTCCAATTTATCAGCTACTACCATCCTAAAGACTACATTCAGGCTTTATACAAGGCTTACCAAAAAGAAGAGAACCCTGCCGCCAAAGATGCGATGGCACAGATTTTGGTCAATAGCCGTATGTGTGCCGAAGGCCATCGTCCGATTTGTCAGGATACCGGTATTGCGACCGTATTCTTGAAAGTGGGCATGGATGTACAGTGGGATGCCGAGATGAGCGTACAGGAAATGGTTAACGAAGGCGTACGCCGCGCATATACCTATCCTGACAACAAACTGCGCGCCTCCGTATTGGCCGACCCGGCTGGCAAACGTCAAAATACCAAAGACAACACGCCTGCCGTTGTACATATGGAAATCGTAAAAGGCGACAAAGTCGAAGTCACTTGCGCAGCCAAAGGCGGTGGTTCTGAAAACAAAACTAAAGTTGCCATGCTCAACCCTTCAGACAATATCGTTGATTGGGTCTTGAAAACCGTTCCTCAAATGGGTGCGGGCTGGTGTCCTCCGGGCATTTTGGGTATCGGCATCGGCGGTACGCCTGAAAAAGCAGTGTTAATGGCTAAAGAGAGTCTGATGAGCCACATCGATATTCAGGAGCTCAAAGAAAAAGCCGATTCCGGTGCAGAATTGTCTACCACCGAAGCCCTGCGCTTGGAACTCTACAAAAAAGTAAATGCCTTGGGCATCGGCGCACAAGGTTTGGGCGGCTTGAGCACCGTGCTGGATGTCAAAATCCTTGACTACCCAACCCACGCGGCTTCCAAACCGATTGCCATGATTCCAAACTGCGCGGCAACCCGCCACATCGAATTTGAATTGGACGGCTCAGGCCCGGCCAAACTGGAAGCCCCATCCTTGGAAGACTGGCCGGATCTGACTTACAGCCCGGACAACGGCAAACGTGTCGATGTCAACAATCTGACCAAAGAAGAAGTGGCTACATGGAAAACCGGCGACGTGTTGTTGTTGAACGGTAAAATCCTGACCGGCCGCGATGCCGCGCACAAACGTTTGGTTGATATGCTCAACAAAGGCGAAGAATTGCCGGTAGATTTCACCAACAAACTGATTTACTACGTCGGCCCGGTTGATCCAGTCCGTGACGAAGTTGTTGGCCCGGCCGGTCCGACCACCTCCACCCGTATGGATAAGTTTACCCGCCAAATGCTGGAACAAACCGGCCTCTTGGGTATGATCGGTAAATCCGAACGCGGCGCAGCAACTTGCCAAGCCATTGCCGATAATAAAGCCGTTTACCTGATGGCTGTCGGAGGCGCGGCATATTTGGTTGCCAAAGCCATTAAAGCATCTAAAGTCTTGGCGTTCCCAGAATTGGGTATGGAAGCGATTTACGAATTTGAAGTCAAAGACATGCCTGTTACCGTTGCGGTAGATAGCAACGGCGAATCGGTTCACGCTATTGCTCCAAAACAATGGCAGGCCAAAATCGGTATTATCCCGGTTGAAGCTTGATATTTGACTGAATAATCAAAGGCCGTCTGAACGATTTCAGACGGCCTTTTTTGTGTACAAATAATTTAAATATTTTCAAACGAGTAAATTTCCCTTCCTAAAAAACACTTGTCAAAATCAGTATTTGAAACTAGAATTCACAGCTTATCGAGTCGGAGTGTGGCGCAGTCTGGTAGCGCACTTGCATGGGGTGCAAGGGGTCGAAGGTTCGAATCCTTTCACTCCGACCAAAAGATTTAAGGACTTAACCTGTTTTTCCGGTTAAGTCCTTTTTGTTTTTACTCTTCAAGTTTCAATATAGATTGCTCACTTCGGTATAGGCTATTAGGCTGAAAACAATCTTGCAATCTTGTGGAGCAGTATAATGATTTTGTGTAGCAAAGGCCGTCTGAAAAATAACGGTAAAACAAAACCTGCTTAAAAAAGCAGGTTTTGTTGTTTATAAAGCAGGTCTATTCGGCACTATCTTTCAGCGTGTCTTTATAAGTATAAAGATACGATGCGCCGACAAAGGATGCGCCACCGACGACATTACCCAGGAATACGGGAATCGTGTTGAAGAAAAACTGCCCCCATGTGATGTTTGCGCCTGCCAAAATGCCGGCTGGGATAACGAACATATTGGCGACAAGGTGTTGGAAGCCGTTTAATACGAAAATCATGACGGGGAACCAAATGGCCAGCATTCGTCCGGTTGTGTTTTTAGCGGCAAAGTGCAGCCACGCGCCCATGCAGACCATCCAGTTACATGCGACTGCCGATACGAAAGCACGGCCGAAATCCATATGGACTTTTGCTTCTGCCACAGCAATGGTTTTTTCTGCCACGCTGCCTTCGGTCATGCCGACATAGTGTCCGAGAAAAAACGCCATCGCCAGCGTGCCTACCAAATTGCCCATGCAAACGATAACCCAGTTTCGCAGCAGCATTTTAGAGGAAATCCGTCCGGCCAATCTGCCTAAAGACATAATCATCATATTGCTGGTTACCAGCTCGCCGCCGCCAAGCAGGATACAAATCAAGGCGATGGGGAATACGGCGGCACCGAGTAAAGTCGCGACACCGCCCCATTCGTGCGGAATGCCGCTGACTACTTTTAAATAGGC
This sequence comes from Neisseria sp. HMSC070A01, assembly GCF_001810165.1. Lineage (NCBI taxonomy): Bacteria > Pseudomonadati > Pseudomonadota > Betaproteobacteria > Neisseriales > Neisseriaceae > Neisseria > Neisseria sp. HMSC070A01. Next base: position 104,580 of record NZ_KV800119.1, on the reverse strand, counting down.
AAGATAACCGAAGCCGATGTATCCGCCGGCCAAAATGCTCAAAATTGCCAGTGTGGGGATGCTGGATTGTGCTTTGGCGCAGCTTTTGTCGAGAACAACCTGTAAAATTTCCTGTGGGTATAAATCGCGCGAAGCCATGATGTTCCTTAAAGTGGGTTGAGGAGGAAACGTTGTTTTAAAGGTGGTACAAACTGTCGCGGTAGAGTAGTGTTATAGGGAGCCGGTGTACGGTCTTTGTCTTATCAATAAGCTTGAATTAAACCTAAAAAACAGATACTTCGCCTTGCTTTAGCTCAAAAGAAATATTATTACATTTTGTCTCCATATTCAAAAAGGCCGTCTGAACATTGAAATTTCAGACGGCCTGGTTTTGATTTCTTAAACTGACAAATGAGCCAGCTTTGCATTGCCTTCTCGTGGAATAGGGCGCGGATTGCCTTGTGCATCGATAGCGACGTAAGTGAATACGGCTTCGGTAACCAGTTGGCGGTCTTCCGTTACCATATCGTTCATCAAAGTCTTTACCCACACTTCGATTTTCAGTTGCAAAGAAGTATTGCCTACTCGGACGCAATGACCATAGCAGCATACAACGTTGCCGACCTTTACCGGTCTGATGAAATTCATTTCTTGAACGGCCACGGTGACAATTCGTCCCTGTGCGATTTCTGCCGCCAAAATACCGCCGCCCAGATCCATTTGCGACATAATCCAGCCGCCGAAGATGTCCTGATTAGGGTTGGTATCGCGCGGCATGGCTACTGTACGCAATAAAAGTTGTCCTTCGGGAGCGGCATGGGTTTGTTTGTTGTCAATCATAAAAAAATCCTGTCAAAAAGTGGTATTTTACGCCATTTGTGGCGCTAAACCTATGTAGGCCGTCTGAAAAATCAGCAGGTAAAGTGTTACAATTAAATATATTCATCAGACAAAGGAGAAAGCTCATGCATCCGATTCAAGAACCACGAAATAGCGGCCTTTTACGCGTATCCGACATTCACGAAATCTATTGGGAAGAGTCAGGCAATCCTGATGGACACCCCGTGATTTTCCTGCATGGCGGCCCCGGAGCAGGCGCATCACCGGCTTGCCGAGGCTTTTTCAATCCAGAACAGTTCCGCATCGTCATCATCGACCAACGCGGCTGCGGACGTTCCAAACCGTATGCGTGTATCGAAGACAATACTACATGGGATTTGGTTGCCGATATCGAAAAAGTACGCGAAATGCTCGGCATTCAAAAATGGCTGGTTTTCGGCGGCTCATGGGGCAGCACCTTGTCGCTGACTTATGCCGAAACCCATCCCGATCGCGTCAGCGGCTTAGTTTTGCGCGGTATTTTCCTATGCAGGCCGTCTGAAATGGCATGGCTGAACGAAGCAGGCGGCGTCAGCCAAATTTATCCGGCTCAATGGCAAAAATTCATTGCTCCCGTAGCCGAAAACAAACGCAAAACCCTAATCAAAGCCTACCATGAAATGCTGTTCAGCGAAGATGAAGCCACGCGCCTCAAAGCAGCCAAATCATGGGCAGACTGGGAAAGCTACCTTATTCAGTTTGAACCCAAAGACGTGGATGAAGACCCGCAAGCCTCCCTTGCCATCGCAAGAATGGAAAACCATTATTTCGTGAACGAAGGCTGGCTGCAGGGCGATAAAGCCATCTTGGAAAACATCGAAAAAATCCGCCATATTCCAACCATCATCGTCCAAGGCCGCTACGACCTATGCACTCCAATGCAAAGCGCATGGGAACTCTCGCAAGCCTTCCCTGAAGCAGAATTGAGAATTGTTCAAGCAGGCCACTCTTCTTTTGATCCCTCGCTTTCTGAAGCATTAGTGAAAGCGGTAGAGGATATTAGAAGCAAGTTATAAAGGTTAATCAATAACAATGCCGTCTGAAAAAGTTTCAGACGGCATTTTTTATATTTACATATTAAATTTAATATCATATTATCATTGCATTTGTATCAATTTGAATTTTTTAGAATTTCAATATGAGCCCCCTAATTTACTACGCCCATTCCGCCCAAGACAAACTCGGCAATCTCTTGCCTTACAAACATTGGCAAACCTTGCAAAGCCATTTGGTCAATGTTGGGGAAATAGCGGCGGAGTTTGCCCGGGTATTTGATGCACAGGAAATTGCTTGTCAGACGGGAAAGCTTCATGACTTAGGGAAATATCCAGTAGCCTTTAATCGCCGATTGCATGGTGGCCCTCAGTCAATCATGCTACTGTTGTAGTCAAAATTGCAAAAACGCTTGCTTCAGGGTGGGTTCCAAAGTATAAACTGTGGTTATCTTACTTAGGCTAGATAACTTTAATTAATGAATTAAAAGGCAAAAATAATGGAAATTAAACAAACCAATTCAACTATCAAATCTCGTGCGGCGGTGGCATTCGCCCCAAATCAACCCTTACAAATTGTGGAAATCGATGTAGAAATGCCGCGTAAAGGCGAGGTGTTAATTCGTAACACTCATACTGGCGTGTGCCATACTGATGCGTTTACGTTATCAGGAAGCGATCCTGAAGGCGTATTCCCTGTGGTACTTGGGCATGAAGGTGCGGGTGTGGTTGTTGCTGTGGGCGAAGGTGTGTCAAGCGTAAAACCGGGTGATCACGTTATTCCGCTTTACACCGCTGAATGTGGAGAATGTGAGTTTTGTCGTTCAGGTAAAACCAACTTGTGCGTCTCAGTGCGTGATACGCAAGGTAAAGGCTTAATGCCGGACGGCACGACGCGTTTTTCTTATCAAGGTCAGCCGATCTATCACTATATGGGCTGTTCGACTTTCAGCGAATATTCTGTTGTTGCCGAAGTTTCACTGGCGAAAATCAACCCGGAAGCCAACCACGAACATGTATGTTTGCTCGGCTGCGGCGTTACTACGGGTATTGGTGCGGTACATAACACGGCAAAAGTGCAAGAAGGCGACTCTGTGGCCGTGTTTGGCTTGGGGGCGATTGGTTTGGCGGTGGTGCAAGGTGCGCGTCAAGCGAAAGCCGGCCGCATTATCGCCATTGATACCAATCCTGCAAAATTCGAGTTGGCAAAACAGTTCGGTGCAACGGATTGTTTGAACCCGAACGATTACGATAAACCGATCAAAGATGTGTTGTTAGACATCAATAAATGGGGCATTGACCATACCTTTGAATGTATCGGCAACGTAAATGTAATGCGTCAAGCATTAGAAAGTGCACATCGAGGTTGGGGACAATCCATTATCATCGGCGTAGCAGGTGCAGGACAAGAAATTTCAACTCGTCCGTTCCAGTTGGTAACAGGTCGTGTTTGGAAAGGCACGGCGTTTGGTGGCGTGAAAGGCCGTTCTGAACTGCCGAAAATGGTCGAAGATTCAATGAAAGGCGACATCGAGTTAGAACCGTTTGTGACCCATACAATGACACTTGATCAAATCAATGAAGCCTTTGAGTTAATGCACGAAGGTAAATCGATCCGCGCTGTTATTCATTACTAAGGTACGCGATGAAACTGATTGAACAACATCAAATTTTTGGCGGTTCGCAACAAGTTTGGGCACACCATGCCCAAACGTTGCAATGCGAAATGAAATTTGCCGTCTATTTGCCGGATAATCCAGAGAATCGACCACTTGGTGTGATTTATTGGCTTTCCGGCTTGACGTGCACTGAACAAAATTTCATTACCAAATCAGGCTTTCAGCGTTACGCGGCAGAACATCAAGTGATTGTGGTTGCGCCCGATACCAGCCCTCGCGGAGAGCAAGTGCCGAACGATGCGGCTTACGATTTAGGGCAAGGTGCAGGCTTTTATTTGAATGCGACCGAGCAACCTTGGACGACGAATTATCAGATGTATGATTATGTCTTGAACGAATTGCCTGATCTGATTGAAGCAAATTTCCCTACTAACGGCAAACGTTCCATTATGGGACATTCAATGGGCGGACACGGCGCATTGGTATTGGCATTGCGAAATTGGGAACGTTATCAAAGTGTCTCTGCCTTTTCGCCCATTTTGTCGCCAAGCATCGTGCCTTGGGGAGAAAAAGCCTTTTCTGCCTATTTAGGGAAAGATCGCGAAAAATGGCAGCAATATGATGCCAGCTCGCTCATTCAACAAGGCTATAAAGTGCAAGGTATGCGCATTGATCAGGGCTTGGAAGATGAGTTTTTGCCAACACAATTGCGTACCGAAGATTTTATCGAAACCTGCCGTGCGGCAAACCAACCGGTCGATGTGCGCTTCCATAAAGGCTACGATCATAGCTATTACTTCATCGCCAGTTTTATTGGTGAGCATATTGCTTATCATGCGGCATTTTTGAAGTAAACCAAAGAAGTAATTTGTGTTAATAAATTAAAAAGGCATCGGGATTGATGCCTTTTATTTTTTATAAATTATGAAAAATAATGCGATTAAAATGAGCTAGCTTGCCCACTCTCATTTAAATATCTCCCCATTCCAATCCAAATCGCTGTAAATATTTCCTCAATCGGTCGCTGTCATTGACTTTTGCTCTTTCTGTTCGAGAAATATTGAATAAAGCGCGACCGGCGGCGGCCATATTGGGGTGTTTGCGGCATTCGTCGATAACGTGTTGCAGTTGCAGTTTGTCGAACAAATCCAATGTGTCCCAATCGACTTTATCGGGGTAGCCTTGTGCTTTTTCAGACGACCTGTTATGTAGGAGGCCGTCTGAAAAGGGTTCTTCCGACCATAACCATTTGAGGCGTTCGATTTCGGCTTGGACTTGTTCTACCTGTATCCTGCCTTGAGGTGCGAGTGTTGCCAGGCGCATGATGCTGGCGGCTAGGTCGCGGAAGTTGCCGCGCCATGGGGCTTGGTTGGAGTGGGCGAAGGCAAGGTAGGCGGCCAGGGCTTCTTTGTTGAAGCGGGTGGTTCGGCCGAGTTCCTGTGAAGCTAGGGCGAGCTGATGTTCGACGTTGGGCTCGATGTCTTCGCGGCGGTCGGAGAGTGCGGGCAGTGGGTAGTTCCAGATGTTGATACGGGCGAACAGGTCTTCGCGGAAGCGTCCGGCGCGGATTTCGTGGCGTAGGTCGCGGTTGGTGCCGGCGATGAGCTGGAAGTCGCTTTTGACTTCGCTGTCGCTACCGACGGGATAAAAGTGTTTTTCTTCAATGGCTTTGAGCAACATGGCTTGTTCGTCCAAGCCTAATTCGCCGATTTCATCTAAAAACAATACGCCGCCGTCGGCAGTTTTTAGGTAGCCTTCACGCTTTTCCGCCGCGCCGGTAAAGGCGCCTTTTTTGTGGCCGAACAAGGCAGATGCTGCGCCGTCGCCGCGAAGGGTGGCGCAGTTTACATCGACAAATGTGCCTTTAATCAGATGGCGCGCTTTTTTCAATTCAAAAATCCTGCGTGCCAGCATAGATTTGCCCGCGCCTGTCGGGCCGGAGAGCAGAATGGGGGAAGGAGAGTTGAGCGCGACTTGTTCAATTTCGGCAATCATGCGGTTGAAGGCGGCGTTTTGGGTAGAAATGCCGCTTTTCAGGTAGCGCACTGCATCGTCGCGTACAGCGGCAAGGCGTTCGGCCAGTACGTCGTAACGGGCTAAGTCTAAATCGATGATTTCATAACTACCGACATTGCCGTCCTCCATACTGCGTCTTTGATTTTTGGGTGGAGCGGTTTGTAACAATACGCCGGGGATTTGACGAGATTCCACCAATAAAAACAGGCAGATTTGGGCAACGTGTGTACCTGTGGTGATGTGGGTGAGATAGGTTTCTTCTTCTGTATCAAATGGATAACCCGCCGCCCAATCGTGCAGTTTGGTATAAACCTCGGAGAAATCCCACGGATTTGTCAGCTCCATAGGCACAAGATTGACGGCTGTGTGCGGCGACACCTGTTGAATATCGGCTTTTACATGATCTGCCAGCTCGCGGTATTTCTCCGCATAAAACAGCTCCATGCGGTCAAGATGAAAATCCTGACGCTGATTCATGGCGACATTCGGCCGCCATTTCTGCCAACGCCCTTGACCGAAACCACTGTCCAATACCGTACCGAGAAAGCTGACAGCGACTTGTTTTTTAGGATGGGTATTCATGTTTCAGACGGCCTTTAAATTATTTTTTCCAAGACAAATTTGCCGTTTACTTAGCCGCAAGCGTTTGTCCAAATCATCGAATCGCATCATATATCCTTTTATATTTTATTTTCTATATAGCTATCTATAAATATATTTTTTACTATTCTACGCTTCTTGCCGATAAAAGCTACTTTAAAATATATTTTCTTTATATTCAATCAATTAAAAATTATTTTTATAAAAATTTTATTCTTGGCACGCTGTTGGCTATGTTGTGAATGTAACGATACAGCAGATGCTTCGGGAAATACAGTTACCGGAGAAAAATTTTCCGTAAATTTAGTTGCTGTGTGGTTACAGGGCGAATGCCGACAAGACTACATTTGGATTAACAGGTTCGAATCCTGTCTCGTCTGATAGACGTTGAACGTCTTGTTTATTTAGTCGCCCACCCTTTTTCAATATGGCAGGCAAATGCCTAGGGAAACTACAACATGGATATCCTTATGTCGCAGGTTCGAGTCCTGTCTCTGTTGTTTCAAATAGCAGAGTAGCTCAGTTGGTAGAGCCAAGGCATGTTTCCCTTAAAAACTTGTTGCGTGCCATATTATTTTTACGGCAGCAGGCGGATGCCCGGAGAGAGTACATTAACCTTTCACGTTAAAACCGTTTCTCTTCATGTTTATCTGCTACGCTGCCACTCATTCAAGGCCGTCTGAAATATTCAGGCGGATCGATATAAAAACCGTTTTCGGTGCATTCGGCAAATGCCGGAGGAATTACAGCCTGCTAAGCGCGAGGTCGCGGGTTCGAATCCCGTCTCTGCCGCCAACTATGGCAGAGTAGCTCAGTGGATAGAGCGCGTAAAAATTTCTCCACTCTTTGTTGCCTAATGTACCACCCCTTATGGGTGAATGCCATTAGGATTACATTCCTTCCTTGCTACAAACCTGAATGATCCTAATTAAACTAGTCGCCCTACGGCAGTAGGCGGATGCCCGGAAGAGAATACATTAGCTTTCAGTTAAAAACGCTTCTCTTCATCTTTAGCCGCCACACTGCCACCCATTCAAGGCCGTCTGAAAAACAAAGCTAAAACAAGTTCAGACGGCCTCAAACCAACAATATGAAAGAAAATGAAAATGGCTAATACTACCTTGTTTCAATCTATTAAAAACCGTTTGACTAAAACCGACACTTATAATGAAGCCGGCGGCATCGCCTACACACTGACACACAAACAACAGCTGGCCCAGCTTGCCGCTACCGGATGTCTGAACAATACCTACTATGCCGATGCCCAAAGTCAGCTTGACCAAGTGTTGAAATTGGCAGAAAACCTGGATGCCGAGTTTATCGCCAAAACCGCCGTGTATGCCCGTCAAAAAGGTTTCATGAAAGACATGCCAGCGCTGTTGCTTGCCGTGTTGGCACAAAAAGACGTGAACATGCTCGCCCGCGTATTCGACCAAGTGGTGGACAACGGTAAAATGTTGCGTAACTTCGCACAAATTATCCGTAGCGGCGCAGTCGGCAGAAAATCTTTCGGCAACCGTCCGAAAAAACTGATGCAGACTTGGCTTTTGACCGCTACCGAAAAACAACTGCTTAACGCCGCCGTCGGTAATTCACCGTCGCTGGCAGACGTGGTCAAAATGGTGCATCCCAAACCGCGTGAAGCATGGCGTGCCGCTTGGTTTGCATGGCTGATCGGCAAACCTTACGACCGCGAAGCATTGCCGCCCATTACCCGCGCTTTTGAAGACTACAAACAAAGCCGAGAAGGCGAATTGCCCAATGTTCCCTTCCAAATGCTCACCGCTTTAGACTTGAACAGCGGCGACTGGGCAGAGATTGCCCGCAACGGCTCATGGCAGCAGGTTCGTCAAAACCTGAACACTTTCCTGCGCCACGAAGTGTTTGCCAAAAGTAAAAACATCAAAATGGTGGCAGAAAAACTGCGTGACGAAACCGCCATTGCCCGCGCCCGCGTCCTGCCTTACCAATTGCTGACCGCGTATCAGGCAACATCTAATCAAATGCCGTTTGAAATCCGCGAAGCGCTGCAAGATGCGATGGAAACCGCCGTACAAAACGTACCGGCCATCCGAGGCAAAGTCGTGGTTTGCCCGGACGTCTCCGGCTCTATGCGCAGCTCGGTTACCGGCTATCGAGGCAGCGCAACCAGCAAAACCCGCTGCATCGACATTGCCGCACTCGTATCCGCCGCCATGTTGCGTACCAACCCGCAAGCCCGCGTAATTCCGTTTGAACAAATCACGGTAAACGTGAAGCTCAATCCGCGCGACAGCATCATGACCAACGCCGAAAAACTCGCCAACATCGGCGGCGGCGGAACGGCTTGCAGCGCACCGCTCGCCATGCTGAACCGTGAAAAAGCCGACGTGGATTTGGTCGTCATCGTGTCAGACAACGAAAGTTGGGCAGATGAAAGCCAAGGATGGGGCGCAACAACCAGCCTGATGAAAGAGTGGGACATTCTGAAACGACGTTGTCCGGAAGCCAAACTCGTTTGTCTGGATATCCAGCCCTATACCCAGGCTCAAGCACGAAATCGTCACGATATCTTGAACATCGGCGGCTTCTCCGATCAAGTGTTCACGCTCATCGGTTCATTTGCCGAACGAGGTATGGGTACAGATTTCTGGGTAGAAGAGATTGAGAAAACGCAGTTGGCAGCTGTGAACTGAAGCTAAGGCCGTCTGAAAAAAGGGTGGAAATATTTTTCAGACGGCCTATTTATTCAGGGCAAGCTGAGAAAAAGAATAAGGAAACAAAATGCAAAAATTCATCTTAATCCGCGGTCATCAAGGTTCGGGAAAATCGACTTTCGCCGAACAAAAAGCCGCTGAATTTAAAGCGCAGTATCCGGATGCGGAAGTGGTCCGTATTGAAAACGATTTGTTCATTACCGATGAATACGGTGAGTATCATTGGTCGGGTGAAGCAGTGGATAAGGCGCAGAAACGCGGTAATGCCTTGATGACTGAAACTTTGAGACTTGGACGCCAAAATCCGAATCGAAATATTCTGATCATTAATTCCAATACCAACCAAAAAGCTTCGCGTTGCCGTCATTTATTGGATCAGGCGGAGAAAAGCGGTTTTGAAACAGAGGTCTATCGACTGCACAATTTCTATCCCAACCTGCATGGCGTGAAAGAGCATGACGTATTGGCGGCGTATATCAAGCTGAACCAAAACCGAGTGGCAAACGAAATCCATATCGAGGCCGTGCAACCGGCAAATGCGGAGCAGTTAGAAAAAATCGAACAGATGCAGGCTGTCGAGCATAAGCCGCTGGTGTTTGATGAAGCGCAGCAAACCTTTGTGACCGATCACTATCTGCAACACGGCAGCCGCAACTTTACCGCCAAAGCATCCAAGCACTATCCTGAATTGCGCGTGTTGAAATACGCCCGCAGCGTGTTCTATAACAACCGCTTTGATGATGCTTTGCTGGAAATGCGCGGTTTGATTATCGACGCGCACAACCGCATCATCGTGCGTCCGTTTAAAAAAGTGTTCAATTATTCGGAACGTATCGCCAAAGGCAGCCGTTATCCGATCCGAATCAGCGACGAGAGATTGGTGGATGCGGTCGTAAAAGTAAACGGCTTCCTCGGCTGCTGCACTTTCGTCTCGCTTTCAGACGACCATCCGTCTAAAGGCGCTTCGTTTGACGGCAAAGTGCTGTATTCGACTACCGGTTCGCTTGATAGCGCGTTTGCAGACATGACCGCCGCACACTGCGCGCAATACGAAACCTTGTTCCGCGCTTATCCGAACCACACTTTTTTGTTTGAAATCACAGACGCGAAAGACGTTCACATCATCCGTGAAGAATTGGGCGAAACCTTAATCGGCTGCATTGACGTGGCGACCGGCCGTCAGTTTAGCGAAGCGGAATTGGACAAAATCGGCAAACAATACGGCGTTCGCCGTCCTGAAACGCTGAAAAACATCACGTTTGGCGAGCTGAAAGGCCGTCTGAAAAATGTGGAACACGAAGGCTTTATGGTATTTGATGCCCAAAACGGCGAAATGCTGTTCAAACTCAAATCACCGTATTACCTGATTTCCAAGTTTTTAGGACGAAGCAACGAGGGCAATATCAGCCGCAAACTGGATAAACGCCATGTTGATGAAGAATTTTACCCTTTGATTGACTATATCCACGAGCATCAGGAAACATTCAATGCCATGTCGGAATTGGATAAAATCGCGTTTATTCAGGCGTTTTTGAAGCAGTTGTAAGGCCGTCTGAAAAATGCTATATGCTTGTGTTAGTATAGCGCTGGCGGATGGAGTGTTTCATCTGCCATACTTTTAGTGAATAAGGAAAAACAATGAAAAAAACAAGTATCGTTAGGAAACTGATGCTCGCCATCGCTATGCTTCCGTTAGCTGTTCAAACTGCGCAGGCTGAGGAATTTGGGTCTTTCGGCGCTCCGCCTAAAGGCTTCAAAGTCGGCTATCAAACCGCGCAAAATGGTGTGACATTGATAGAACTTGTGCCGCAGAAACAGACTGTGGAAGACTGGACGCAAATGGTCACGCTGCAATCCATGGCAGGTATGAAACCGGGTGTTGAGCAGTTTTTCGGCAATCTTTCAGCCTCATGGCAGAATGCCTGTCCGCAAAGTAGTGTCAACCCAATAACGGCAGGTGAAGAAAACGGCTATCCATTCGCTTTGGTGATGTTGTTTTGCGCCAACAATCCGCAAACCAGCAAACCTGAATTTACTTGGATAAAAGCCGTACAGGGTAACGAAGCTTTGTACGTGAAGCAATATGCTTTCCGTTACGAGCCGACGAAGGCCGAGTTGACCAATGCCGTCATGCATTTGCGCAATTTACGCGTCTGCGACAACAGCGCAGGACATCCTTGCAATAAAAAAGGAAAATAAGCATTTAAATATTTTCAGACGGCCTTACCGGTTTTGCTAAAGCGAAACGTAACAAGGCCGTCTGAAAATATATGGAGCAACACGTATTTATTTTCCGCGCTCGTATGCTTCGATTTCTCCGACTTTATGCGCATAGCTGCTGCTTGTGTCGTGGCGCAAATCCAACCAAATATCGACCAATGCCCAAGCGGCCGGCGCGGCAATCACGTTTTGCCCCATACATAAAACCTGCGCGTTATAGTTTTCCACCGAGCCGCGGACGGTGAGCAAATCATGTGCTGTCGCCGCCCGAATGCCGCGCACTTTATTGGCGGCGATTGCCGTGCCCACGCCGGTGCCGCAAATCAACAGCGCACGGTCGGCGCGTCCTGCCGCGACTTCTTCGGCTGCGGCAAACGAGAGTTGCGGATAGCTTCCTTCTGGCGAGGATAAATCGACCAAGCTGCTGACGCGCGTGTCGTTTTGCAGATGCGCTTTGAGCGCGTCTTTCAATATTGCGCCGTTGGCCGGCGCGGCAATAACCAAACGCATAAAAACTCCTTGAAGCATATAATAAACATTATTCAGCATACGCCCGCGCGTGATACGATTCAAGCCTGCAACGCAGAGAGCATGGCATGAGCAAAACCTACTTCACATCAGATTTACATTTCTCACATAAAAACATCGCCAAATTCTGCCCGCAATTTCGACCGTTTGACAATGTGGAAGAAATGGATGAATTTTTAATCCGGACGTGGAATGAAACCGTTACGCCTGAAGATACGGTGTACAACTTGGGCGATTTTTCCTTTGCCCACGACCATAAGCAGATAGAGCGCGTTTTGTCGCGTTTAAACGGGCAACATCACTTGATTTACGGCAATCATGATCATGTGATTCGGCAGCATGCCGATTTTTTCCGCAGCCAAACCAAGCATGACGGCCATCCGCTGCTGTCGTCCATACGGCCGTATATGAAACTCAAATTGCCGGAAATTAAGAATACGCTGGTTCTCTTTCACTATCCGATTCAGGAATGGGACGGCTGCTATCAAGGCTGGTATCACTTGTACGGGCATTTGCATGACAGGATGGCGGAAATCAAAGGGCGTGCTTTAAACGTCGGTTTCGATTTGCACGGCCGTTTTTTGACGGCAGAAGACGTCGATAAGTTTTTGTGCGAGTTGCCTAAAATTTCGTATTTTGGCGAAGCAGGGTTGAAGGCCAACTCGCCGGAAGAAGCGGCAGAGCTGGTGTCTTGGAAACTGGCGCAGTTAAATCAGGTATAATTTCAGACGGCCTTTGCGGATTTCCAGCAAAGGCCGTCTGAATATCAATTTCCCATTTTTGAGTGAGACATGGAAAACCTTTTGGCTTACTTACTACAAAAAATCAGCCTCCCCAATCAATCCGGCAAGGATAAGCCATGAGCGGCAAGCCTTTGAAGTATCCTGTTTCCGCTTTGGTCGTCTTGCATGATGAAGACGGCAATATCCTGCTGATTGAACGCACGGCGCCGCAAGGTTTTTGGCAGTCGGTTACCGGCAGCTTGGAAGAAGGCGAACGTATCGAAGAAACCGCATGGCGCGAAGTGTGGGAAGAAACCGGTATCCGCCTTGCAGACGAACAGCTGGAAAACTGGCACGACAGCACCGTTTATGAAATCTATCATCACTGGCGCCATCGCTATCCCAAAGGCGTTTTTGAAAACCGCGAACACATCTTCTCCGCCCAAATTCCGCGCGATACGCCCATTGTTCTGCAACCGGACGAACACGTTGCCTACGGTTGGTTTAGTGCGGAAGAAGCGGCGGAAAAAGTGTTTTCGCCTTCCAATAAACGCGCAATTTTAGAACTGGTCAAAAGGCTGAATGCCAAAAAGGCCGTCTGAATACGACAGTTTCACATTTTCAGACGGCCTCGGGTTTGTTATACTTTCGCCGTTTGACTCTCTTTAAAATCAAAGGAAACCATCATGGCAGACTTCAACAAAATCCTGACCCCGGGCGACGTGGACGGCGGCATCATCAACGTTGTCAACGAGATCCCGGCAGGCAGCAACCACAAAATCGAGTGGAACCGCAAACTGGCCGCCTTCCAACTCGACCGCGTTGAACCGGCAATTTTCGCCAAACCGACCAACTACGGCTTCATTCCGCAAACTTTGGACGAAGACGGCGACGAATTGGACGTATTGCTGGTTACCGAACAGCCTTTGGCAACCGGTATTTTCCTGGAAGCACGCGTTATCGGCGTGATGAAATTCGTTGACGACGGCGAAGTGGACGACAAAATCGTCTGCGTTCCGGCCGACGACCGCAACAACGGCAACGCCTACAAAACTTTGGCCGACTTGCCGCAACAACTGATCAAACAAATCGAGTTCCACTTCAACCACTACAAAGACCTGAAAAAAGCAGGTACCACTAAAGTTGAATCTTGGGGCGATGTGGAAGAAGCGAAACAAGTCATCAAAGAATCTATCGAACGTTGGAACAAACAAGCCTAATCAGTTTGTCCCGTACAATATCAAGGCCGTCTGAAAGCAAAGTTCAGACGGCCTTTTTATGTCTCAGCAGCCTATTAATTCTTCAAGAATTTTCAAACTGATATTTCAAATGAATCAATCATATTATTTTAAATAATTGTTTCTTAAAGTCAAAATTTCAGACGGCAGAGAATAGGTTTTTTAGATTGCAATTACAGCATCAGCCCCAAAACGCTTTTTCAAATCCTGCTACGCATTCCGGTGGCAGTTCCCGTTGTAGTAAATCATGCAGAGCAGAATATAATGCTGAAGGTATGTCACAGCTTTCTTCATCGTAAAACTCTCCGCCTGCTTTCCGCCATTCGCACTCAAAATCATAAATTGCCAATAAGGTTTGCATTAGTATTGCTATGGAAGGTGCGACAAGGCGGCGGTTTTCTATCGTACCGTAACCTGTTATCAGCCAATAAACAGGACTGTCGGGGGCGGCAGTATCGGCAAAAAGAATTGAATCGTCGAACATTATGCCAAATATCGCCCATTCTTCACGCCAGCCTTGTGTGGGCAGATATTGCTTGGTCTTCCTATCCCAACTGAAGGCCCAATCGTGCCAACTGTTGGGCAACTTGGGATAAGTTACCCAATGTAAAAACAGAGTTTCCATCTCCAGCCAATAATCGGCAAGCGGATTGTCGGAATGCCATGTACCGTCCATATGGCGGTAGAAATCTGCTAATGCACCCAAATGCAGATGACGGTTGTCTTCCAGAGGGGGCAGTTCTTGCAACGTTTCTGTATAGGGAAAACCAAAAGTTTGAGCGAAAGTGTGTATAAGGGAGTGAGACATAAAGTTTGCTTGCTGTATTTTTACGGTTTAAGCCCGTGGAAAATAATGGATTATAGTGGATTTAATTAGAATCGGGCTTGATGCAGGCTAATGATGTAAGCCATTTGTTTAATTTATTTCTAATCTGCCAACGTTCATCAGTCAGAACATAAATATAGTAAATTCAAATTAGCTATAGGTAAGTGCGGCATTTTACCAATATAACAAAATCGTCTTTAAAACAAACAAACCATTCTTTCCCATTTTCAGACGGCCTCATTAAAGTAACGCCTATACCAAAAATAAGGAGTACTTCAATGACTGCTACCACGACCGACCCGCGCGCTAAGCTGCCTGATACACCGCTTTCCGGCAACGAAGCCTTGAAAGAACGCAGCGATTATCTGCACGGCACCATTAAAGAAGAGTTGAAAGACGACTTTACCGGCGGCTTTACCGCCGACAACTTTCAACTTATCCGCTTCCACGGCATGTACGAACAGGACAACCGCGATATCCGTGCCGAGCGTACCGAACAAAAGCTTGAGCCTTTAAAAAACATGATGTTGCGTTGCCGTTTGCCCGGCGGCATCATTACGCCGAAACAGTGGCTGGGTATCGATAAATTTGCCGGTGAAAATACGATTTACGGCTCCATCCGCCTGACCAACCGCCAAACCTTCCAATACCACGGCATTCTGAAAACCGATTTAAAACAGGCACATCAGGCATTGCACAAACTGGGTCTGGATTCCATTGCCACAGCCAGCGATGTCAACCGTAATGTGTTGTGCACCAGTAATCCTGTACAAAGCACTTTGCACCAAGAAGCCTATGAATGGGCGGCGCGCATCAGTATGCACCTCCTGCCGCGCACCATGGCATATGCCGATGTATGGCTGGACGGTGAAAAAGTGTTCACGACCGAGCCGACCGAGCCGCGCAATAAAGAAATTGCCGACGACGTAGAGCCGATTTTGGGTAAAACCTATCTACCGCGCAAATTCAAAACTGCCGTTGTGATTCCGCCTGATAACGATGTGGACATTCATTCCAACGACTTAGGTTTTGTGGCGATTGCAGAAAACGGCAAGTTGGTGGGTTTCAATGTATTGGTCGGCGGCGGTTTATCCAGCGAACACGGCAATACCAAAACTTATCCCAATATTTCCTATGAATTCGGTTTCGTTCCGCTGGAATACACCCTCAACGCCGCAGAAGCCGTCGTCAGCACTCAGCGCGACTGGGGCAACCGCAGCGACCGCAAAGCAGCGCGTACACGCTATACGCTGCAACGCGTCGGCGTAGATGTGTTCAAAGAAGAAGTCGAAAGGCGCATGGGCATTAAATTTGACCCCATCCGCCCTTACGAATTCACCCACCGCGGCGACCATATCGGCTGGGTACAAGGACATGAAGGCAACTGGCATTTGACTTTGTTTATTGAAAACGGCCGCCTGCTTGATTATCCCGGCAGACCTTTGAAAACCGGCGTACGTGAAATTGCCAAAATCCATCCCGGCGACTTCCGTCTGACGGCCAACCAAAATCTGGTGGTTGCCAATGTACCGCCGGAATTAAAAGATACGATTGATAAAATCGCCAAAGATCATGGCCTTATCAGTAAATCGATTACCATCCAGCGTGAAAACTCCATGGCTTGCGTTGCCTTGCCGACTTGCCCGCTGGCGATGGCGGAGGCCGAACGCTTCCTGCCGACATTCTCCGATAAAATCGACGAAATGTTCGCCAAATACGGCTTGGAAGACGAATACATAGTTTTGCGCGTAACCGGTTGCCCGAATGGTTGCGGTCGCGCCATGCTGGCGGAAATCGGTTTGGTCGGCAAAGCCGTCGGCCGCTACAACCTTTACGCAGGCGGCAACCGAGAAGGCACACGCATCCCGCGCCTGTTTAAAGAAAATATTACCGAACCTGAAATCCTTGAAATTGTCGAAGGCTGGGTGGCCGATTGGGCGCAAAACCGACTCGATGATGAAGGCTTCGGCGATTTTGCCGTCCGCACCGGTATCGTCAAACCCGTATTGGACGCACCTCGCGATTTCTGGGCATAACGCATACAGACAGACCCACAAATCTGCAATAAGAAAATAGAGAAGGACTAAAGGCCGTCTGAAAACCAGTTATCCTGATTTTTCAGACGGCCTTTAATATTGCGCGTATTTATATCAAAGATGGAATATAAACCGAATCAGCGGCGGCGGCCAAAGCCTCGGCCCATGCTGGGGCGGCGATAGTTGGAAGGCTGACGCGTAGTTTCACGGTATCGTTGTTGCTGCTGGGCATTTTGTTGCTGGGCACGCAGGGTGCGTGTATTCAGCTGTTGGCTGGTGCGTCCGTTTGGACGTGCGCTTTGATAATAGTTGGCACGGGCTTGACGGGCAATCGGACTGTTTTGATTGCGTGCCTGTGTGAATTTATTGGCCAATGCGTTGCCGATAAATGCACCGGCTGCAGTACCTATCAAGCTTTGCAGCAGCCAGCTTCCGGTGGATTGGTCGTAGATGTATTGTTGGCCGTCTGTACCGGTTACCGGTTGGCCGTTGTTGCCGTTGGCTTGTGCCTCGGCAGGAATGGTGTCTTTCACGGCTTCAGGCATGAGCTGGTAAACCGTATTGTCTTCTTGTTGGCCTGCTTGTTGTGCCAACTGTTGTTGCAATGCTTCGATTTGTTTTTGTTGCTGCTCAAGCTGTGCCTGGGTATTGTCTTTGCAGGCAGCAAGGGCGAAAGTGGAAAGGGCGGCTAAGGCAATCAGTTTTTTCATTGTTTTTCCTGAGAGAAGTTTGTCTTTGCCGAGATTTCGGCGGAGTGTGTTTGCCTAATATTAAATCATTTCCCTGTTTTTCAAGTGGTTTTACAAAATAATATTGGAAAGTTGCGCGGCAAATGCACGGCTGTTGGCGGCCAGATTGCCCAGGGTAGGCATTTCGTGTTCGGTTTCGATAATCAGCAGGTTGGCAGGGCGGCGGGTGTGCAGGGACATTTGCATTTCAGCGGGAGAGAAGGGCATGTGATGGCGTTTGGCGAAGGCTTCGGCGCGTTTGTTGGCGGTTTTGAGCATGGGCAGCAGGGTAATGTCCAAATGGAAACGGCGTACGCCCAAAACCAAAATACGCGCCGCGAAGAAATCCGCTTCATCAGTAAAAACGCTGGGGCTGCTTTGATTGAAATCGTGACGTTCTGCGGCAATCAAAGTCGCGATGGTGCGTACTTGCGGAATTAAGGCTTCGCTGATGAGGCTGTCGGGCGTATCAGGCAAAGTGAGCGTGTTGGGCATGCTGTGGTGGCTGTTGCTGTCAACGACCATGCGGCAGGTGTGTAACATTTGAGTTTGGCTGTGGATTTTGGTTGAAGCGGTCATGGCTGTATTCCTTATTTCTTAAAAATGGGTGGATTTAAGCGGCCATGGTGGGTATAAAAAAAGCCGCTCAAATGAGGCGGCTCTGATTTGCGTATTTTCAATTTGGTCTGTTTCAGACAAGCGCAAAAAAGTACCGCACGTTTGTGTGGTACCAATAGAAGAAAGTAGCGGAGCATTGCGCGGTTTGCATGATGAAAATACGTCTTTAATGTATAAAAGTATGGAACGTAGTTTAAAACAAGAAGGCCAGTAATTTCAATATCCAATCGACAAAACCCACCAATAAATCTACAAGTTGTTGTAATCCTTCCAATTTATTTTCTTTCGAGTGAGTCAAATTTGCACAATTATAATGCAAGACAAGATAAATTGATAACAATCCGAGCAAGTTCCTTAAAAAGGCCGTCTGAAATCCAGCTTTCAGACGGCCTTTATTTTTGTTTATTCAATCAATAAACGTCGCGTTGGTAGCGTTTGTCTTCGCGCAGGTCGTTGAGGTAGTCTTCGGCTTCGTCGCGGCTGAGTTTGCCTTGGGTTTCGATGACTTCGATCAGGGCGTTTTCGACATCGCGCGCCATGCGTGCGGCGTCGCCGCAGACGTAGATGTGTGCGCCTTGTTGCAGCCAGTTCCAAACTTCGGCGGCGCGTTCGGCGATTTTGTGTTGGACATAGACTTTGTGTTCGCCTTGGCGGCTCCATGCGAGGTCGGCGCGGGTGAGGAGGCCGTCTTTGCGCCAATCGCTCCATTCGAGTTGGTAGAGGAAGTCGTCAGCCAGGCGTTGGTTGCCGAAGAAGAGCCAGTTTTTGCCGCTGTCGCCATTGGCGGCGCGTTGTTGCATGAAGGAGCGGAAGGGGGCGACGCCTGTGCCTGCGCCGATCATGATGATGGGGGTGTCGCCGTTTTGTGGTAGGCGGAAGTTGGGGTTGGGTTCGACAAAGACGCGGACTTCGCTGCCTTCTTCGAGGCGTTCGCCCAAGTAGCCGGATGCTGCGCCGGTGTAGGTGTGGTCGTGGTGGTCGAAACGGACGATGCCGATGGTGAGGTGGACTTCTTCGCCGACTTCGTCTTGTGCGGAGGCGATGGAGTAAAGGCGCGGGGTTTGTGGGCGGAAGAGGCTGTATAGGGTTTGTGCGTCCAGTGGGTGCGGATAGGCTGCGAATACGCCGACGGGCGGTGTGGCGGCGAGGTAGGCGTCCAGTTGGGCTTTATCTGCGGCTATGGTTTTGAGTGCTTCGTTGTTTGTTAATTCGGCGTATTGTTGGACGAATGCCGGTGTGTTTTGGGTGATGTCTGCGGATTCGGTCAGGGCGGTGCGGATGTCGGTTTCGCGGCCGTCTGAAAGTTGGACGGTTTCATTGCCGTTCAGTTGGTTGAGGTCGAGGATTTCTTGAACGAGATCGCCGGCATTTAGTGGCCATACGCCGAGTGCGTCCCCCGCCTGATAATGCAAACCTGAGCCGCTGAGGTCGATTTCGATGTGTTCGACGTCTTTTTCTGCGGTGCGTGAGGTGATTTTTTGGCGCACGGAGAGGGTGGCTGTGTAGGGGTTTTCTTTGGTGTATGCGGTGCCGCTGCTTGGGGTGGCCGGGCTGTGTGCTGCGGTGTTTGCACTAGGGCTTGCTGCTTGGGCGGTCAATTCGGCTACTTTGGGTACGACGGCGGCTACCCATGCGTCGGCATTTGCTTGGAACTCTAAGTCGCAAATGCCCAAGTCGTTCAGACGGCCTGCGCCCAGTTCGGCAAATTTGGCATCAAAGTCTTTGCCTGCTTGGCAGAAGTTTGGATAGGAGGAGTCGCCAAGTCCTAAGACGGCAAAGGTGAGTTTGCTGAGGTCGGGTTTCTTTTTGCCGTAGATGAATTTGTATAGGGGTAGGGCTTCTTCGGGCGGTTCGCCTTCGCCTTGGGTGGAGGTAACCAAAAGGACGATGTCTTCGTCGGGCAGGGTTTTGCTTTTGAAATCGCCTGCGCTGCTGAGGCGGGCTTCTACGCCGGCGGCTTGAAGTTTGGCGTGTAAGGATTCGGCAACGCTGCGTGCGTTGCCGGTTTGGGAGGCGGAAAGGACTAATACGCGGCGGCTGACTGCCGAGACGGCTGCTTGCAGGATAGTCGGTTCGGCTGCTGCGCCGGATACGCCTTGGCTTTGTGCCCAGCAATAGCCGGAGAGCCAGGCAAGTTGGGTGGGGGATAGGGCGGAGAGTTGGGCGGAGAGTTCGGCAGGCAGTGGATTGGCTTGGCTCATTTTGTTTCCTTTGTTGGGACGGCTATAGCCGATTGTTTGAATAATGAACAGTCGCTACTTTAAACAGGCCGTCTGAAAAAAGGAAAGAATGCTTGGTTTTAATTTAAGATGATTTCGTTATATTCGGAATATAAGAAGGCCGTCTTGGTTTCAGACGGCCTTTGCGGTTTTTTAATGACTGGAAAGTTTCATGACGATTACGCCTGAAATAATTAAGAATGCGCCGAGCCAGCGGCCGAAGTTGGCGGCATCGTTGAAAAAGGCTACGCCTACTAAAAATGCGCCTGCCGCGCCTATGCCTGTCCAAACGGCATAGGCCGTCCCCATCGGTATGTTTTTTTGGGCGAGGAATAGAAAAAATCCGCTGCCGACAATGCAGGCCAAGGCGGCAGCAATACCCTGCCAACGGTAGCCTTCTTGTTGTGCCAATTTCAGCCCCAAGGGCCAGCCGATTTCCAGTATTCCGGCTAAGATTAAATAAAACCAACTCATAATATGTCCTGATGGTGTGTTAAGGTTTCAGACGGCCTTGGAAAGATTGTTTTCTTCCGAGAGTTCAACGCGTTGTCCGATATCTTTTAGATTGGAGTATTGTTCGACCAAGCGCGGTACATCGTCCAAGCTCATTGCAAACATCCATAAATAAGTGCTGACGGAATAGATATGGCCGGCACTGCCATAGCCTTTAAGCGTCATGTGTATAAAGGCAAAGCCGAACAATACGCTCATCGCCATACCGATACTGAGATAGCCTAAGGCTTCGCGGTTGGAAATCAGCACGCGTAGTTTGGCAACCCAGCCGTAGTGGCGGTAGAGCTGATGCTCGTTGCCGTCGCGGATAAGGTGGTTGTCGCGTTCAAGCCGGTTGTTTAAACGGAAATATAGGTTTTCGCTGATGGCGGCAAAACGCGGCAGCAACCATAAAAACAGGGCAAGTATCGCAACAGCCAATACGCCCACCCAAAATTCCAATATCAGCAACATCATACATGCACCGAAGATGGAGACCAGCGAAGTAGCAGCGATGGGCAGGTGTTCTTCAAAGAAACTGACAAACTCACGCGATAGGGCGACGCGTGCAGTAATGGCGGAATGCGGTACTTCTCGTTTGCGCTGTTCCAAGACAACCGGGACGGCTATTTCAGTATAGATCTGGGTAAATGTGCGCGTATCGGCTATCCTGCGGGCGGCACCGATTATCCACATCAATAAAACCACCACACCATACAACATTGCCTGCCAGACGTTGCCTTCCATAACGGCATTAATCGCCCAGCCGCCAAACACGGGATATACCAGCAAGAGCAGATTATCCAAGCCGACGAGAGAGAAGGTTGTGATGAGTTTGCGGCGGTGTGTTTGACCGATGTGTTTCAACATTTTCCACATGGTTGCCCTCCTTTATTTAGTATTGAGGGTTTGCGCCATTAATTCGGTCAACGCGTCCAAATCGGCAAACAGTCGGGCTGCACGTTTTTCACCGAAGGCGGTAAAAATTCGTTTGCTGAATTCCTGCATGTTTTGCACCAATGGTGCGGCGGATTCTTTGCCTTGCTCGGTCAGCGACAATAAGCGTTCGCGTTTGTCTTGTTCGCTTTCGTGAAATGTCAGCAAGCCTTGTTCCGCCAGCGTTTTGCATGTGCCGGAAACGGTTTGCTTGGGCAGGCTCCATTCTTCGCCTATGTATTTTTGAGTGCGGCTGCCTTCGGTGGCTAAGGTATAGAGAACGGCGAAGGTATTGTAGTTGGTGTTTTGCTGTTTAATCCATTGGTCAAATGCGCTGTCTATATGGCTGATGCGCATACCGAGTTGGTCGAGCTGATTCATAAATTGGTCTCTATATTGACTAATCGGATGAGGATTATAGTCATGTTTAGGACTAATTGCAAATAGAGGGCCATCTGAAACAATCATTTTCAGACGGCCTTGAAACCGTTAAAATAATTAATGTAGAAACGATATATTCAAACTACGATAAACCTAATAACATCTTCGACACATACGCCATGATTCATTTCTTATCTCAAAACATCTCCCCTAAACAAGCCACTGCCATCGGGCTGCTTGCCGTTGCTTTGTGGAGCTTTGTCATTTCTCTGATACGCTCTTTGAGCCTGCATATGGGGGCAGTGGGCGGCGCGGCAATGATGTACACCCTGTCCACCGTATTGATTTGGCTGATTTTCGGCCGGCCGCATTTGCGCAATTACAACCGCAGCTATCTGTTTTGGGCGAGTGTGTTTTTTGTCGGCTGCGAACTGTGTTTGTCGCTCTCGGTCGGTTTTGCGCAAAACGCGAGACAGGCGGTGGAAATCGGCATGGTCAATTATTTGTGGCCGACGTTTACCATCGTCGGAGCGGTATATTTCAACAAACAGCCGTCAAAATGGTGGATAGTCATCGGCTTTGTGCTGTCGTTTTTAGGGATTGCCACTGTATTGGGCGGCGATGTCGGCTTGTCGGTTTCTGGTATTTACCACAATGTCCGCACCAATCCCGGCGGCTATATCATGGCATTTACGGACGCGGTGTTTTGGGCAGCATATTGTACGCTGACGGCGCGCGTGAAAGCAGAGGGTAGCAGCGTCGGCTTCTTCTTTGCGCTGGTGTCGATACTGTTGTGGATCGAATACTTTCTCAGCGGCGCGAATACGTTGAATTTTGATGCCGTATCGCTCGGCTATGCCGTTGCCGCCGCAGCTTGCATGGGTTTGGGCTATGCAGTATGGAATATCGGTATTTCACGTGGCAACCTGACCGTATTGGCAGGCGCATCTTATTTCATTCCAGTGTTGTCTGCGGTGGTGTCATCGTTTGTGATTCGCGCACCGTTGTCCATGACGTTTTGGCAGGGAGCGGGAATGGTATGCTTAGGGTCGATTGTGTGTTGGTTAGCGACCCGGGGAAAACAGATGGCGTGAGGCAATATCCCATAGCTTTGCGATATAACGAAAACAGCTTTTTTAACAACCAAACATTCTTTCCCATTTTCAGACGGCCTGTTTAAAGTAGCAGTCAGTTTGAGAAATCACGAGAAATGGGAAAGAATCATGACCGCAGCTTCCGCTCCGCTTTTGCGCTTCATTACCGCCGGCAGTGTCGATGACGGCAAATCCACCCTCATCGGCCGCCTGCTCTACGACAGCAAAACCTTACTGACCGACCAGCTTGACAAGCTCAACCGCGCTGCTGAAAACGGCGAAACGCCCGACTTCGCCAGCCTGACAGACGGCCTTGCCGCCGAGCGCGAACAAGGCATTACCATTGACGTGGCCTACCGTTATTTCGCCACGCCCAAACGCAAATTCATCATTGCCGATACGCCGGGACATGAGCAATACACGCGCAATATGGTTACCGGCGCATCGACTGCCGATGCCGCCATTATTTTGGTTGATGCCACACGCGTTGATTTTTCAGGCAGCGAGCCAGTCCTACTGCCCCAAACCAAACGCCACAGCGCGATTCTGAAACTTTTGGGCTGCCCCAACATCATTGTCGCCGTCAACAAACTCGACCTGCTCGACTTTGACGAAGCCAAATATCAAGCCATTATCGAGGCCTACCGCAAACTGGCGGAACAAATCGGCCTCAAAGCACACATCCACTTCCTGCCCATCAGCGCATTAAAAGGCGACAATATCGTCAATGCCAGCAGCCAAACCCCGTGGTATCAAGGTTTACCGCTTTTGCCTTTGCTTGAAAGCCTGCCTGTCAACCGTCAAAATGCCGCTGACCAAGCCGTGCACTTTCCCGTACAACGCGTGGCGCGCCAAGACGGCAGCAGCAGCGACGACTTCCGCGGTTATCAAGGCAGATTGGAAGCAGGCCGTCTGAAAGTGGGCGATGAAGTCAAAGTTTTGCCCAGCGGCCATGTTGCCAAAGTTGCCGAAATCTATAATGCCAACGGTAAAACCGAATCTGCCGAGGCAGGGGAAGTGTTGACTGTCGTTTTGGATACCGATATCGATATTTCACGCGGCAACAGCATTGTTTCAGCCGACAGCGCCATTGTTCCCGAACAACAATTTCAAGCCGCGCTTTGCTGGTTTGACGATATTCCGCTCAATCTGCGCCGCAAATATTTGCTGAAGCACACTACCCAAACTACGCCCGTAAAAATCAGCGAAATTGCCTACGTTTGGGACGTCAATACCCTCAGCCGGGTCGAATCTGCCGAAACGCTCAAGCTCAACGACATCGGCAGCGTCAGCCTCAAAACCCAGCAACCGCTCGCTGCTGCCGCATACGAAGACAATCATGCCCAAGGCGCGTTTATTTTGATTGACGAAGCCACCAATCATACTGTCGCGGCAGGCATGATACGCAAAGTCAGCGAAACAAACAGTTTTGAAATTTAAAAGAAAAGTTGAAATAAAAGAAGGCCGTCTGAAGTTTCAGACGGCCTGTTATTTTATCCAAGTCGGAAATGCTTATGCGCCGTAAACCGGATATTTATTGCACAAAGCAGTCACTTGTTCGCGGACTTTGGCGAGGTTGGCTTCGTCTTCAGGATTGGCCAATACGTCGGCAACCAAGTTTGCCAATACGCGCGCGTCGGCTTCGTTAAAGCCGCGTGTGGTCATGGCGGCGGAGCCGATGCGGATGCCAGAGGTAACGAATGGTTTTTCCGGATCATTCGGGATGGCGTTTTTGTTGACGGTAATGTGAGCCTTGCCCAAAGCGGCTTCGGCGGCTTTGCCGGTGATTTTCATCGGTTGCAGGTCAACGAGGAAAACGTGGCTTTCTGTACGGCCGGATACGATGCGCAAACCGCGTTTAACCAACTCTTCCGCCATGGCGACAGCATTGATTTTCACTTGTTTTGCGTATTCTTTGAACTCAGGTTGCAACGCTTCTTTAAACGCTACGGCTTTGGCGGCGATAACGTGCATCAACGGACCGCCTTGCAGGCTTGGGAAGATGGCAGAGTTCAGCGCTTTTTCGTGGGTATTGTCACGGCACAAAATCACACCGCCGCGAGGGCCGCGCAGGGTTTTGTGGGTGGTGGTGGTGACGAAGTCGCAGAATGGCACGGGGTTAGGATATTCGCCGCCGGCAATCAGGCCGGCATAGTGCGCCATGTCGACAAAGAGGTACGCGCCGACTTTATCGGCGATTTCACGGAATTTTGCCCAGTCTATTTGCAACGCGTAGGCAGATGCACCAGCCACAATCATTTTAGGTTTGTGTTCAAGAGCCAAACGTTCTACTTCGGCATAATCGAGAACTTCGTTTTCATCCAAACCATAAGTAATGGCGTTGTAGAGTTTGCCGGAGATGTTAACGCTTGCGCCGTGGGTCAAGTGGCCGCCGTGTGCCAGAGACATGCCCAAAATGGTGTCGCCCGGTTTCAAAACTGAAGCATATACGGCTTGGTTGGCTTGGGAGCCGGAGTGCGGTTGAACGTTGGCATAGGCGGCGTTAAACAGTTCTTTTACGCGGTCAATCGCTAATTGTTCAACAATATCAACGTGTTCACAGCCACCATAGTAGCGTTTGCCAGGATAGCCTTCAGCGTATTTGTTGGTCAATTGCGAACCTTGGGCTTCCATAACGGCACAGCTGACGTAGTTTTCAGAGGCGATCAGCTCGACGTGGTCTTGCTGGCGCTTGTCTTCTTGGGCGATGGCTGCTGCCAAATCGGGGTCATATTGTGCGAGGGTAACGCTTTTTGAAAACATGTTCTCGATTCCTTTGTGATGGGCTGAAAATATAGGATGGAGTGCTGCGGATTGGTTCAAGATGAACTATTTTTCTTGCATTGTCAACAATTGTGTCGGGTGTTTGGTTTCAGACGGCCTGAGATTGAAGGGTTTATTTGAAAATATCATCTTGTTTTAAATGAAAATCCATTTTTTCCAGAAGCGCGGCTAAATCGGCTTCGGCTTGGGCGGCTTTGAGATTTTTTGCCAGTTCTACCAAGGCTACCGCATTTAATCGTTCTTTCTCCAGCCGTAGGGCTTCTTCGCTGAAGATTTTGATATTGTCTGCCGATTCGGCGGCATTTATTTTTTCAAATGGATAAAACGATTCTTCGTGTACGGCCAAACCGTCGGGCAGGGGCGCGGCATGGTTGAAATCGGCATCATTGACCGGCATCCATGAAGGATGGTTTTCAAGCAGGATAAATTGTCCGTCCATGCCGTTGATATGACGGAATAGGGTGGTTCGGCCATTGTGTAAACGCATAAGCCCGATTGTATGCCCAAGTCGGCAAACCGTCTAGAAACCTGTTTCTTTCCATTGGGACGATGGCTAATGGTGATATTATTAATTTTGACATAAAACAGTTTCGGCTTAAAAAAGACTGGATAAAACGCCCGTGTTTGTTATAATGAAGCTAAAGATTAATTCGTCCTAGTTTTTGACAGCAGTACTTTTTTATTTAATTAACAAGAGAGGAAAACAAAATGTTTCCAGAATATCGCGATCTGATTTCTAAACTGAAACAAGAGGATGCACACTTTGCCCGTTTGTTTGAGGAGCACAACGAGCTGGACGATAAAATTACCGGTTTGGTGAATAACGTGGTAACCAGCGGCGCCGAAGAAATCGAGGAGCTGAAAAAAGCCAAACTCAAACTCAAAGACGAATTGTATGCCCTTTTGCAAAAAGCAGCAGGCAAATAATTAAAATTTGAATAAGGCCGTCTGAACGGTATGATGGAAATCTCAGATTCCCTTTCATGCCGTTTCAGACGGCCTTTTTAATTATTAGGCATTTGGTTATTTTTATTGGCTTAATTTAACGAATAATTGTAAATCACTCTTAATTGCATTGAAAACTCTGTTAAGTTTATTTAGAATCCTGAATAATTTTTATTTTGATTTTAACAAACAAAGTTAAAGAGAAACGATGCAATGAAAACATTCACACTCGCCATTTTGCCTTTGGCATTAATCAGCGCATTCTCTCACGCTGCTGAAGAGAAAGCTGCCGAACAGGCTGAAGTCGATACCGTTTACGTTACTGCCGAGAAGCAACTGCAACAGTCGCTGGGCGTATCGCGTATTTCAAAAGACGACATCGACAAGCGTCCGGCCGTCAACGATATTTCCGAATTTGTCCGCACCATGCCGGGCGTCAACCTGACCGGCAATACAGCGACGGGTCAGCGCGGCAACAAACGCCAAATCGACTTGCGCGGTATGGGCCCTGAAAACACATTGATTCTGATTGACGGCAAGCCTGTAAATTCGCGCCAGTCCGAGCGTATCAGTATGCGCGGTGAACGCAATACGCGCGGCGACAGCAACTGGGTACCGGTTGAAGAAATTGAATCCATCACCGTTTTGCGCGGTCCGGCGGCAACACGTTACGGCTCCGGCGCGATGGGCGGCGTGGTCAATATCGTTACCAAAAAAGTGTCTAAGGAATTTAAAGGCCAGGTCAATCTTTACGCCAATCAACCGCAAGACAGCAAAGAAGGCGCAACCCGCCGTATCGGCTTCAATTTGAGCGGTCCGATTATTCAAGATACTTTGGGCTTCCGCATTTACGGCAACCTGAATAAAACAGATGCAGATGCGGCCGATATTAATGAAGGACACGGCAACGACAGCGCGGCCGGTGTCGAAGGCATACGCAATAAAGACATTGCAGGCCGTCTGCAATGGAAAATCAGCCCTGCGCAAACATTGATTTTAGACAGCAGCTACAGCCGTCAGGGCAATATCTACAACGGCGATACGCAAAACAGCAATCCGCGTTCTGCTTTAGTTAATTCTCTGGCTGACAGTAAAGCCGAAACTGCTCGTTTATATCGTTCCGCTTATTCTTTAACGCATGATGGCGCATGGGAATGGGGCGATACCAAAAACGTGATCAGTTATGAGCGCACAGTCAACAGCCACTTACCTGAAGGTTTGGCCGGTGGTCCGGAAGGCAGCTATACAGGCTTGGATTTTGTACAAAGCCGTCTGAAAAACCTGCGCTTCAGTAGCGAAGCAAATATTCCGTTCAAACTTGGAGTCGATAATGTATTGACGGTCGGTGCGGAATTTACTGACAGTAAATTGGACGATCCTGCTTCCAATACTCAGGGATTTAAAGACCAAGGTAAAACCGATGCGTTTATCGGTATCTCCGCAACGCGCGGTGGCAAGGCTTCGCAACGAAACTGGGCAGCTTACGTTGAAGACAATATTTCATTGACCGATAAAACCCACCTGATTCCGGCCATCCGTTTCGACCACAATAGCGACAGCGGCAGCAACTGGAGTCCGGCTTTGAACTTCTCGCATCAAATCGGCGAAAACTGGTTGGTCAAAGGCGGTATTGCCCGTGCGTACAAAGCGCCAAACCTGTATCAAACCAATCCTGACTTTATCCTGTACACACGCGGTCAAGGCTGTCCGCTCAATGCGCCGAACAGTGTGCGTTGCTACTATATGGGCAATGGCAATTTGAAACCTGAAAGCAGCATCAATAAAGAGATTGGTCTTGAGTTCAACAAAAACGGCTGGCAGGCTTCGGCGACTTATTTCCACAACGCGTACCGCAATAAAATCGTGATCGGCGACCAGCGTATTGCCACCAGCAATATCGGCAACTGGCTCCTGCAATGGGAAAATACGCCGAAAGCGACTATTTCGGGTATCGAAGGCAACTTGGTGATTCCGTTGCATGACACACTCAAGTGGAGCAACAATTTCACTTACATGCACAAATCCGAAGATTATCAAGGCAATCCATTGTCTTTGGTGCCGAAGCACACCATCAACAGCACATTGTCTTGGATGCCGAACGAACGCTTCGATGCCAATCTGACCTTTACCCACTACGGCCGCACTAAACCGCGTGGCGTGGCGATTAATAGACTGGAACGAGATGGTAATCCTCGTGCAGGCGTGGCAGCGTTGTCTTCCGAACACAGCCAAACCCAAGTCGGCTCTTACGGCATTTGGGGCATCAACGCAGGCTATAACTGGAACAAACGCGTGGCCGTTCGTGGCGGTATCAGCAATCTGTTTGACAAAAAACTGTACCGCACGACTGCCGGCGCACAAACTTACAACGAGCATGGCCGTGCCTTCTACGGCAGTTTGAAAGTATCGTTTTAAGTAGAAGCGTATTAAATCAGGCCGTCTGAAACGGTGTGAAATGAAATCTAAGATTTCTGACACATGGTTTCAGACGGCCTTTTTGATTTTAAATTTAGAAGTATTTGTTGTTACGGAATTTGCTTTACTTTTTTAGAAAAGTAAAAGGGCGGCATTCGCCGCCCTATGAATCTAAAAGATTCATTCGACCCAAGTCACCATTTCTTCAATCGGTTTGCGTGATTTTTTGGTGATTTCTTTGGCTCGATAGCCGAATGTTGCTGCTACGGATACGCCCCATTCATTGGCATCAAACAGGCCTTCTGCCGCCAATACTTCGTTCATTTTGTCGTAGTTGAAGCCTTCGATTGGGCAGGAATCGATGCCGATGGCGGCTGCACCTGTGAGCATATTGGCTAAAGCAATATAGGTCTGCTTGCCGCTCCAGTCAAAGAGTGCGCGTTGGTCGTCGGCAATTTTAATATCGGTTTCTTGGAAGCTTTTGTATCTTGCCAACGCTTTTTCCAGCTGCTCGCCTTGCAGGCCCCTGCGTTCGGCAACGCTGCGGAAGAACGGGGTATCGTAACGGGCATTTTTCTTGGCAAGGATAATCACCAGATGGCTGCAGTCGTCCAGTTGCGATTGCATACCCCAGCTGAAAGGTTTGAGCTTTTCTCTCAATGCTTTGTTTTGGATAACCAAAAATTTCCATGGCTCGGATCCGACAGAGCTGGGTGAGAGGCGGGCAAATTCTAAAATCGCTGCAAAATCTTCTTGGCTGATTTTTTTGTCGGGATCGTAATAACGGGTGGAGCAGCGATTTTCGAATACTTGCAGCATTTGTTCGCGTGTAATTTTACTCATTGGTTTTTCCTAATAAATGAAGATGTTATTTTGACCGTTTTGCCAATATCCGGTTTGCGTGAATTGGAGAAGGAAACAGGATAGGGCAGCACCATGTTAAATCAAACCCTGCGGCTAGGCTATCTTTTAATTTTGAATTTCGCAGAAAAAATCGATTAAGTATCAATATGAATATGAAAAGGCCGTCTGAAATTTTAAAAGTAAAGTTTCAGACGGCCTTTGATTTTAAACCCTGGTTACAGGTGCGGATTCATCAGGTTTTCTGGGGAGAGGATGCGGTTGAGCTCTTCTTCGCTCAACAGGCCGCGCTCCAGTACGACTTCGCGCACGCCTTTGCCGGTTTGGGCGCAGATTTTGCCGACCAAATCGCCGTTGTGGTGGCCGATGTATGGGTTCAGGTAAGTAACCAAACCGATGGAGTTAAAAACATAGCGTTCGCAGATTTCGCGGTTGACCGTAATGCCTTTGACGCATTTTTCGGACAGGTTGACCGCGGCATTGCCCAAGAGGGAAATGGTTTCAAACATACATTGGGCGATGACCGGCTCCATAACGTTCAGCTGTAACTGACCTGCTTCGGCTGCGAAAGTGATGGTGGTGTCGTTGCCGATGACTTTGAAGCACACTTGGTTGACGACTTCAGGAATCACGGGATTAACTTTGGCCGGCATGATGGACGAACCGGCCTGCAATTCAGGCAGGTTGATTTCTTTCAAACCGGCGCGTGGACCAGAAGAGAGCAGGCGCAAGTCGTTACAGATTTTGGATAGTTTGACAGCTGTGCGTTTCAATGCGCCGTGTACCATTACATATGCGCCGCAGTCGGAGGTCGCTTCGATCAGGTTTTCAGTCAGTTTGCAAGGCAGGCCGCTGACTTCGGAGAGTTTCTCAACGACCAAAGCCGCATAGCCTTTGGGTGTATTCACGCCCGTACCGATGGCGGTGGCGCCGAGGTTGACTTCAAGCAGCAGGGAGCGGGTGCGGTCGAGATTGAGGATTTCTTCTTCCAACAACACTTGGAAAGATTGGAATTCTTGGCCTGCAGTCATCGGCACGGCATCTTGAAGCTGGGTGCGGCCCATTTTCAAAACGTCTTTAAACTCTTCGGCTTTGGCGGCAAAGGCGTTTTTCAGGATAGCCAGTTTTTCGAGCAATTCGCCGATGCTGTAATACACGGCAAGGCGGAAGCCGGTAGGATAGGCGTCGTTGGTGGATTGGCTGGCATTGACATGGTCCATCGGATTGACGATGTCGTAGCGGCCTTTTTCGTATCCCAACACTTCCAGCGCAAGGTTGGCAATGACTTCGTTGGTGTTCATGTTGACCGAAGTACCGGCGCCGCCTTGATAAACGTCGGACGGGAATTGGTCGAGGCAGCGGCCTTTGACCAATACTTCGTCGCAGGCTTTTTCAATGGCGGCCGCGATTTCCGGCTTGATGGCACCCAATGCGCCGTTGGCTTGCGCGGTGGCTTTTTTAACCATCACCATGCTGCGGACAAATTGCGGTACGTCGGAAATTTTTTGCGTGGAAATTTTAAAGTTTTCAATGGCGCGCAAAGTATGGATGCCCCAATATACTTCAGCAGGGATCTCACGGTCGCCCAATAAATCGTGTTCGATTCGTACAGTCATTTCTCTTACCTTCTCGTATAGTTGTGTTGGTGTGCGTTATGCGTTTGGAACATTAGCCCAGTTCGGCAAGATTGTCCAGTCGGTAAGGCTTAATCGTCAGGGTGAAAACGTGCCGCTTCGCGCTCTTTCGCGGCTGTCTCTTTATCTTTCAATTTCGCACCCAAGCCCAACATTTTTTCATATTCGGATTGCGGCGTGCCATCCTCTTCCATGCCGAATGCGCTGGCATTGACCCAAAGGGAAAGCAGGGAAACGATGAAGGCGAAAAAACCAACGATATACCAAAACATTTTTTTCTTCCTTGTGTGTCTGCGTGTGCAGATTGTTGTGGTTTGTAAAGATATGAATGTAGCACAAACACGGCAAGGTTTAAATTCCCTTACTTCGTCCTTTCATTCATTTACCTGTTATTGTTTAGAAAAGAAAAGGCCGTCTGAAAAGTAAGACTTTTCAGACGGCCTTGGGACTATATCGGGAAGATTAGCCGCCGCATGCGCCGCAGCAACCGCCTTCGCCATGACCGCCGCGTTTTTCTTCGTTGTTGACAACGGGCAGCTCGGTTTCTTCGGTTTGCTCTTTTTTATCTTCAGGCAAATCGTTTACTTTGATTTTGTTTTCTTCAGCCATGATATATCCTTTCAATGGATTAGGGAGTGGAAAGATTCATAAAGATAGCATCTTTAGAGCGATAAACCAAGTAGTGCAAAACGGTCTTGTGATAATGCCATGACTTGGAACAATAAATTTGATTGCAAAAGCGTAAAGGCCGTCTGAAGGAATCTTTAGATGCGTGTCAGTTTCTATGGTTTGAAATGGTAGCAGAAAGATTTAAGAATGCTTGATTTGAAGGGATAAACTGACATGGATTTCAAAAAACAATACAATGTTATCATCATCTGGACACCGCCAATTGATTGGAGCATATATGTATTCACACCACAGCGAACGCCATTTCAGCAACCGCAACAATTGGCTTCGGGCAAGCGTATTGGGGGCCAATGACGGGCTGATTTCCACTGCCTCGCTATTGACAGGCGTAGCCGCAGCCACGCCTGAT
Organism: Neisseria sp. HMSC070A01; assembly: GCF_001810165.1. Classification (NCBI taxonomy): domain Bacteria; kingdom Pseudomonadati; phylum Pseudomonadota; class Betaproteobacteria; order Neisseriales; family Neisseriaceae; genus Neisseria; species Neisseria sp. HMSC070A01. Next base: position 72,083 of record NZ_KV800119.1, on the reverse strand, counting down.
TTCCAAACCCTGCTGTTGACCGGTGTTTCGGCACTGATTGGGGGCGCGGTGTCGATGGCGGCGGGGGAGTACGTTTCCGTATCCAGCCAGTCGGACACGGAAAAAGCCGATTTGCACAAAGAACGCCACGAATTGGCAAACAATCCTGACGCAGAGTTGGAAGAACTGACTGAAATTTACCGCCGCCGCGGTTTGTCCGGCGCGCTTGCCGCCGAAGTCGCGCAAGCCTTGATGGAACACGATGCACTTGCCGCCCACGCGCGCGACGAAATCGGCATCACCGAAACCTCGGCCGCCCGTCCCATGCAGGCCGCGCTGGCTTCTGCCGCTTCATTTTGTGCCGGCGCGATTTTGCCTTTACTGGTCGCGTTGACAGCTTCTAGTGCTATTGTCCCTGCATTGGCCGTCTCCACTTTGTGTGGACTGGCATTACTGGGTTATGTATCCGCCAAATTGGGCGGCGCGCCTGTCGTTCCTGCGGTTATACGCGTGTGCCTTTGGGGCGTGGCGGCATTGGCGATAACCGGATTTATTGGAAAATTGGCCGGTGTGGCGGTTTGAATGTAAGGCCTTGTATTCTTTTAAACCTGTATCCAGTAAAATTGAAAATTAATTTGCTCACTAAAGGCCGTCTGAAAAATTTTCAGACGGCCTGCGGTGCTTGTATTGACTTATTGCACACTGTTTTTTGTCATGACCTATCCGATTCCCAAACCCCGTGAAAAATCCCGTTGGCTCAATCTGTCTCAAGGCTCGCTGCCCTTGGCTTTGGCGCGTTATCTGCCGCATAAGCAGCTCAAGGTTGTCTTGACCCAAGATGCGGAACAGGCGCTACGCCTTCAGACGGCCTGGCTGTTTTTCCGTCCGCACGATACGGCGGTGTTCCTGCCGGACTGGGAAACGCTGCCTTACGAGCGTTTTTCGCCGCATCAGGATTTGGTGTCGGAACGGCTCTCGGCGTTGTGGCAGATTAAGAGTGGCGCGGCGGACGTGTTGTTCGTACCGGTTGCCACGGCGATGCAGAAGCTGCCACCCGTACCGTTTTTGGCGGGGCGCACGTTTTGGCTGAAAACTGGGCAGACTTTGGATATAGGCCGTCTGAAAACCGATTTGGTGGATGCGGGCTACAACCATGTTTCCCATGTTGTCGCGGCGGGCGAGTTTGCCGTGCGCGGCGGGATTGTCGATTTGTTCCCGATGGGCAGCGAGATGCCGTACCGCATCGATTTGTTCGACGATGAAATCGACAGCATCAAAACCTTTGATACCGAAACGCAGCGCACCATTTCCCCCGTTTCCGAAATCCGCCTGCTGCCGGCGCACGAATTCCCCACAGACAGCGAGGCGCAAAAGATTTTCCGCAGCCGCTTCCGCGAAGAAGTCGATGGCAATCCGAATGATGCCGCCGTGTACAAAGCCGTCAGCAACGGCCACTTCGGCGCGGGCGTGGAATACTACCTGCCGCTGTTTTTTGAAAACGAGCTGGAAACGTTGTTTGACTATATCGGCGAAGATGCGCTGTTTGTCTCTTTGGGCGACGTTCACGCCGAGGCCAACCGCTTTTGGAGCGACGTCAAATCGCGTTACGCCATGGCGCAGGGCGACGAAACCTATCCGCCTTTGCTTCCACAGTATTTGTATCTCTCTGCCGATGTATTCGTAGGCCGTCTGAAAAACTACGGACAAGTGCTGCCCGATGTTTCCGGCAAAGAACACACCTTGCCCGACCTTGCCGTCAACCGCCAATCCGACGAGCCTTTGCAGGCATTGAAGGATTTTCAGACGGCCTTTGACGGACGGATTTTGCTGTGTGCTGAAAGTTTGGGACGGCGCGAAACCATGCTCGGTTTCTTACAGCAAAACGGTTTGAAAGCCAAAAGCGTGTCTGACTGGCAGGGCTTTTTGTCGGCGCACGAGCCGCTGATGATTACAGTGGCGCCGTTAGCATACGGGTTTAAATTAGAAGATCAAAACATCGCGGTTATTACCGAATCCGATCTTTATCAATACGTCGCCCGCTCGCGCAAACATCATCGCAAGAAACACGCAGCCGTTTCAGACGGCATGTTGCGCGACCTTGCCGAAATCAATATCGGTGATCCTGTTGTACACGAAGAACACGGCATCGGGCGCTATATGGGCTTGGTAACGATGGATTTGGGCGGCGAAACCAACGAAATGATGTTGCTCGAATACGCGGGCGAAGCGCAGCTTTATGTGCCTGTTTCTCAACTGCATTTAATCAGCCGCTACTCCGGCCAAGCGCATGAAAACGTCGCCCTGCACAAACTCGGCAGCGGCGCGTGGAACAAGTCGAAGCGCAAAGCCGCCGAAAAAGCGCGCGACACCGCCGCCGAGTTGCTCAACCTCTACGCCCAACGCGCCGCCCAATCGGGACACAAGTTCGAAATCAACGAGTTGGACTATCAGGCGTTTGCCGACGGCTTCGGCTACGAAGAAACCGAAGACCAGGCCGCCGCCATCGCCGCGGTGATTAAAGACCTGACGCAGGCGAAACCGATGGACCGCCTCGTGTGCGGCGATGTCGGTTTCGGCAAAACAGAAGTCGCCCTGCGCGCCGCGTTTGTGGCGGTAATGGGCGGCAAACAAGTCGCCGTACTCGCCCCGACCACGCTTCTGGTCGAGCAGCACGCACAAAATTTCGCCGACCGCTTCGCCGATTTCCCTGTGAAAGTCGCCAGCCTTTCGCGTTTCAACAACAGCAAAGCCACCAAAGCCGCACTGGAAGGTATGGCGGACGGCACGGTCGATATTGTTATCGGCACGCACAAATTGGTGCAGGACGACGTCAAATTCAAAAACTTAGGTTTAGTGATTATTGATGAAGAACACCGTTTCGGCGTGCGCCAGAAAGAGCAGCTCAAACGCCTGCGCGCCAATGTTGACATCCTTACCATGACTGCCACGCCGATTCCGCGCACCCTCAGCATGGCGCTCGAAGGCCTGCGCGACTTCTCGCTGATTACCACCGCGCCCAGCCGCCGCCTTGCCGTCAAAACCTTTGTCAAACCCTTCAGCGAAGGCAGCGTGCGCGAAGCCGTACTGCGCGAACTCAAACGCGGCGGGCAGGTATTTTTCCTGCACAATGAAGTGGATACCATCGAAAATATGCGCGAGCGGCTGGAAGCCCTATTGCCCGAAGCCCGCATCGGTGTGGCGCACGGACAACTGCGCGAGCGCGAGCTGGAGCAAGTCATGCGCGACTTTTTGCAACAAAGATTCAACGTATTGCTCTGTTCCACCATCATCGAAACCGGCATCGACATCCCCAACGCCAACACTATCATCATCAACCGCGCCGACAAATTCGGGCTGGCGCAACTGCACCAGCTTCGCGGACGCGTCGGCCGCAGCCACCACCAAGCCTACGCCTACCTGCTCACGCCCGAATACATCACCAAAGACGCAGAAAAACGCCTCGACGCCATTGCCGCAGCGGACGAACTCGGCGCAGGCTTCACCCTCGCCATGCAGGATTTGGAAATCCGCGGCGCCGGCGAAATCCTCGGCGAAGGACAATCCGGCGAAATGATACAGGTCGGCTTCACGCTCTACACCGAAATGCTCAAACAAGCCGTGCGCGACCTCAAAAAAGGCCGCCAACCCGACCTCGACGCGCCATTGGGCATTACCACAGAAATTAAACTGCACAGCCCGGCATTATTGCCTGAAGACTATTGCCCCGACATCCACGAGCGCCTCGTCCTCTACAAACGCCTCGCCGTCTGCGAAACCGTTCAGCAAATCAATGCCATATATGAAGAACTGGTCGACCGCTTCGGCCTGCCCGAACAACCCGTCAAGACCCTCATCGAAAGCCACCACTTACGGCTTGCGGCAAAAGAATTGGGCATAGATGCCATTGACGCGACCAGCGAAGCGGTAACGGTAACCTTTGGCAAAAACAACAATGTTGATCCAACCGAAATCATCCTGCTGATTCAGAACGACAAAAAATATCGCCTTGCCGGCGCGGATAAGCTGCGATTTACCGCGGAGATGGAAAATATCGAAGTGCGGATTAATACAGTGAAGAACGTATTGAAGACTTTGAAAGAAAGAGTGGTAGCAAAGTAGAGGTTAGTGAAAAAAGGCCGTCTGAAATTTTTCAGACGACCTGCAATACCATTTATACAGAAAACAGAATATCATTGGTGATGTCTACAACAAGTTGAGCCTGTATAGGTATAGTATGCACCATGAAGTACACATATAGTTTAACAATTTCACACAACTATTTTTTAGCAATCTATATTACCAAATTGTCAATAAATTTCAAATAATTAGCATATAAAATATTAAATTAAAAAGGATACGCAATGCTTCATGCTGTTATACATGGTAAAAGTAGTCGCTGGTTAAAAGATGCTAAAAAGAAATTTTCTACTCAATCTGAAGGTAACCATCAACGCATACCACGAGAAGATGAAATTACATCTACTATTTTTGGAGGCATGAAATATCTTGATTCTAAAGCCATATACCGTTTTTTTCGTCTTTTATCTAGGCAAGACATTCCAAACAATATTCATATTACTCATGAAATTACTCATGAAATTGTTTTTTGGAGCCGAAAACAACATAAATGGAAGGATAAATTAACAAAGATTACTGAGCCAGATTTGTTAGTGTCTTTTTGTGTTGATGGGAAAAAAGAAAACTATATTGTTGAACTAAAATGGGGAATCAACTCTCATTTTATGGAAGATCAATTAGAGAGAGAGTGGGAGAATTTCCAAGAAGGGAAAACATGTTTAATTTATATAGCCAATAGTATTCACCCTAATTTTTATGAAAAAAAGAAAAATTATCCTTGGTATGCAATTACTTGGTTGCAGTTTTTAGAGATAGTGTTAGCAGAATGCAATAATACTGAATCAAAAATTTATCATATTTATATGAATGATTTAAAATTATTTTTAGAAAAGCTGAATATTAAAAGATTTAATTTCTTTCCTTTACTTCCTATCCCAAGTTATTTAGTATGGGATAATAAAACATTTGAATTAGTAAATTTTACTAATATCAATGTTACTCAATTGAAAAACCAATGGAAGATTAACAATGGATAATTATTTAGAACAAGGCAGAAACATTACAACTGCATTAAACGAATTGGATAAATTTTTTATAGAAATTGATGTACTAAAGGATCTACTAATCAATACATTAGATAAATTTCTTAATAGTAGTACAAAATTTAAAGCTTCGAATCATCAAGAAAGTTATCATATTTCAAATAGCGAGTATTTAGTGCCTTGGTTCAATATAAGCATTGCCATATTTGATAAGACAAAAAGAAAATTAACTGATGATCGAGCTTATAGGTTTATTAACTTTCAATTTTCATTTAGTGATGAAAGTGTTGCAATTCCTAATCAAATAGGTAGACCTTTGATTCATATTAGTTCATCAGATATGAGACATGATAGCGAATGGTTTATTAAATATCCAATAGATGAAATTTTATATTTTGATGAAATGCCTGGATCATTTTCGTTAGAAGATAATGCGATTATTTGGTCAAACTATGACAATGGAAATAAATTTTGGCATTATAGTATCGACTTATTGAAAATAAATTCCCATAACTTCCAAGAACTCTTAATTAACCCCGTATACCGTCTTTTACATGAAGAACCATTACAAATAGTACCAAACTCCGCCTTGGATAATGCTCTAATTCGATACGAAAACTTGGAAAGCATCATAAAATAATAATGTGAATCTAACTCATTAAAATCATTACCAACAATAAGCCTCAGCTCTCATGAAAGCTGCAGATAGGGTGTGTGCGGTACGCACGCCAGCTTTGAGTGTGATAAAAAAGATCATCTGAAAAAAGTTTCCGGCTTTCAGACGAGATTTTATCAAATGATTCGAAATATCAATTGGTTAACCTCGTGCGCACCTCAGAACCACCTTCAAGTTTTGGGCAGACTACGACTTGTATCGTTTGTTTATTTTTATAATTGCCGAAATTTCCAATAATCCCGTCCTTCGATTTTCCAATAACAAAATTCGTCCGGTATCAAATACCCAAAGTCCATTGCCTTAGAAAACCAGCCATCATAGACATAATCTTCATGGCATCTGTCCCAATCCATATGAAGGTAAACTTCCGTATCAAAATTAATATAGAACAACGGCAGCCTCGAAGAAATCTGATTGATTTTTAGGAAATCACTTTGTTGGCTGGAATTCGAGATAGGTTCATTGTACGACAACTTATTTTCGACAACGGAATATAATCTTGCTGCCTCATCTAAAGTAAATCCCTGAAACATCAGTTCCTTCAATTCATCTTTTTTTAATACAATGACTGAATCTGATTGAAGATAGTTTTCAAAATTATCCTTAGTTAACTGCCAGATACCATTACGGTAGTTTTTATAATCACAATCATATTGCTCTTTAGTTATAACTCCCTCTTTTAAATAAATATCAAAAGATATTTTCGCATCCAACTCAAAATTTTCTTTATAATCAATTAAATAATATATATTTTTCTTATAGACAAAAATGGATATACACTGAATGTACTCAAAGATGTTATCCAATAATTCAGATTTAAATTTCTCAATCTTTCCCATATTTGCCAAATTCCTTAATAACTTTATCACCAGCAAGCATTAGTCAGCATGAAAGCTGCAGGTAGGGTGTGCGCGGTACGCACGTACGCGTGCTTTAAGTGTAAATACAGAAGCAGTATAAAAAGGTCGTCTGAAAAATTTTCAGACGACCTTTTAGGTTAATTTTCCGAATAGCCTTTCTAAGGCAGTACAACCATATTTCAAGATTTTTCTGCGCAGAAAAAAAAATACAGCAGCTGTATCATCTCGTTAACTCGGGGGTCGGCAATATAATATTGCCGCTCTCGGTGGTTTACTTCAAAAGACACCAATCCGGCTTCACGCAGTAGGGCTAGTTGGCTGGACATTGCTGCTTGCGGCAGTCCGGATGATTCAGCCAACTCGGTTACATTGTGCGGCCTTTCATGTAGTTTGCACAATACGGCGAGACGGTTGGGATTAGCCAGAAGTTTGAGAAAAGCGGTGGCTTCTTCGTAGGGCGGTTGATTATCGGCAATGGTCATTTTTCACGCTTTTCGGCAAATGAGGAGGTCGAATTATCAGTCATAATGGCCTTAGCAGCAACTTTCAGACGGCCTTTACTTAATGGTTCCATGGCATTTTGGCCAGCAGGCGTGCCATGCCGCAGAATCCGGTTAGTCCGGCCGTTAACAGGCCTGCGCCGACCATTACGTCTATCAGATAAAACCAAGGCGATACCAGCCAACCTGCCAGCACGCCTAACAGAATCAAACTGCCCGCTATGGTTTGTACCTGTCGCATAATATCCGGTGCGGCACGGTCGGCAACAATAGGAAGCCCTGCAGCCTTCCATGCCTGTAAGCCGCCTTCTATAATATAGCATTCTCGATCTTGGCCAAGCGTTGACAATATTGTTTCTGCCTGTGTTGTACGTTTACCGCTCAGGCAATAAAAAATCAGGCACGAGGCTGTATCATCAGGCAGTTTGTCTCGCTGCCGTTCAGGCGGAAGGGATAATGCACCGCCAATATGTCCGCCCCGATATTCGGCTTGGCTTCGGATGTCCACTGCCAAAGCGCCGTCACGGATTTTTGCCATGGCTTCGGAAGGCGTAATTCGCGGGAATTGTCCGACCGTACTCATGTTTTGCCTTCGTTATTTTTTGTTGATGCGGCAGGTGTTGATGCCCAATAAGCTGTACAGCGCGCAGTTGCCAATCAGTGCTGTACCCAGAGGGATGATGCCCAGCCAACCCCACCAGCCAATTTGTCCGGTAGCGGCCGCAGCAATCAGCGCTACACCGATAATAATACGGATTACGCGATCCAAAGTACCCAAGTTTCGTTTCATTTTATTGCTCCTTGTTTCAGAATGAAGTATCTATCAATAAATATATATAACAAAAATCATATATGAGAAATATTATATTCCTAAAAATGACTTTGTCAAATGGTTTACAGCAAAAGTGTAATGAATATTTGCATTGTATTTTTTAAACGCACAAATAGAATCAATCTCCAACGTCATGGTTAAATGTAAAAATACAGCCTGATATTTTCAGACGGCACTGGAGATTATCTATATAATACTTTATTTATATTGGAAGAATTGGTAGTCAGTTTTCAGAAGGAATCAAATCATGACAGATTTGGAAAAGAAGTCCAATGGAGACGATTTGAAGACTGGATAATCCGTTGTGTAACTAGCAAGGGAGAGGAAATACTTTAAAATCAAATTGTCTACGAATTATAAAAGGCCGTCTGAAAATTGAATTTCAGACGGCCTTTGGTTTCTTTATAACGTCGTTCGTATCATCAGAAACGATAGTTCACGCCCAAGGCAAATTCGCGGCCGCGTTCGTAGAAGGGCACGCGTCCGTTGCCGTCAGGGAAGCGTTGGCTATGCGAACGGTATTGCTTATTGCCGATGTTGTTGACGGCGAAGTTGACGTTCAGGTTGTCTTTTTTCAGCGGCTGCCAGTTGGCGTAGATGTCGTGTACGCCGTAGCCGGCTTTCTTGCTGTGTATCGTGCCTTGTCCGCGGGCGACGTCGGTGTATTTCACGCTTTGGGCGTAGCGGCCGCGCCAGCCGATTTCGAGTTTGGGGTTTTCAAACTGATAAGACAGGCCGGTCAGCCATTGGCGGCCGGTGTTCCAGAAGGTGAACGAGCTTTCGTGGTCTTCTGCTTGAATCGGGCTTTCGCCGTAGTACATTTCGCCGTTCAGGCGGGGTTTGACGTAGGATACGCCGGCGCGTGCGGTCAGGCCGCCCCAGCGGTAGGACGCGTCAAGTTCGTAGCCGTAGGTTTTGAGCGTGCCGCCGTTGTAAATCTTGCCGCGTTCGGTGATGGAGGCGGTGTTGTTGTTGATTTTTGCCCAACGATAGACGATGAGGTCTTTGATGCGTTGGTGGAACACGCTGCCGCTGACGTTGAAGTTGTCGTTGCGCCATTTGAAGCCCAATTCGGCACGGCGGGCGGTTTCGGCTTTGAGGTTGCTGTCCAAATCGGCGGCAGCGCCTGCGCGTTCGTTAGCCAACAGGGCTTCGTTCAGGCGGGGCGCACGGCTTGCCTGATTGAGGTTTGCCAAGAGGGAGAAGTTGTCGTTGATGTCCCAAATCGCGCTGATGCTGGGGTTCAGCTGTCCGTGCGACGCGCTTTGTTTGCTGGCGGCGTTGTATTTGAAATGGTCGTAACGCAGGCCGGTGGTCAGGGTAACGGGGTTCAGGTTCCAGATGCCTTCCGCGTACACGCCGTATTCGGCTTTCTTCTCTTTGTCGCGTTCATACAAACCGAGAATCTTCAGCCATGCGCCTTTGTCGGACGGCTCGGAGGTTTCGTGGCGGTAGTTGACGCCGTATTTCACCATGTGTCCGTCGCCGAAGGAGCTGGCGAGGTTCAGGTTGGCGCCGGTTGCTTTGATTTTGCTCAACTCAAGCTGACCGATGGGAACGCCGCCTTGAGCCGTGCCGGAGGCATGTGCTTTCGGGGAAGGCGCGCCTTTAGGTGGCTTGGTGTCGTCGGTGTTGATTTGGAAGACGTTGGCGTCAATTTTGTCGAGGAAGCCGACGTTGCGGCCACGGTATTCCAGATTGTAGGTCTGCTCTTTTTGATAAGTGCCGTCCACGCCGACATAGCTGTCAACGTTTTGGAACTCGGCTTTGTCGGTGCGGTTGCCTTTTTGGTATTCCTGACGGTAGGTCAGGCGGATGCCGTGGTCGTCGTTGAAGTCGTAGCCGAGTTTGGCGAGGTAGCTGTGCTGTTTCAGATGACTGCCGCGGTTGACATCGCCGTTGCCGTCTTTGTAGTCGCGGTTGTTGAGGAAGTTGCCTGCAAACAAGGCATCGAAGCCGTTTTGATAGCCGTAAACCGCCGCGTTGCCGGTTGAGCCTTTATTGCTGCTCAAGCCCGCGCCGAGTTTGAAACCGAAAGGTTTGCCGTCGGTCAGTAGGTCTTTCGCGTCAACCGTCGTTACGCGGATGGTACCGCCGACCGCGCCCAAGCCCGCGCTCGCCGCGCCCGTGCCTTTTTCGACGTTGATGCTTTTCACCAAAGCGGGGTCAAGCTGGAAGCGGCTTTGGTGGTGGAAAATTTTGGTGGATTGGCTGGTGCCGTCCACTTCCAAATTAATCTTGTCTTCGCCGACGCCGCGGATGCTGTAAAACTGCGCCACGCCGTTGCCGCCGCCGACATCCATACCGATTTGGTCTTTCATGACTTGTTTCAAATCGGTCGAAGTTTCGCGGTCAAGCTGATTGCGGGTAACGCGGGTCGGTACGGCAGTACCGGTAACCTTAATTTCATTCAGCTCGGCAGTTTCTGCTGGTTGCAAATTTTCGGCATGAGCGAAGCCTGTTGATAGTGCGAGTGTAATGAGACTAAGGCGGAATACAGGAAAAGAGGTTTTATTCATGATTTTTCCCAAGGAATAAAAAATTGACCGTTTATTCTAATTATTTTAATAATGATTATCAAACTACAAATAAATGTAAAAGAACATATTGGTCTCATTTTGATTTGTAGTTTGGATATTTTTATAAATATCAATTGGTTTGTTTATGGTTAAATTTTGTAAAACTATTTTGAGAGAAAATATGTTGAGGCTTACTGTTTTGCAACTGGAGAAAAGGGATGAGTTGAATATTTATCGATGATCAATATTGTGTATAGGTGTTTTAAAAGGCCGTCTGAAAATTATTTCAGACGGCCTTTAAGTTTAACAAGCTTAACTATGCAGTTTGTGAGGCTTGTTTATTTGGAAGGTGGTTGGGCATATCCGTTATCGGCTGGGAATGCGTCAGGTTCGCTATTTTTTTGCGTTGGGTCGTATAGTTCAAAAATAGCCGTACCAATTACACCTGTATTTTTGATGGAGCCTTTATCCGAGTTTGCAGCGTAAGAGTCTTCTGGGTTGCTGAATACAAAAGATGCTACAGCATCATCACTTTTACGGAAACCTTCGATTACCAGTGAATCATGTGGGTACAGAACATAGCCATCTGAGTATCTGCTGGCAGCCTGGCCTGAGATGACATCCAAACCATCTACGCTGGCTATAATTTCCAAAGTTTTATTGCTATTGTTCTTATAAACCAAACGGTATGACTGACCGTCTTTACCTTGCAAAAAGTAGTTGCTACCGTCGCGGAAGATTGGAAACAGGTCGCCATTGTCAGATTGCACGGATAATTCCACTTTGCCTGCTGCTAAAGAAATCGAGTTGATTTTTTTACCCTGATAATCTTTAGCTGAGTAGTTCAATACGCCTTCTGCCAAAGGGTTTTTCGTGACACGGCGCAAATCTACGGAATGAACGGAAGACTGTACTTCATCTCCCCAGCTGGTTCCTAGTTTTTCTGCTGTTTCTACGCTTTGATTGGCTATTTCTGAATCTGCTGGTGCAGGAGCTTCAGATGAAGGAGATTGCTGGGAACAAGCAGCTAAAATTGCAGCCAACAGCATTGTCAGCCACAATTTGAATTTTATTTTGAACATAATTGCTCCTGAGATAATTTAATAGGTTAACAATCTGAATATATTAAATAATATGAAAAATTATCCGTATTCTATACTATTAATCTAATTGGGTAGAAAGCAGAGCTGTAAAAACAAGATAAATTATTTATAGTAATTAAAATAGATTTGAAAACAAACCGGACTTTGATTTTGTGAGTTGGTATCGCTGGTTAATCTGTTTCTGTATAAAAAGGCCGTCTGAAAAGTGTTTTTCAGACGGCCTCACTACTTTTTACAGCAAAGGACTCATCAGGCGGACGGCATTTTCTACGAGGCCGCGGAGTTTGGAGCGTTGTTGCCATGATTTGATGGCAATGTAGCTGCTGTTTTTGAGGTAGTCACGTTGGAGGTTGCAGATTTGTTTGGTGGTGTCGCGATCGTAGATGGCGAGGCTGATTTCGAGGTTGAGGAAGAAGCTGCGCATGTCCATATTAACCGTACCGAAGAGGGAGTAGTCTTCGTCTATGGTCATGGTTTTGGCATGTAGAAGACCGCCTTCAAACATGGCGATTTTGACGCCGGCTTCCAGCAGCATAGGGTAGTAGGCGCGTGAGGCGTAGCGTACCATCAGTGAGTCGACTTTGGCAGGCAGTATCAGGGTTACTTTGACGCCGCGTTTGGCGGCGACGGTTAATGCCATGAGAAGCGGCTCGTCGGGGACGAAGTAGGGGGTGGTAATCGTGATTTGTTTGGTAGCGGCATAGATGGCGCTGATGATGGTTTCGTAAATGACGAAGCTGCTTTGCTCGGGAGCGGAGGGAATGATTTGGGCAACAATATTGCCTTGCTGCATTTTTTCGGGAAGGATTTGGGGCAGCAGGTTTTTTGCTTGGTTGAGGTATGTTTGTACGTTTTGGAGGTTTTTATCGGTTTCGACGGCAAGGTCGGCGAAGAAGACGGCTGACAGCTCCAGTACCATAGGCCCTGTGCAACGCATCATGGCATCTATCCATTCGCCGACGCCTGAGTTTTGTTTGAAGTAGCGCGGATCAACGAGGTTGAAGCTGCCGGTGTAACCGATTTTGCTGTCGATAACGAGGAGTTTACGGTGGTTGCGCAGATCGGTGCGTGTGAATAATGTACGCCAGATGCCGACAGGTAAGGAGGTATGTACTTCAACGCCGGCTTGGCGCAGTTTCTCTACCCAATCGCTTTCAAGAAAGCTCCTGCTGCCGACAGCATCGGCCAGTATCGCGCAGTCTACGCCTCTGGCTTTGGCGGCAAGGATTTCATTTAGAATTTCTTCGATGCGGCCTTTGGGTTCGATAATGTAAAAGGCCAACAGGCAGGAATGGGCTGCGGCGCGTATGTCGGCAAGCATGCTGTCGATGATGGTGTCGGTGGTTGAGAGCAGGCTCATGGCGTTGCCTCGGGTTGCACCCAGCCCCGTTCCTTTTTCGGCAACTTTACTGATGCCGTGGTAACGCGATTTCACTTGGTCGGCAATATCGAGATACATATCGGTAAGGTGGGCGGCGGCAAAGTTGCGGTAGAAACGGTTCATTTCGCCGGTACGTTTGGCGCGGGCCGTACCGAGACGCGGCTCGCCGATGAGGATGTAGGCGATGGTTCCGAATACGGGGAAAAGGAAGAGGATAATCAGCCATGCAAAGGTTGAGCCGATATTTTTTTGTTTGTACAACACGCGCAGCATGCAGGCGAGTGCGGCGCAGGTGTGGGCGAAGATAAAAATCTCGGTCCAGGTAATGTCTTTTAAGAAATTCATATTCGGTGGGGAGTGGTTGGGTTTTTCAATTTGAAGGTTGAGGCCGACAAGCTTCAAATATTAAGTATATAGAAAAACCGTCTGAAAACAAATTTACACGATAATTGTGTTTTTGTTTTCAGACGGCCTTTGCGTTGCTTTCATTAACTGTGATACTGACGGGACAATTCGTGTACGGTATCGACCAGAATTTTGGCGTGTTCGGGGTCGGCGTGTTGGTTGATGCCGTGGCCGAGGTTGAATACATGGCCGCTGCCGTTGCCGTAGTCGGCAAGAATGCGTGCGACTTCGGTGCGGATAGATTCGGGCGTGCCGAAGAGGGCAAACGGGTCGAAGTTGCCTTGCAGGGCGACTTGTTCGCCGACGCGACGGCGGGCTTCGCCGATGTTGCAGGTCCAGTCCAAGCCTAATGCGTCTGCGCCGATTTCTGCCATGCTTTCCAGCCATAAGCCGCCGCCTTTGGCAAATACGATAACAGGCACGCGGCGGCCTTCGCTTTCGCGTTTGAGTCCGGCTACGATTTGACGGATATATTTCAGGCTGAATTCTTTAAATGCGGCATCGCTCAACACGCCGCCCCAAGTGTCGAAAATTTGTACGGCTTGTGCGCCGGCATCGATTTGGGCATTGAGATAAGCGGTAACGGCTTGGGCATTGGTGTCGAGGATTTTATGCAGCAAATCAGGGCGCGAATACATCATGGTTTTGATGGTGCGGAATTCTTTGCTGCTGCCGCCTTCGACCATGTAGCAGGCGAGTGTGAACGGGCTGCCGGAGAAGCCGATGAGTGGAACGCGGCCGTCCAGTGCTTTGCGGATGGAAGTTACCGCGTCAAAGACGTATTGCAGTTTTTCCATATCGGGAACTTGCAGTTTGGCGATGTCGGCTTCGTGTTGCAAAGCGCGTTCAAATTTCGGGCCTTCGCCTTCGGCAAAATACAGGCCCAAACCCATGGCGTCGGGTACGGTCAGAATGTCGGAAAACAGAATTGCCGCGTCCAGATCGAAGCGGTCTAAAGGCTGGATGGTGACTTCGGTCGCCAGCTCGGTGTTTTTGCACAAATCGAGAAAGCTGCCTGCGCGTGCGCGCGTGGCTTTATATTCAGGTAGATAGCGTCCGGCTTGGCGCATCATCCAGATGGGTGTGTATTTGACAGGCTGTTTGAGCAGGGCGCGGAGGAAAGTATCGTTTTTCAGAGCAGTCATGATAAATAGGCTTTCTGATTTGGTGTGTTGGAACAAAGTTCAGACGGCCTTAGTTGTTTATTCAGGCCGTCTGAAATGATTAAATGGTTGGTTTAGTTGTAGATTTCATGTTGTCGCTTAATGCGAAATCAGCACATCAATTGGGTTGAGGAAGGGCTGCCGGATGTTCTTCTTCGGCCACGCTTTCCAAAACCAGATTGCGTTGTTCTTGCGCTTTTTGCGGCTGATCGGTTTCATCAAACACACGGGCCAAAACCAAATGCGCAGATACGCTGGGTTGCAGGGCGATGCTGGCTTCGAGGTAGCCTTGGGCTTTGCCCCAAAGTTTGCGGCCGTAAGCCAGTTGGCCAAGATACATCAACAGTAGCGCATTGTTCGGTTGTTCCTGCAACCAAGAATCTGCCAAATCGATGGCTTTTTGCTGGTCGCGCTCGCTTAGGAAACGAACGGATTCGACAAATGCTTCCAAAAGCTCGGGCTGGCGGTTTTGCGGATAATGGGTTTTTACCCATTTGACCGCTTCGGCATACAAGCCCAAACGCTCGTATTTTTCGGCAATCGCGACGCACAATTCGCCAGATTTCACACTTTCGGGAATCTGTTTCAAACAGGCTTTCAGACGGCCTGCATCGGTTACTTCGCTCAAGAGGCGGCGATATGCCCAGTTTTGATACTGTTCTGCTTCGTAATCGTTGATGGCGCCGGCTTTGACCAGTTTTTCCGCTTTTGCTAGGACATCTGAGGCATCGCCGTGATCAAAGGCATAACGCAATTGCAGGCGCACCAGGCGGCTTAAGTTGCCGTTGATTTTGGCTGCAGCTTCAAGATTTTGTGCGGCAGTCGGATAATCGCGGCGGCCCAGTGCGGATTCGGCCAGCAAAAGATGACGGGAAAGCTGTTGTTTTTGCGGAAGGTGTTCGATTTCGTGCAGGTAGCGGTCGCGCAGTTCGAAGTTTTCCATTTGGTCGGCCGCGTGCGCGCCCAACATCAAAGCCAGGGTGCGGTTGTCGCCGGCTTCTTTGTTTTGCAAGACTTTGGCGGCTTCTTGTTCGGCTTTTTCAAAACGGCCTTCAAAATATGCCAAACCTGCGCTGTTCAAAGAGGCAGAAGCCTGACGGCCTTTGCGGGCAATGCCGAATCGTTGCATACGCGCCGGAAGGTTCAAAAGGCCGAACACGAATTTAATCAGGAAATACAAGACGAATACGCTCAACAGCAGGCCTAAAACAAAGGCATGCAGATTGATGCGCAGCATGGTTTGCTCAACCACGACGTACACGTTGCCTGTATAAATGCCGGAAGCCAACGCTAAACCGACGGCGGCGGCAAACAGAATGACAATCCAAACGACGGTTTTCATGCTTGCTCTCCTTTAATTTTGGCAGCAGGCTTGGTTTGGTTTTGTGGTTTGGTAGCTTCGGCAGCCGGTTCTTTTTTGTTTTCAGACGGCAATGCAGGCGCTTCCAGAGATTGAGGGGCGGAAGCGGCGGCCGGTGCGGCAGTCGTAGCTTGATCGGCAGCTGCCGCCGGAGCGGAAGCGGTTTTCTCGGCAGCTTGGGTTTGGGCAGCCTCTTCGTTCGTCATTTGTGTACGCGAACCTTCTTGATAAGCGCGAACGGCACTCAAGCTGGCTTTCAGGCTGTCGTCTGAAATCATGCGGACATCAAGGGCTTTGAGTTCGGCCAACTCTTTCAGCCATGACTGGGTAGCAGGGGATTTGCTGTCGAAGTATTGCTTCACGGTTGCTTCAACATTGTTCAAATCGCTTTGATACACTTCGCTGTTGTGTTGCAACAGGGCAATGCGCGCATCCAAAAGGCGCAGGCGCAGGTTTTCACGGATGAAGTAGGTTTGTTCGGGCGAAATCAACATGGCGTCGTTGCTGTCCAGATGACGGACTTCAACCAAGCCTTTGAGGGCATTGAGGGATTTTTCCCATATATTTTCCCACCAAGTTCCTGAATGGGCGGTTTCGACAGGCGCGGCACCCGGTTTCAATACGCCGTCCAAGACCAAAGGCAGGCCGGAAATGGCGGTTTCCAAACGGTCGATACGCAGGGCGGTAGCGGAAATATCGACATAAGGACGGTTTTTCAGTGCGGCCAAATCATTGCTGATGGCTTGTTTGACGGGGATAAGCTCGGGCTGGTCAAAACGGCTCAGGCGGCTGTCGATGTGTTCCAATACGCTGACCGCGCCTTGAAGGTTGCCTGACAGCATCAATTGTTGCGAAGCAGTGTTCAGCATGGATTCGGCTTCGTCAACCAGCCAGTTGATACGGCCTTTAAGCAGCTCTTGATAAGCTTTTTGCGTTTGCAGAATTTGATCGCTATTGCTTTTTTGACCGTTGTTCAAGCGGTCTAACTCGGCCTGAATAGCGGTTTGGCGGTTGAGGTTGTCTTTTAAAAGGCTGGCGTTTTCAGACTCGCCCAACGCAGCTTTGTCGATTTTTTGATTGAATTCGAGCTCTTGGTTTTTTAAAACATTTTGACCCTGTACAAACAGGAATCCGCTCGCGCCCAAGCCAAGCAGTGCCAAGACGGTTGCACCTGCGGCCAAGGCTTTGCCGCCGGATTGTTTGATGATGACAGGGGCGTTGTTTTGTGGGAGATTGTTGGACTCGGGCATGCTCGCCTCCACTCGCTGAGGTTGGGTAGGTTTGATTGGTTCAGACGGCCTGGTGTTTTCAGAACGTTCAGGCGCCGAAGCTGCCGTATTGGCAACTTGTCGGGTATCTTTATTGTCTTCGACTTGGGTCACTGCTTGACTCCTTTGTGGCATGGATGAAAGTGCAGCGGATAAAGAAGTGACGGTTTCTACATGTTTGGCGCCGACGATGCGAAGTGCATCGGCAATGCGCGGATGGTGGGTAAAGTATAGCAAGGATTCGAAGAATCGGGAAAATTGCGGCGGAATCTGATGGAAAAATTCGCGTGCAAGTTCGCCGGATGTAACGTAGGCGGCGGCGATGTCTTCGGTTTTAAAGTGCTGCCAATCGATGGCGTGTGGCCGTCTGAAATAGATTTCGGCGAAGTCGATTTGGAAACCCAGTGCGCTTAATTTGTCTGCCAAATAATCGCGGCCGCCATGACCTCGAATAATGAGAACTCGGGCGTTGGGCGGTAGGTTTTTCCAAATAGGCATTCTCAAGACGGCTTCGCTGTCGTTGCCGTCTTCGGGAGAGAATACGGGATAAGGGGAGAATTGTGCCAAAGTATGTTGGCTGGTTTGGCCGACGGTAATGTGTGCTTTGGGGCCGTCTGAAAAGTTCAGGTGCGGCGCTGCGGTTTCAATAGCGGTCGGGCTGACCCAAAACACGACATCGGCTTGCTTGAATTGTTCGGGAAGTTTGTTTAGTCCCGAACGGTCTGCCTCTATTTCGATCGGACTCAATACTTGAGCCTGCCAACCGGCTGCATGGCAGGTTTGGATATCTTGTTGCGGACGGTTGGACGGACGGATAATGAGTAGAGTAGGCATAATGTGGGATAAATTATTAAGGTTTTAGGCCGTCTGAAAGAAGGGTTTCAGACGGCCTGTTGCCGGAGATACGTTATTGATCGACGAATGCGCGCTCAATCAGGTAGTCGCCGCGGACACCGGTTTTCGGAGAAACGGTCAGGCCGAATTCGTCCAAGACGTTGCAGGTGTCTTTCAACATAGCAGGGCTGCCGCACAACATGGCGCGGTCGTCTTGCGGATTGATTTTAGGCAGGCCGATGTCTTCGAAGAGTTTGCCGCTGCGCATTAAATCGGTCAGACGGCCGTGGTGTACATAGTCTTCGCGTGAAACGATTGGATAGTAAATCAGTTTTTCTTTAACCAAGTCGCCCAAGTATTCGTGTTCGGGCAATTCTTTGGTGAAGCGGTCGTAGTATGCCAAGTCTTTTTTGTAGCGTACGCCGTGAACCAAGATGATTTTTTCGAATTGCTCGTAAATTTCAGGGTCTTTGGTAATGCTCAAGAAAGGGGCGATGCCGGTACCGGTGCTCAAGAGGTAGAGGTGTTTGCCCGGATTCAGGTCGCCGGCAACCAGTGTACCGGTCGGTTTTTTACTGATGAGGACATCATCACCGACTTTAAGGTGTTGTAGGCGGCTGGTCAATGGGCCGTCTTGTACTTTAATGCTGAAAAATTCCAGATGCTCTTCCCAGTTGGCCGAAGCCACGCTGTATGCGCGCATCAGCGGTTTGCCGTCAACCATCAGGCCGACCATGACGAATTGGCCGTTTTCAAAGCGCAAAGATTCGTCACGGGTGCAGGTGAAAGTGAAGTAAGCGTCGGTCCAGTGGTGTACGGACAAGACTTTCTGGGTGTTGAATGCTGCCATTGATATTTCCTGTCGGATAAGGCCGTCTGAATAGGATAAGTCGGGGCGGCCGAGGTTAATAAAAAGAGTGGAATACGGCTTCAGCTACTTGCTCGCCGGTACGGCTGATTTTTCGCTGAGGCTGTGCAGGTCGGCATAGCGTCCGCCTGCGCTGATTAATTCTTGGTGTGTGCCTTGTTCGACGACATTGCCTTCATGCATGACAACGATGTTGTCTGCTTTTTCGATGGTAGAAAGTCGGTGGGCAATCACCAAAGTGGTACGGTTTTGCATCAGGTTTTCCAATGCGGTTTGCACCAAACGTTCGGATTCATTATCCAATGCACTGGTGGCTTCGTCCAAAATTAAAATCGGCGCGTTTTTCAAAAGCGCACGCGCAATAGCGAGACGTTGACGTTGGCCGCCGGACAGTTTTAAACCGTTTTCGCCGACTTCAGTGTGCAGGCCTTGCGGCATTTTTTGGATAAATTCCCAGGCATTGGCTGCTTTTGCGGCATTGATAATTTCTTCTTCGCTGAATTTGTCAGCTTGTGCATAGGCAATGTTTTCAGCAATCGTACCATTAAACAGGACAACGTTTTGGCTGACGAATGCCATGCGGCTGCGCAAGCTTTCGAGCGTATATTCATTGATGTTGATGCCGCCGATCAAAACTTCGCCTTCATTGGGATTAAGGAAGCGCGGCAACATATTGGCCAAGGTGGTTTTGCCGCAACCCGATGCGCCGACCAATGCAGTCACTTTGCCTTGCGGGACAAGCAGGTTGATGTGGTTCAAACTGTTGCGTTCGGCTTCAGGATAACGGTGTACAACATCGCAAAATTCGATATTGCCAGGGTTTGGGCTGAGGGTTTGTTTGCCTTCGTTGTTTTCTTCGGGTTGGTCCAAAAAGGTGAAGACGCTTTCTGCCGCCGCCAAACCGCGCTGCAGGGATTGCATCACACCGGTCATGCGTTTGATGGGGTCAAACATCATGATCATGCTGGACAAAAACGACATGAAATCGCCTGCACTAAAGCCGGAAAGCCCTGCTTGGCGGGCTGCTGCGTAAATAATTGCGGCCAGAGCGACCGAAGCCATCAATTGCGTAATACCGGTACCGGCAGAGCTGGCGGAAACCTGTTTGAGCAGGTTGCGGCGAACATCATTGGCAATACGGTCGAAGCGGCGGTTTTCATAATCTTGACCACCGTAGATTTTTACAACGCGTTCGCCATTAATACTTTCGCCCAAGACCTGCATCAGCTGGCCAAGATAAATTTGATTGTTGGCAGACAGTTTGCGCAGGCGTTTACTGACTGTTTGGATACATACGGCGACGACCGGTAAGATGATAAAAGTAATCAGGGTCAAACGCCAGTTCAGATAAGTCAGCAAGCCCAACAGGCCGACTACGCTCACGCCGTCTTTGGCAATCACGGTAATGACGTTAAACCCTGCATCGGTAATTTGATTGACGTCGTTCAAGATGCGAGACATCAAACGGCCGCCGGTATTGCTGCTGAAATACGAAGTCGGCAGGTGCATCATTTTGTTGAACATTTCACCGCGCAAGCGCTGCACCAAGTGGCTGGACAGATACGTCGTGCAATATTCGTTGATGAAGTTAAACAGGCCGCGAACGAAAAACAGCGCCACAATTGCCAGCGGCAACCATGACATGCTTTTCATGTTTTTATCGACAAAACCTTCATTGATCAAAGGTTTGAGCAAGTAACCGAAAGCCGGCATCGTACCGGCGACAATCAGCATGGCCACTACGGAGACGATAAACATCTTCCAATAGCTTTTCAAATATCCAAGCAAGCGCTTGTATAACTCCCAGTTGGATGTGGCTTGTGTTGTCTGCATATCAATCCAAATTTAGAGCAAACATGCAATTCTAAACGAAAATATCTGTCATTACAATGTTTGCAATTGAAAGTCAAAAGGAGTCGGTATTGTTTTAACGCCTTGATTTTATATTGGGAACGACTGTGGTTTGGTGGGTTTGGCAATAATGTTGCCCACTTCTTAAATATCGGTTGCGGCCGTCTGAAAAAGTTTCAGACGGCCTCATCAGTCGTCAAGGACGGCCGGTTAAGCCAGAGCTTCCTTAATGATGTCTTTTACTGCCGTCGCATTATTAGGGACAACACGGACCCGTTGCGGCAGATTTTCCAAGCCTTCCAATGCGGCAGGGCGGGGGATGGAAACTTCTCCGACCGCTTCATGGATGGTGGCTTCAAATTTGGCGGCCAGTGCGGTTTCGAGGCAGACGATAGTTTCGCCGGCCTCGCGGACTTCACGGGCAACTTTGACGCCATCGGCTGTATGCGGATCAATCAATTCATGATCTTGCTCGTAAACCTGTTTGATGGTGGCAAGGCGGTTGGCATGGGTCGATTTACCGGAAACAAAGCCATATTGTTGATGTACTTTGTTTAAGGCAAATTCCAAATTGAAGCCTTTGCCGGAGGCTACTTCCGCCCATAAGGTTTGGATTTCGTCCGCATCGCGGTCCATCAGGTCAAACACAAAACGCTCGAAGTTGGAGGCTTTGGAAATATCCATAGACGGGCTGGAAGTGACGTGGGTGTGTTCGCTGTTGCGTGGGCGGTATGCGCCGGTTTTGAAAAATTCGTCCAATACGTCGTTTTCGTTGGTGGCGACAATCAAGCGGTGGATAGGCAGACCCATTTGACGGGCGATATGGCCGGCGCAGACATTGCCGAAGTTGCCGCTTGGTACGCAGAAGCTGACTTTTTCGTCATTGCTTGATGTGGCGTTGAAATAACCGGCGAAGTAGTACACGACTTGGGCGACGATGCGGCCCCAGTTGATGGAGTTGACTGTGCCGATGTGGTATTTGGCTTTGAATTCGGCATCGTTTTGTACGGCTTTGACGATGTCTTGGCAGTCGTCAAACATGCCTTCAACGGCGATGTTGTGGATGTTGGCATCTTGTAGGCTGAACATTTGCGCGCGTTGGAATGCGCTCATTTTGCCTTCCGGAGACAGCATGAAGACGTTGACGCCTTTTTTACCGCGCAGGGCATATTCGGCGGCAGAGCCGGTATCGCCGCTGGTGGCGCCTAAGATATTGAGTTCTTTGCCTTCTTTATTCAATACATATTCAAACGCATTGCCCAAGAATTGCATGGCCATGTCTTTGAATGCCAAAGTCGGGCCGTTGGACAGGGCTTGGATTTTGATGCCGTCTGAAAGTGTACGCACCGGCGTGATGGCTTTGGTACCGAATACTTCTTCGGTGTAGGTGCGGTTGATGATGTCGCGTAAATCATCAGCAGGGATGTCGGTGGCAAACAGGCTCATGACTTCAAACGCCAGCTCGGGGTAACTGAGTGTGCGCCATTGGTCTAAAGTAGCACGGTCGATTTGAGGGTATTGCTCAGGCAGCATCAAACCGCCGTCAGGAGCTAAACCCATCAATAAAACTTCGCTAAATTGCTTGCGTGCGGTCGCACCGCGGGTGCTGATGTATTTCATGGTTTCTTCTCTATGTATTTAAAATTCAAATAGAAAGTCAAAACGAATTCAGACGGCCTTGATGTGAAAAAAGGCCGTCTGAACGATTATTTGTAGAGTCGTTTGAAGCAGGCGGTAACCGTTTTTGCAGTAACGGAAGCAATGGCCTGTTCGCGGGTTGCCGGACTCAATACCTGCATCATTTCGGTTGCAGTCAATTGGTTTGGCGCTTCTTCGCTGGCGCAGCCGCAGATTTTATTTTCCCATTCGGCTTGTTTTTCCGCGCTCATGGCCAAAGCGATGACGCGCCATTCGTTACGTTTGTTTAATTCGGTACGGCATTGGCTGTCTACCGCCATTTTTACTACGCTGCTGCCGATACCCGTACCGCTGCCCAAACCGCCGAAAGAGTCGCCGCCGGTAGCGCATGCACCCAATAAGAAAGCTGATGTAACAGCTGCCAAAAGAGCTTTTGAAGTCATGATGTTTCCTGTAAACAAGGCCGTCTGAAACGTCCGAAGAATTCTCAAAATAGCATGTATTATACCGTAATGCGGCCCGATATGTGTGTTTGCGAAACTACCGTATAATGCTAGCGAGTTTTCTTTTCAATCAATCAGCACGAAAGCCTCTATGTCTGACCTTTTCGCCCGCCAACCCGAAGCCCCTTTAGCCGAACGCCTGCGCCCGCATTCTTTAGATGATGTCATCGGGCAGCAGCACTTAATCGGTGAGGGCAAACCTTTGCGCGTGGCGGTGGAAGGAGGAAAGCCACATTCTATGTTGCTGTGGGGGCCGCCGGGCGTAGGCAAAACCACGCTGGCACGGATTTTGGCGCAGAGTTTCAATGCGCAGTTTCTGCCTGTTTCCGCCGTATTTTCCGGCGTGAAAGACATACGCGAGGCCATTGAAAAAGCTGAAATTGCCTTGCAACAAGGGCAAGCGACGATTTTGTTTGTTGACGAGGTACACCGCTTCAACAAAGCGCAACAGGACGCATTTTTGCCTTATGTCGAAAGCGGCTTATTAACCTTTATTGGCGCGACCACGGAAAACCCGTCATTTGAAGTCAATCCGGCATTGCTCAGCAGGGCGCAGGTTTATGTCTTGCAATCCTTGTCTTCAGACGACCTAAAAAAACTGATTGCCAAAGTATTGGCTTTGCCCGAATACCAAGACTTTACGATTGAAGCGGATGCGCAAGAATTGCTTGTGAATACCGCCGACGGCGATGCGCGCAGATTGTTGAATTTATTGGAACAACTTTTACGTGCTGCCGATACACGCCGTCTGAAAACCTTAACCGCCGAATTTCTCGCCGACAGTCTCGGGGCGCAAATCCGCCGTTTTGATAAGGGTGGCGAGAGTTTCTACAACCAAATCTCCGCCCTGCACAAATCCGTACGCGGTTCGCATCCTAACGCGGCATTGTATTGGTTCTGCCGTATGCTCGACGGTGGCACCGACCCGCGCTATCTCGCCCGCCGCATTGTCCGCATGGCATGGGAAGACATCGGCTTGGCTGATCCGCGTGCCTTAACGATTGCTAATGATGCCGCCGCGACTTATGAGCGCTTAGGCTCGCCGGAAGGGGAGCTTGCTTTGGCGCAAGCCGTGTTGTACCTTGCCGCCGCTGCCAAATCCAATGCAGGCTATAAGGCATACAACCAAATGCGCCGTTTCGTCAAAGAAAATGCCAGCGACGAAGTGCCTGTCCACCTGCGCAATGCGCCGACCAAGTTGATGAAAGAATTGGGTTACGGACGCGAATATCGCTACGCCCATGATGAACCAAATGCCTACGCCGCCGGCGAAAGCTATATGCCCGACGGCTTGGACGAACCCGACTTCTACCAACCCGTCCCTCGCGGATTGGAAATCAAAATTGGTGAAAAGCTGAAATGGCTGAAATCCTTGGATGAAGATGCGCTGGATGATTAAAACAATAAATGTGTCTCAAGTTTCAGACGGCATTTGGCTATTTTGAGCGTAATAAATTGTTTAATATTGGCATTAGATCTTTAATTTCGCTATAATTTTGTCATCCTATTTTCTTGCCGAATAATCGAATACATAAAAAATCGCGGCTGCTGAACCCGATTTCCGAAACAAAATTAGAAAGCAGATAATGGATAATTTAGATCAAAGTCGTAGCCGTGCATGGCGACGACATCAAGAGCAACGCCCCAGTCATCGTGTACGTGGCAAAAATCCTTTGAAATATAAACCCGAAAAAAAGTGGGATTTGATGTATCTCCGCAGCAATAAAATCAAACGTGCACAAAAACTGGGTTTTATTTATCCGTTCAGACAGCATGAATTTGATGCTGAATGGTTTGACTAACTCAAAAGATACATTTTCGATTCAATCGAGATGGTTTTCACAAGGCGGATATTTTCCGCCTTTTTTAATTTTTATGAATGCACTTTTTATTTGTAGTCGTAACCAATGGCGCAGTCCTACCGCTGAAACCGTATTTCGACGTTATCCAAATGTACAGGCACGTTCTGCAGGAACCAGCCCCAATGCGCGGCATACTGTTTCCATAGATGACATTGCATGGGCGGATAAGATTTTCGTAATGGAACAAAAACATAAGAGCCGTCTGCTGGCACAGTTTCCCCGTACTTTGCAATATAAGGAAATGATTGTTTTAGATATTCCTGATGATTATCGATACATGGATGAAGAATTGATAGAAATATTGAAGGAAAGTGTCGTGCCTTATCTGTCTAGATAATGAGGTTTTCCTCAAGATTATCTGAAAAAAATATGACTTACTTCTAGGTAAAATTTATTCCAAAACATCATTTACTTCACGCATCACTGACAAATAAAACGCAAATCTAAGATCAAATTGAATTTTTCAGACGGCATTTGATGTATGAATGTTTTTAACCTATACCACACATAATTTTTTATGAATATTCTCGAAGCCTTACTATTATTGTGCCTACTGATCGTCATTAGCGCGTTTGTGTCCTGTTCAGAACTTGCGCTTGCTTCGGCGCGCAAAATCAAATTGCAGGTCATGGCGAAAGACGGCGGCGATACACGCGCGCTGGATGTGCTCAATATGCAGCAGCAGCCGGGTAGTTTTATTACCGTCGTCCAAATCGGTTTGAACGCCGTCGCCATTCTTGCCGGTATCGTCGGAGAGGCGGCGGTGCGCCCCTATTTTGACGGCTTGTTGGCAAACGCTGGCAGTTGGGGCAGTACGGCTGCGTCGCTGCTGACATTTACGTTGGTAACAGGCAGCTTTATCCTGATTGCCGACCTGATGCCCAAGCGCGTGGCGATGACCCACCCTGAAGCGGTGGCGGTACGCATTGTGCGGCCGATGATGTTTTTAATTTTTATCTTAAAGCCGTTTATTTTGATTTTTGACGGATTGGCAAACGCAATATTCAAGCTCTTCAAAATTTCTACCGTCCGTCAGGAGCAACTGACTTCGGAAGATATTTACGCCGTCGTCGATGCCGGTGCGCAGGCTGGTGTGTTGAAAGAACAAGAACACTATCTGATTGAAAACATTTTCGATATGCAAGAGCGCAAGGTAACTTCCACCATGAGCACGCGCGAATACATTGTCTATTTCGATAAACACGATGACAGCGATACCGTGTTGGAAATGATGTCGGACAAACCGCACAACAAATTCCTTGTATGCGACGGCGATTTGGAACGCGTCATCGGCTATATCGAATCGCACACGCTATTGACCCTGTTTTTAAAAGGAAAAGACGTCCGCCTGACCGACAAGCGTGTATTGCGCAAAGTCTTGTTCATCCCTGACACGCTGTCGCTTTACGATGTATTGGAAACCTTCAAAACTTCCGGCGAAGACTTTGCCGTCGTAGTGAACGAATACGCGCTCGTGGTCGGTGTGGTAACGCTGAAAGACGTGATGAGCATTGTCATGGGCGAGCTGGTCAATACCGAAGAAGAGCCGCAAATCATCCGCCGCACCGAAGACACCTGGCTGGTGGATGGCGCGACCCCGCTCGCCGATGTCATGCGTGCGTTGGATATCGAAGAGTTTCCCGGTTCGGAAAACTACGAAACCATCGCCGGCTTTATGATGTATTCCCTGCGCAAAATCCCGAAGCGCACGGATTTTCTGGTTTATGCCGGTTATAAGTTTGAAATCATCGATACTGAAAATTTGAAAATCGACCAGCTTTTGGTTTCAAAACAAGGAAATATGGTGGGGAAAATGTAACGGGTTGCTGGGAACACATGACAAGAAAATTAAAAAATAAATAAAAAGGAAAAAATATTATGACGACTAACGAACCTCAAAAATACGCCCGCAGCCTGCATGCGCCCATCAGCCTCGGCACAACCTCTGACGACCGCTTTATGCCGCGTGGCTTTCTTTCATATTTTGCCGAGCTGCCGAAGTTGGTTTTAACCGAAAAATTAGATGGACAAAACAACTGCTTTGCTGCACACGGCCTCTATGCCCGTAGTCATACTGCACCTACCCAGCATCCGTGGGATAAACCTTTGCTGCAACGATGGCAGCAAATCAAAGATGATTTGGGCGATCTCGAACTTTTTGGCGAGAAGACGAAGTCATCCACCGCGACAATATGGCGTCGCATGGGTAGGGAAGGGGAAAAGTAAATATATAAGGTCATCTGAAACTCAAAAATGCGGTTTCAGACGACCTTTGATTTAGGCCTATGCAGGCTGTAGCGTGGGCAACGGCAGTTTGGGCAAGCCCGCTTTCCATAGGCAAATTATGAACCAATATCCGAACATTGCCTCATGAGGGACACGATATTCAACGGGCAGTAAAATAATCTACGCCGACGACTGAGGAGAGTTCGAGCCGCCAAAATACTGCCTGTACTTCATAGACAGAAGGGTCGGGCAGAAGGGATAAATCGAAAATCCTCAACCAGCTTTTGAAAGCCAATGTCCGCTACGGCGGACTGCAAGCAGGTAAAAATAGCTTTCCAGTTGCGAATAGGCAATCGAATGAATGCCATACATAATGTAGATGTTTTAAATTATATATCCATTAACTCATAAGAAACATTTCCGGTTTCTAGTAACTCAATAAATACTCTTTTAATAAAATCAAAGTCTTCTATCACCGAACAAGCTGGATAGGGTTCTCCCTCAAAGTAAACCAATCCAGGAGTACCATTAAAGTCAGATTTTGTTCTAATTAGGAACTCCCCATCTTTTCCATACTCAATTAAAGTAAATAAATATCTTTCACCGTCACATTGAACTGATAATCCTGAGATTCCAACTTCTGGCTCTGGGATAAACTCTAACCCCGCAGCCCCCTCATTTAGTTCAATATTATTAAGTATAGATATCATTTTATCTTTATCAATAGAAGATACTCTCTCCCTATTAGATGCTATAATCCAGTCCTTTCCTCTTTGAAATCCACAGGTAAAAAATAAATTATTTGTCATTTTTTTTGGTTCCTTTATTGATCGTTGACCTTTAGACCAAACGTACACTTTGGGTAACTTAGTTCTATTATCTATTACATGAACAGTAACAGATTTTAACCCAGCTTTTTCAGCAGCTGTAGCTATATCATTTTTACAATAATCACAAACATCCTTACCTTGAACATTAATGACCATACTTTTACCTTTAGTTACACCTCGGTCATAAGCCTGTTGAATAGCTCCTATTTCTGCATGAGCATTTTCCATATTACTATTTGGATAAGGCGAGCCGTTTTTTAAAGGCGGTTTCGCTGCCACATTTTCTGCAATTAGTGTCAGTTTATTTGGATCTGAAAATTTATCCGCCCTAGCCATCTGATTGGTATCAACATAAACCCTGCCATTAACATCCACTCTCGCAATGACATCAATCTTCTCAAGTTTTGTGCCTTGTGCTTTAAGCATTTCGTTTGATAGCTGCTCTTTTAATGGGATAGATTTAGCATTATTCTCCGCACCAGAAGAAATTTTAATCTTATGGTTTTCATATCCTTTTGTTTTCCCAATAATCGGCAATTTTTCGTTTGCATTGGCTCCTTTTGGCAACTTAGTTAAGGCTAGTGCCCCTAACCCCGCAGCTTCAGCAGCACCTTTTCCTACATTAGCTGCGATTTCTACCAACACACCAAAATAACCAAAGCATTGAAAGCGGAGACTTATTTTTGCCGCCCTTACCATTCTTGGGAGAAAGGGCTGAATGAGAACACCAACGGACTCATCCGGCAATACTTCCCCAAACAAACCGATTTCCGCAACATCAGTAATCGGGAGATACGCAGGGTTCAAGATGAGTTGAACCACCGACCAAGAAAAACACTTGGCTACGAAACGCCAAGTGTTTTATTCTTGAATCTATTCCAACCACTGATACACTAGTGTTGCACTTGAAATCCGAATCCAAGGCCGTCTGAAACAATCCAATGTTTCAGACGGCCTTTTTATGAAATCAAAAATTGTTAGAGCTAAGACAGAGGTCTTTATTCGCAATTTAAGCCTTTTGTTTTTTCAGCGAATGTATCCATGGCAATTTGGCACATGCGTTCACGTTGGCCTACGTCGGCGGCAGGCAGGATTTGGCGCAGGTATTTTGTGTTGTCGCGTTGGAACGATGCTTTATCGCCTGCTTTTTGGTAACACGCATCCGCACGGGTAAAGTATTGCTGGCAGATTTTCGGCAACTCTTCAAAGGACAAGGGTTTGCTTTTGTGCATGCCGTGTGCGGAGACGGAGAGGGAGGAAAGGGCGCACAGCGCGATGATTAAGGTTTGGGAAATGGTTTTCATGGTCAGCCTATTTATTGAAGTGGTGTTTAAATTAATTGTTCGCCCCAATGCAGCTTTTGGCGCAGGGTTTTGAAGTATTGGTAATCGGTGGGATGGAGGACGCGCAAGGGGTTGTGATAGCGGCGGATGATGATGCGGTCGAAGTTTTGCACGTCGATATGGGATTGTCCGTCAAAATGTGCGCGTGCGTCGCCGCTTTTGGTAATGAGGATTTCGATTACGCTGGTGTCGGGGATGGCAATCGGGCGGTTGGTCATGGATTGCGGGCAGATGGGCACGAGCGTGAAGGCGTGCAAACCGGCCTGCATGATGGGGCCGCCGGCGGCAAGCGCGTAAGCGGTCGAACCTGTCGGTGTGGAAATAATCAGGCCGTCCGAGCGTTGGGTATAGACAAATTCTTGATTGATAAATACTTCAAATTCAATCATTTGGCCTGCGCCGCCACGAGACAGTACGGTATCGTTGAGGGCGAGGGCGCGTTCGATGGTTTCGCCGTCACGAATGATGCTGGCTTCGATGAGGATGCGCTCTTCGGGCAGATATTTGCCTTCCAGTACGGGGCGGATGCCCTCAACCATGGTGTCGCGTGAGATTTGGGTGAGGAAGCCCAAGTGGCCTTGATTGATGCCGATGATGGGGACGGCGCGCGGGGCGACTTCACGGGCGGCGGAGAGGAAGGTGCCGTCGCCGCCGAGTACAACGACAAGGTCGCAGTATTTGCCCAGCTGGGCTTTGTTTACGGTTTCGCAGTAGGCGGAATCTTGGATATAGACGCAGTGTTCTTCTACGCTCAATTCATCCAGATAGATGGTGAAGCCGTTTTCGCGCAGAAAAGAAACCAATGTGTGGACGGTATCTTGAATCTCGGGCGTATTGGGACGCGTAACGATACCGATGTTTTTAAATGGGCTTTTCATGTAATAGGCCGTCTGAAATTAAGTATTTAATCTATCCAGATATCGCGCTCGAGGCGGTCGAGGCGTTCGTTTAAGCGGGCAACGTCGTCGCGCAGTTTGTCCACTTCTTCCAACCATGCGGCAAGCGTGGCTTGGTCGATAACAGGGGATTCGGGTTCGCGTGAAAAGTCGCTGATTTGCTCGGCAATGCTTTTGCCGATTTTTTTCATGGTGCGGCCGATGTCGCCGGCGCGCGAGCTGATGCTTTCTGCGGCCACATGACCGAATACGCGCGCCAAATCTTCGCTCGGATAATAGCGCAATCCACCCAAAATAGGAAGGACGGACATGCCCAATACCAAGTCGCCTTCAAGGCTGATATCGCCCACGCCGGGCTGGCCGCCTTGGAGGATTTTTTGGATGGCGCTGTTGTGGAATGTGATGTTGGTGTCGGCGGTGTCGTTTGCGGTTTCAAGAAAACCTTGTTCGCTGATGCGTCCGGTCAGTCTGAAACCGGTCAGGCTGATGCAGATGATGCTGCCTGCAAATTCAGACAGCTCGCGCTGTTGCTCCGGATTTTGCTGTATCAGGTGGTTGATAATGGGAAATAGGGCGGACATGGTTTACTCTAAATGCCGTCTGAAACGGATGAATGGGTTGAGTCGCAATTTTACAGGCTTAGCCCGTCTGCGCAAACGGTATTTACAATTTTGCCGTTGCTTTCATCATCAACGATGAAATCAGGAGCCGGCAGGCCGAGTTTGGCCGCTTCGGCAGTATAAAATTCGGCACGGCTTGGGTGGCGGGGTTCGACAATATTGCGGATACGCTTGCCGTCGGCTTGGCAGGCCGTCTGAAAAAGGATTTGGACGGCCAAGTCTTTATGAAGGATATTGACGGGTTGATTGCCACCTTGAATGTGTGTTTTTTGAACCAGCTTGGTAACGGGGTGACGGTCGGTAGAGTAAAGTCCGCCCAGTCGCAATATGTCGATATGGGGGACGGCGCTTTCCAGCAGGGCTTGCTCAACCGCGAGGATTTGACGGGCGGATTCGGTTTGCGGATCGGGCGGCGTGGTTTCATCGCATACGCGTGCTTGGTCGCCATACACGCTGGTGCTGCCGGTAAAGATGATGTGTTGTACCTTGCATCGCTCGGCAAGCTGAATCCATTTTTTCAGGGTATCGGCGTAATGGTTCAATGACGAAGGCGGAAGCAGGCAAAACCATGTCGACTTGTTGATATGGTTTTGCCATAATGCCGAATTTTGAAAAACATCGTCTTGATTCAAATCGATAATGTCGAGTTCAATCGGCAGATTGATGTCGTCGGAGGTCAGGTTGCGTTTGACGGCGGCTACCTGACTGCCTTGCTCGTAACATTTTTGTGCCAGCGGCAGGCCGAGATAGCCTAAGCCGAGAATGGAAATATCGGGAAGGTGCATAAAGAAAGCATCCGAAAATTAACAGGCCGTCTGAAAATAGCTTTAACTTGGTTAAAACCACGTTTTCAGACGGCCTTTGTATGGAAAAATTAATGGTTGCTGCCGATTTTTTGGTCAAATTCGGCACGGTGTTCCGGAAGGAGGTAAGGGCGTAACAGGCTGAGTGTGCGGCTGATGCCCCGTACTTTGGAATCTTCGGTCAACTTGGCGCGGCCGCGCAGGGAGCTGTCGAAGTCGAACCAGTATTTCGTTACCATCCACATATTGACGGCAAGGTCGTTCATGGCGGTTTGGTCTGCGCTAATAATGTTCAAGCCGTTGAGCTGGGTCAGCAGGTTGACCAACAGGGGGGACACTTTGGCTTGGGTAAAGGTATTGTGTTCGCCCAATAATTCGGCACTGCGGGCAAGCAGGGTGTTCACATCGCTGAAAAGGAAACGGTATTCCCACATCACATCATAAATACCGGCCATGTAGTTAATGGAGTCTTCGACATTAGACGGCAACACGGCTTCGTTAAGATAGGCAAGCAGGGCCTCACTGTAACGTTTGAACAATTGGACGATGATTTCGTCTTTGTTGCGGAAATGGTAGTAGAGGTTGCCCGGGCTGATGCCCAAATGGGCGGCAATGTGGTTGGTGCTGATATTGCGCTCGCCTTCTTCGTTGAACAAGGCGAGGCTGGCATTGATGATTCGTGTGTAAGTGTTGACTTTAGCAATGCGCGGCATGGGATACACTCCTTTGTTTTATAGGCTGTATGAAGTCGGCAGCCAGTTGGGTTCTGCGTGTAATTCTACCTGAAATTGAGTAAATACTGTATTACAAACATATTGTGCCAGCTGGTGGACATCTTGCGCGGACGCGTTGTTTTTATTCACTAAAACCAAAGCCTGTCTGTCATGCACGGCCGCACCGCCGATCTGATGGCCTTTCAGACGGCATTGGTCAATCAGCCAGCCGGCCGCGAGTTTGACCGAACCGTCAGGCTGCGGATAGCGTGGCATATCGGGGTATTGCTGCAACAAATCGGCCGCTTTTTCAGCACTGACAACTGGATTTTTAAAGAAACTACCGACATTACCAAGTACGTTAGGATTAGGCAGTTTACTGTTGCGGATTGCACACACTGCATCGGAAACATCTTTGGCCGTCGCCTCGCGGCCTTGGCTCAGTTTGGCAACCGCTGCCGCCAAATCGCCATAGCCCAAGTTCGGCACAAAATGCTCTTTTAACGCAAATACAACCGAAACAATCACATAACGGCCTTTGCCTTCCTGTTTGAATAGGCTTTCACGATAGGCAAAGTCACAGTCGGCATTGGAAAGCTCGACAAAGGTTTCCGTATCCAAATCAAAGCAGCGTACGCTATGGATAACATCTTTCGCTTCAACGCCGTATGCACCGATGTTTTGTACCGGAGACGCACCGACCGTGCCCGGAATCAGACTGAGGTTTTCCAGCCCGCTTAAACCCAGTCCAACCGTATGCAAAACAAAATCATGCCAAATTTCCCCGGCCTGAGCTTCGATATAAACCAGGCCGTCTGAACGCTCAATTTCGCGTATTCCCTTGTTTTCCATATGCACAACCAGACCAGCATAGTCCTCCATTAAAAGGATATTGCTGCCGCCGCCGAGCCATAAAACGGTATCGCGGTCGAACTCGGGCAGTCGGACGATGTCGCGCAACTCGTCGGCGTGTTTAAGTGCAACAAATGCTTGGGCTTGGGCTTTGAGGCCGAAAGTGTTGTAAGGGGTAAGGTCGGTTTGGTATTGGATGGGTTGCATGATGATTTGTGATTTTGTGGATTCAGGTCGTCTGAAAACTTACTATTTAACAATTACGATAGGTAATGGGGTTTTGGGGGGCTTTATAGTTTTCTTGGGAAGAATAGGTCAGCTTGTCTACGATTTCTTGATAAACGTCGGACTCTTTTGGCAACGGCTTGCCTTCAAACATCCAACGGCCTTGAATAATATCGTCGGCAGAAATCCATCTTTCGATTTCATACACTGCCAATGTCCAGCCGCGATAGACTGCAACTGCATATTTTGCTTTTTCACGCCTACTTCCGATTTTCCAATATTTCCGTGTGCGCTCATAAATTTCCTTATGCCTATCGGCTTCAGGAATATTCCCTGATCTGATGTCTTTTTTCAGTTTCTCGTATTCGTTATTAATCGTAATTAAAACAATAGGTTTATCAGTTTTCAATTCTTGCGCATCATATTTTCGTTTTAATTCGGACAAGCTCATCAATCCTACTTCAGAAGAATGCGTGCCGCCTTGAATATTATTCAGCGGCTGCTGGCTCGGCTTGACTAAGGAGAGTAGGTCTATTGCCATCGCTTCATATTCAAAAGCCTGTTTGTCTGTTTGGATGTTGTGCCGCAGAATGTAATACACGGGTTGGTTTCCACTTTGATGTATTTCCCTAATCAAGGCAATTTTATCACTTGGCGTTTCTGTTTCTTGTAATGAACCTAGGGCATGATGGAAAACGCGATTGCCCACGCCTTTACCTACATAGAAAATATTGCCGTCTCTAGGGTCAATCAAGCAATAAATATAGTAAGCAAGTTTTTCTATAATGGAGGTTGAAAACATTTTTTTCCTTAAAAGTGAATAAGCCGTAAATGAAATATCAATGGAGGTTGTCTGAAAGAAATTTCAGACGGCCTTATGCGATTTGACCCTCTCTTTACTGCAAAGCTCCAGGCACCATACCAATGCAATGGCGGCAATCGTCAGTGAAACGGTCAGCGCAGTCCAGAAGCCGTAAATGCCCATATCGGCATGATAGGCAAGCAGGTAGCCGGGCAACAGGCCGCACCCCCAGAAAGCCACGGCATGGATGAACATCGGCATTTTGGTCACTTTATAGCCGCGCAGCGCATATGAAGCGATACATTGGGTGGCATCTGCCAATTGGAATAGGGAGGCGAAAAATA
Source organism: Neisseria sp. HMSC070A01 (assembly GCF_001810165.1). Taxonomy (NCBI): domain Bacteria; kingdom Pseudomonadati; phylum Pseudomonadota; class Betaproteobacteria; order Neisseriales; family Neisseriaceae; genus Neisseria; species Neisseria sp. HMSC070A01. Next base: position 37,707 of record NZ_KV800119.1, on the reverse strand, counting down.
AAACAGTCGCAGCAATGCCTAATACGGCCGCATCGTTGGTGTACATACCGGCTAATTGAAAGCGAAAGATGACCAAGAGCAGCGCGGTGCAGGTGGCAAGCATCCAGCCCAACACCAATGAAACGCCTGAAATATAACGCGCCCGCAAAAAATCGCGCCGCCCGAGCGAAAAGCCAACGCGTACCGTGCTTGCCGAGCCGACGCTTTGCGGAACCATATACAAAATCCCTGACAGGCTGATGACGACTTGTTGCGCGGCGACATAATCCTCGCCGAATGGCGCCACCAAAAAGACGATAAACGAAAACGCGCTGGCTTCTAAAAAATAAGACAAGCCGATGGGTGCACCGATTTTCCAAATCTGTTTGAAGGCCGTCAAATCGGGTTTACCGATTTTTGCCGTCAAACCAAACGGACGGAAGAATTTTTCTTTGGCGATATAAAGCCACAAGGCCAATGCGCTGAACCAAAATACCGCCGCCGTTGCCACGCCGCAACCTGCGCCGCCCAAAGCAGGCATACCGAATTTGCCGTAAACAAACACATAGTTCAGCGGCACATTCAACACAAATGCCGCGAAACTGACCAACATAATCACACGCGGACGGTTCAAGCTGGAGGCATAAGCGTGCAGGGCGCGGTGTATCATGGCGGCCGGCATTGCCAAGCTGGTGAAGAACATATATTGCGCCATCGTGTCTTCGACATAATCGTTCAATGTCAGCCAATGACGGAACGGCGTAATCATCGCCCACATCAACAGCATGCCGAATACGCCCAAACACAAGCCAAACCAAATGCCCTGCATTCCTGTTTTGCCGACTTCTTCGGTTTTACCCGCGCCGTACAACTGGGCAATCATCGGGTTCAACGCCGCCATCACGCCCATAAAGGTAATGTAAATCGTAGAAAACGCGCTACTGCCCAGCGCCACCGCGGCCAAATCTTCCTTGCCTGCGCCACCGGCCATCACCGTATCGACAAAACCAATGCCCACTTGCGCCACTTGCGCCAACAGCATGGGCAGTGCGAGGGCGGTAAGCAGGTGGGTTTCTTTTAAGAAAACAGGAAAGGCAAAGCGGTTGAGGTTCAGTAGCATAATGTGTGCGGTTTGAGGACAAAGGCCGTCTGAAAACGGAAATTTAAAATTATAAAGGGTAATGTTTGTACACAGACAAAGATTGGTTTAATCGTTAAATTTTTCAGACGGCCTTAAATGTCGGATGTCTTTTGACAGCTTCCAACCAGCTGTCCGGCGTTTGAAACTGCATCAGGCCGTCTGAAAGCGAAACCGCAGCTTGGGTAGTCGAAGCGCGGGTCAGTTTTTCATTGGTTTCGGCATCGTAAATGGTGTAATCGATACGCAGGCAGCTTTCGATCTCGACGATGTCCATATCAACGCGGATTTTTTGGCCGAAACTGGCAGGGCGGATGTATTTGAGGTTCATCTGCACAATCGGCCAGCTGTACCCTTGCCGCCCCATTTCGTTGTAGTCATAACCGATGGAAGACAGAAAAGCGCAACGTGCGGTTTCAAGGTATTTGACATAGTTTCCGTGCCACACGATGTGCATGGCATCTACGTCAAAAAAAGGAACTTCAGTTTCAAAGCTGTGTTGGCAATAGATGTGTTTTTTCATGGCTTAAAAAAGTGAGTGTGTTGGTTTCAGACGGCGTCTTCGCCCCAAAAATCATAAAAATTGAACCATTGTAGCGGATTTTGCGCACATTCTTGCGCCAAAATGTCGGCAAAACCCTGCATCGCGTCTTTGACGGCGGCTTCGCGGTTGCCGCGTTTCCAGCTGGAAGTATCGGTAAAGCGGCGCAGTTTCAAATGATGGCGGCCGTTTTGTTTGACGCAAAACAGCGTGTTTACTTGCGTTTTTAAAAGCGAAGCCAATAGCCATGCGCCTTGCGGCATAGGGGCGGTGTGGCCTAAGAAATTAATGTCGGCGGTTTTCTCGCCGCGGACAGGTACTCGGTCGGCCGCGATGGCAATCCATTCGCCGTCTTCGATACGGCGGTTCAATTCCATCATCAGGGTGGTGTCCAAATCGGTTACCTGAATCAGGCGGATATGTTCTGCGCCGGCTTTTTGCAATGCCTCGTTAAATGCCTGCGCGTGTTTGCTGTGTACTAATACATTGAGTCTGAAATCTTTATGGTGCGACACCAGCGCACGGCAAACTTCGGTATTGCCCAAGTGCGAACAGGCAAAAATCTGGCCGCGTTCGTTGCGTTTGATTTGCGAATAGATATCGTCCGGATCTTCAATCACCAAATCTTCATAACGGATTTTGCGTTGCCACACGGCAAAACGGTCGCAAACCGCTTCGCCAAATGCAACGAATTGTTTGAATACGCTGTGTTTCGGCAGGACGGTATGGGGAAAGGCCGTCTGAAGACGGGTTTGATAGCGTAAGACATGACGGCGCGGTTTGGGCGCGGTTGCATAAAAATACAGCACCACAAACCAAATGCACGGCCTCATCAAAAAAGCCGGCAGATAGCGCACCATCAATGTGGTCAGAGCGAGAAACAGGCGGCTGCCGCGTTCGGGCTGCGCCGCCCAATGGGTTTGTTTATTGTTGGTCATGGTTTCAGACGGCCTTTCCAAAAACTTTACCCAATCGGTGTTTCAACATACCGAAAAATAGCCGTGTGTGCATTTTGCTGATGCGGACATTGTCGGCAAAGGCATCGAAGTGGGACACGCCGTCGGCGGCGTATTGGACAGGCGTTTTAATCCAAACCGGTTTGATGTCGCGCCAGTACAGGCGGATAAGGATTTCCGTGTCGAAGTCCATACGGTCGCCTACGGTTTCTTCGCGGACGACGGATAGCGCGGGTGCAAGCGGATATAGGCGGAAGCCGCACATGCCGTCTTTGATATCGCATGACCAAGTGTGCAGCATATTCCAGAAATCGGTAATTTTGCGTCCGTAAAGCCGTGCTTTGGGCGCATCATCGCCGTATTGCGGCCAGCCGCAAACAACGGCTTCGGGGTTTTGTTCTGCTGCTGCGAGGAGTTTGGGTGTGTCGCTCAAGCAATGCTGGCCGTCTGCATCAACCTGCAAGACATGGGTATAGCCATGTTCTTCAGCGTATTCCAAACCGGTTTTGACCGCTGCGCCTTTGCCGCCGTTGATGGGGCGGTAAAGGACATCAATGCCGTCTGAAACCAAAGTCTGCAATATAGGTTTGCATTCTTCGCGTGAACCGTCGTCCACAATTAAAACGTTTAAACCAAAGCTACGCATGGTTTGGGCAACGTGGCTGATGGTGGTCGGGTGGTTGTAATGTGGAATAAGGGCCAGGGTTTTCATAAATATTTTTAGACGACGTTAACACAATGCAGAGTATAGCAAATAAACATGCCATAGCGTTTGAAAAGGCCGTCTGAAACGGCGATGACAAAATCGTTTGATTTCGTTTCTCACTGTTTCAGACGGCCTTTGGTATGCCATTAATTCAGCATTGTACATGACCGACATCGAGGCATGAATCATGGAACTCGTTGAGTGTGCTGCGGTGGCCGATGCTGATGATGATGCTGTCGGGCAGTTTTTGCTTTAAGGCACGGTAGAGCATAGCTTCGGTCGGTTCGTCCAAGGCGGCAGTGGCTTCGTCGAGCAGGATGACTTTGGGCTGCGAGAGCAGGGCGCGGACGAAGGCGACGCGTTGCAGTTCGCCGGGGGAGAGTTTGTGTTGCCAGTCGTCGGTTTTGTCCAATTTATCAACGAGATAACCTAGGCGGCAGGTATTCATGGCTTCGGCTAACTCGGGGTGATGATGGTCAATGTCGGGGTAACAAATCGCATCGCGCAGGCTGCCTTGTGCTGTGTAGGGGCGTTGCGGCAGGAATAGGATGTTTTGATGCGGCGGATGGCTGACTTTACCGCTGCTGCCGAAAGGCCAAAGTCCAGCCAGTGCACGCAGCAACGAAGTTTTGCCGCAACCGCTCGGGCCGCGTATCAGTAGGGAATTGCCGCTTTTGAGGTTGATATTGATGCCGTCTAATAAAACTTCGCCGTTGTGGCGGTATAGGGCAACGTTTTCTAAGATCAGGCCGTCTGAAACTTCGGTCAGGTCGGGTTGTCGTGCGGTGTGTTTTTCTTCCGTACTCAGCAAAAAGCCGTACAGACGCTCCAGTCGGGCGCGGTAGGCGGTGAATTTGTTGTAGAACATCCGGAAGAAAGACAGCGCGTTTTGCAGTCGTGCAAAGGCTTGGACGGTCTGCTGGATGTCGCCGATTTTGATTTGTCCGGCAAACAGGCGCGGAGCTTGCAAAATAATGGGGAAGAGTTTGATGCCGTTAGTGAACATATCGTTAAAGCCGCTCAGGCAAACGCTTTGTCGCGCAATGCGCCAACGGTTGCGGATAATGGCTTTAAAACGGTCGGAAAGCTGGTCGTGTTCGTGTTTTTCGCCGCTGTAAAACGCCACGCTTTCGGCGTGGTCGCGCACGCGGACAAGGGAATAACGGTAGTCGCCGTTGAGTTTTTCGTTTTCATAATTAAAACGAATCAAAGGGTTGCCTATCCACATGGCGATAAAGGTCGCCAAAATTACAAACATATAGACAAACCAAACGATGCCGTGCGGAATATCAAAGCCGAACACGGTCAGGATGCCCGCCAAGCCCCACAAAACAACGGCAAATTCCAGCGAGGTAACGACTGAATTGACCATGCCGCGCACAAATTCGATGGTCGAAGCAATGAATTCCTGCGCGTCCTGTTGGATACGCTGGTCGATATTGTCCGGCGCATGACGGCGCATTTGCAGGCGGTAGTAGTTTTTGTCGGCAAGCCAGCGCGAAGTCAAAACTTCATTGAGCCGCTCCGACCATTTAATCGCCAAGCCTTGATCGAGAAAGTCGTTGACGACGTTGTTAAACGCCCGTATTAACACCACGCCCGCATTCATCGCCGCAAACATCCAAAACGCGGAGGCATTTAAATCCTGCATCGAGTCGTAAAGCCCTTTGGACATAAAGGTGCTCAACACATTCAACCGCACTTCGGTTAACAGCAGCGTAATCATCGCCGTAATCAGCAGCAATACTTTAACTGCACTTTTCGGCGTCAGGCAAAGGCGCAGGATATAGCTAAACTCGCGCCCGAAGCGCGTGTTGCGTGCAAAAAACAGAATCACCGCCGAAGCTGCGGCGACCATCAACAAGGTCTGCACCAGCCAAGACGGTGAGGAATAAAGCTCGGTTTGCCATTTTTGCATGGATGTATTCTCTGAAAGGGTCGTAAAGGCCGTCTGAAAGGACGGCAAATTTATGGAATTATGATCACTATAAAAATAGTTTTTCAAACTGTTGTATTTTTGTATTTACAAACAGTTCTTATTTGTTTTTGTGGAAAGTAGGAATCTTATCAAATATAATCGCAAAGCTAAATTACTTTATAATTTTTTACCCGATATAAGAATTATTAATATTTCAATTCAGAAGGAATTAATTTATGAACAGCAAATTAGCCCTGATGCCGCTTGTGGTTGCAAGCGCATTCGCCTACGCCGCCGATGAAGCCACCCCTGCTCCCGAAGCCCATGCAGAAGTGCAGGAAGTCAAAGTCCACGCCGACGCCAAACGCGTGAAGGCCGCACGCTCGTATTCTATTGCCAGCGATGGCGATATGCGCGATCGTGTGAATTTGGGCGTATTGGGTAAAGCCAATGCCTTTACCGCTCCGATTACCGTGGTCAATTACGACGAAAAAGCCCTCAATAATACCGAAGCGCGTACTTTGGTAGATGCCGTAGCGAAAAAAGACGCTTCGACTTGGCAGTTTGGCGGCGAAAGCAATACGCTGACCGGTCTGTACTTCCGCGGTTACCAACTTGATGCGCGCCAATTCAGCGTCAACGGTTTGGCCGGTATGTATGGCACACAAGGTACGGCCAGCGTGCAAGTCGGCTCCGCGCAACTGATTAAAGGTGCGTCCACCGCCGTAAACGGCATGGACCCTGAAGGCGCGGTATCCGGTTCCGTCAATATCGAAACCAAAAAAGCCGCCGACGAAGGCAACCGCAAAATCGGTTTGGGCTGGTTCAGCAACAATCGCGCCCAAGGTACGTTCGACTTGGGTCAACGCTTCGGCGAAAACAAAGAATTCGGCGTACGTGCCAACGGCAAACTGCGCCACGGCGACACCCCGCGCCACGGCTACAGCGAAGACAACAAAGAATTTGCCTTAAATGCCGACTATCGCGGCGAAAAACTGCGCGTGGCGTTCGATTCCATCTACGCGAAACGCAAAACCAACGGCGGCCGTGCACGTATGCAGGACATCCAAAACGCTGATGGTCGTTTGTTCGATGCACCGGATGGCAAAACAAATCTGTTGCCAAGCTGGAACTGGCAAAATACCGTCGGTCAAACCAATATGCTGACTTTCGAATGGGATGCGTTTGAAAATGCGCAAATTACCGGCGGTATCGGTTACAACAAGGCGCGTTATTACGGCACGCTGATTTCTCCGACCATCTGCGGTAAAAAAGGCGCAAGCAGCCAAACCGCAACCTGCTCAAGTGCCAACCAATACCACACAGGTACGGCACGCCTGACCGACCAATATTTCCGTACTTTGAGTATGAATTTATCCGCGCGCGGCGAATTTGAAACCGGCCCGGTAACGCATAACTGGAGTACTGCTTTTGACCGTATCATTCGTCAGCGTGCGACTGTCCGTGGTTCGGCTGCGGGCAAAAGCCGCGTTGAGGTTGATGCAAACGGCAATATTAACAATCAACTGGCTTCTTTTGTCCCTAATTACGCGACAGACTGGGAAAGCTCAGCAAACCTGGATGCCAATATCAAAGTTAACAGCCTAGCTTTGTCCGACACCTTGGGCTTTGCCGACAACAAATACCGTCTGACTTTGGGAGGTCGTTTCCAAGCGGTTGAATATACCGATAAAAAAGCAGGTCAAAGTGGCGATGCCAAACGTTTTAGCCCTATGTTTATGGCCGCGTGGGTGCCGCAACCTGATTTAGTCGTCTACGGCAACTACATGGAAGACTTGGAGCCTGCCGACATCAAAACCGATGATTCCGGCGAAACTACGATGTCCAAACCTCGTGTCAGCCGTCAGTTTGAAGTCGGTGTGCGCAAAAACTGGGGCAATTTCGTAACCACGTTGAACGCGTTCCAAATCAAACGTCCGGGCTACTGGCGCGGTAATACTGCCAAGGGCACTGATTTTGCTGCATACAAAGCTATTGGCGGCGCGGCCGGCGACGAGCAAGGCATGGAACGTAATCGCGGTATTGAGTTCAACACCTATGCTAACCTGTTGAACAATACCTTGCGCCCAAGTTTTGGTTTGATGTATCTGCAATCAACCGTGAAAAATTATCCGAACGCAGCCGACAATCTCGTTAACGGCGTACAAGTTGCCAATCCGCGCGTGATTGCCAAAGCGGGCGTTGAATGGGATACCCCGTTTGCCAAAGGCTTGACCTTGAACGGCAATGTTTCGTATTTCGGCAAGTCTTACCAAGACACGCAAAAACAATACGCTTTCCCGTCCTATACCTTGGTTGACGTAGGCGCGCGCTACAAAACCAAGCTCGGCAAAAATACTTTGACCGTCAGCAGCTCAGTGGAAAACCTGTTCAACAAAAACTACTGGCAGGTACAGCGCGGCCAATACGACCGCAGCTTCGCCGTTGTCGGTATGCCGCGTACTTATTGGCTGAAAGCGGAATTGGATTTCTAATCTGATTTCGGTTTGACCGTAATAGCAGGCCGTCTGAAAGGGAATGATAAAAAGCAGAAATTTGTTTTTTATCCCTTTTCAGACGGCCTGATTTGATTGCCTTATGTTTTTTGCTTGAAAAATCTTACATGTTTTTTATGGATTTCACGCGAAACAAGGTTAATATTCCATTTTCACAATACATCATTCGAGAAGACATATGAAAAAATCCATCAAACTGACCCTGTGCGCCCTCGCACTGTCACTCTCCGTGCAAGCGCAAGCGGTTACCCATGCCGTGATTGAAACCAATATGGGCAACATCCAACTGGAGTTGGATGAAGTCAAAGCGCCGAAAACCGTGGCAAACTTTGTCAATTACGCCAAAAAAGGTTTTTACGACAACACGATTTTCCACCGCGTTATCGACAATTTTATGATACAAGGCGGCGGATTTACTGAGAAAATGGTTCAAAAATCCACCGATAAAGCCATCAACAACGAAGCAGACAACGGCTTGAAAAATAACGTCGGCACCATCGCCATGGCGCGCACCGGCGATCCGAATTCCGCAACCAGTCAGTTCTTTATCAATACGGCCGACAACGACTTTTTGAATTTCAAAAGCAAAACCCCTCAAGGCTACGGCTATGCCGTTTTCGGTAAAGTTACTTCCGGCATGGACGTTGTCCGTAAAATCAGCAAAGTGAAAACGGCGACACGCGGTTTCCATCAAGATGTACCGACCGAAGCCGTGATTATCCGCAAAGTCAGCATCAAATAATTTTGATTGCTTGAATCCAAACAACAGGCCGTCTGAAACATTCAGACGGCCTGAATTTATTTATTTGATAATAAGAGGCAATTTGGGCGATAATTCAGCATCTACTATTTAAGGAGTCGATTATGCAAACCCGCCTGCCTTTTTTCGGCGTTGTCCGCGTCAGCGGTGAAGACAGAGCTTCATTTCTTCATGGCCAATTATCCAACGATATTAATAATTTAGCTTCCGGTCAGGCATGTTACGCCACATACAATACGCCTAAAGGCCGCGTGTTGGCGAATATGTTGGTCGTCAATCGCGGAGAAGATTTACTGTTGGTCATGGCTCAAGATTTGACCGAAGCCATCGTCAAACGCCTGAGAATGTTTGTCTTGCGTGCAAAAGTCGTCTTCGAGCTGATGCCTGATTTAGCAGTAAGCGGCGAGTTGGCAGACAATGCAGAACCTCATCCTGCTACCGAACCGCAACTGTCTTTTTCAGCCCAAATTCAAGAAAACACCGTAGAAATTGCCTTGCCGCACACAGGTCGTCTGAAAATTTCAGTAGCCGAAAACGCAGCCGAATATAAGGCAGGAGCCGAAAACGCATGGAACCTGCATGAAATCCGCAGCGGCTATCCGTGGATTTGCGCCTCAACCAAAGAAGCGGCTGTTGCCCAAATGCTCAACCAACACATCATCGGCGCAGTCCATTTCCGTAAAGGCTGCTACCCCGGCCAAGAAATTATCGCCCGCGCCCAATACCGAGGCCAAGTCAAACGCGGTCTGGCCGTATTAAGCGGCGATTCTTTAGAAGCCGCCGGTATTGCCATCAAAGTCGGCGAGGAAGAAGCAGGCGTTATTCTTAATACTGCACTCACAGAGCAAGGCAGCCTCAGCCTCGCCGTTATCAAGTTTTCCGCCGCAGAAGCAGCATTAACCGATGCAGACGGTAATGCTTTGAAACAGGAAGAACTGTTTTTTACGGTTGAGAAAGATTGATTGTTAGATGATTGAATAAAAAGCTTAAATATTAGCTTGAAATGAAAACAGAAAGGCCGTCTGAAATTCAGACGGCCTTTTGATTACAGCATTTAATCAACAATTAAGCCAGTTTTTCACTTACCCAATTTTCAATGCTTACCAGCATTTCAGGCAATTTGTCGGCATCTGTGCCGCCGGCTTGCGCCAAGTCAGGACGGCCGCCGCCTTTGCCGCCGACTTGTTCGGCTGCAAATTTAACCAGATCGCCTGCTTTGACTTTAGCAGTCAACGGTTTGGATACGCCGGCGCATAGGGAGACTTTGCCGTCGTTGACTGCGGCGAGCAATACGATGGCTTGTTCTGATTTGCCGGTCAAGTCGGTCACGATTTCGCGCAGGGCGGCGGCATCGGCTTCGATTTGTGCGGCAACGAGTTTGGCTGAACCCAAGTCTTTTGCATCGTCCAAGAGTTTGGCGCCTGCATGGACGGCGAGTTCGGCTTTGGCGCGTGCCAATTCTTTTTCCAATGCTTTGGCGTGTGTTGCGCCTGCTTGGATTTTCGCCAGTACGTCTTTTTCGGTTTGGGCTTTGGTTTCGGCAATAATGTCTTTCACCAAACGCTCTTGTTCTTGCGCCCATTTGAGTGCGTTCAGGCCGGTGATGGCTTCGATACGGCGCACGCCTGCGGCAATACCGCCTTCGCTGATAATTTTGAAGAGGCCGATGTCGCCGGTGCGTGAAACGTGTGTACCGCCGCACAATTCGGTAGAGAAACCGCCCATTTGCAGTACGCGTACTTCGTCGCCGTATTTTTCGCCGAAGAGCATCATCGCGCCGGTTTTTTGGGCATCTTCCATGCTCATAATGGCTGCGTTGACGGCAACGTTGGCCAAAATGGCTTCGTTGACTCGGCGTTCTACTTCGGCGATTTCTTCGGCAGTGACCGCTTGAGGATGGGAAATGTCGAAACGGGTGGATTCGGCGGTAACCAAAGAGCCTTTTTGTTCAACGTGTTCGCCCAATACGTCGCGCAGGGCTTTGTGCATCAAGTGGGTCGCGCTGTGGTTGCGCATATTGGCATTGCGGATTTCGTCATCCACTTTGGCGGTAACGCTGTCGCCGACTTTCAGACGGCCTGAAGTCTGTACGCCGAATTGGCCGAATACGGCCGCTTTGATTTTTTGGGTATCGCGTACTTCAAAGCGGTTTTCGCCTGCGAAGATATAGCCGACGTCGCCGACTTGGCCGCCGGATTCTGCATAGAACGGGGTAAAGTCGATAACGACGGCACCTTCGTCGCCTTCGTTCAATTCGTTGACTTGCTCGCCGTTTTTGTAGAGGGCGAGGACTTTGGATTCGGTTTGGCGTTCGCTATAACCTTTAAACTCGGTGTCCTGACCTTCGTAAGGCAGTTGAGCGTTGGCTTTGAAGCTTTGTGCGGCGCGTGCGCGTGTGCGTTGGGCTTCCATCTCACGCTCGAAGCCTGCTTCGTCCAGTTCGATGCCCAGTTCGCGCGCCATGTCGGCGGTTAGGTCGTAGGGGAAACCGTAGGTGTCGTAGAGTTTGAAGATGTGTTCGCCGCCGATAACGAGTTTGCTGTTGGCGATGTTGTCCATCAAGTAGGTATTCAAGGCTTCGGCAAACGGTTTTTTCGCGTCGGGAATATGGGCGGTTTCCAAAGCAGCCTGCAAATCGATATACATGCCTTCGTTCAGGCTGCCTGAAACTCGAGGACGGATAACGATTTGCTTTTTGCTCGGAGCAACACGGGAAGCGGCGGTAAATTCCACACCATCTGCGGTTTTCAATGTCAGAGGTTTGCCTACACCGTCTTGCGGCAACAAGCTTTCCAGTTTCAGGAATTTCATGCCGTTGAGCACTTGGTTGAACAAGCCCATGCCTTTTTCCAGCGTTTCGCCGAAGCGGCTTTCTTCCGCGCGCAAGGCTTCCATAATCTGTGTCTGTTTCTCTTTCAACTCAGGATACGCGGCGCCCATTTCTTTCACCAAATCGGGCACGAGTTTGTAGAAAAACGCCTGTTTCTGGCCTAGTTTGTAACCGTGGCGCACGGCGCGGCGGATGATGCGGCGCAATACGTAGCCGCGGCCTTCGTTGGAAGGCAAGACACCGTCTGCAATCAGGAAGGAGCAGGATCGGATGTGGTCGGCGATGACTTTCAGGCTGGGTTCTTCCATGCTGAAAGCTGCGCCGGTTTCGCGGGCAACGGCTTTGAGCAGGTCTTGGAACAAGTCGATTTCGTAGTTGCTGTGAACATGCTGCATGACGGCGGCCATGCGCTCCAAGCCCATGCCGGTATCGACGGAAGGCTTAGGCAGCGGATTCATATTGCCTTGTTCGTCGCGGTTGAACTGCATAAATACGCAGTTCCAAATTTCAATCCAGCGGTCGCCGTCTTCTTCAGGGCTGCCCGGAATGCCGCCCCAGATTTCTTCGCCGTGGTCGTAGAAAATTTCGGAGCAAGGGCCGCAAGGGCCGGTGTCGCCCATTTGCCAGAAGTTGTCGGATGCGTATTTCGCACCTTTGTTGTCGCCGATGCGGACGATGCGTTCGGCAGGCATACCGATTTCGTTCAACCAGATGTTGTAGGCTTCGTCGTCTTCTGCGTAAACGGTTGCCAACAGTTTGTCTTTAGGGATGTTCAACCATTCGGGGGAAGTCAGGAATTCCCAAGCGAAGTGGATGGCATCGCGTTTGAAGTAGTCGCCGAAGGAGAAGTTGCCCATCATTTCAAAGAAGGTGTGGTGACGGGCGGTGTAGCCTACGTTTTCCAAGTCGTTGTGTTTGCCGCCTGCACGTACGCATTTTTGCGCGGTAGTGGCGCGGTTGTAGGGGCGTTTGTCAAAGCCGAGGAATACGTCTTTAAATTGGTTCATACCTGCGTTGGTAAACAGCAGGGTCGGGTCGTCGTGTGGCACGAGCGAGGAGGAGCGGACGATGGTGTGGCCTTTAGATTCGAAAAATTTCAGGAATTTTTGGCGTAGTTCGGTGGTTTTCATAATGTCTCGATAAAATTTTGTACAAAGATTTCAGACGGCCCGGACGGCACGTTGAGATTAAAAACGAATGGGCGTTATCTTACCGCAAAACCATATTTCAAGCTATCGGCAGAAAGGTTTTAAGTTGGCGGCAAGCTGTCTTTCAGACGGCTTCAAGCGGGTCGATATCTTTTAGCAATGAAGCCTATCCGCCCCGGCTTGCCTGCTTTATAATGCCTTTCTCTTTTCAACCGGATACGCAAGGAATGATAATGGCCAAACATCTGCCCCTCATCGTACTGACTGCGCTGGCATTGGCCGGCTGCGGCGGCTCGGACAAAACTTCTGCCGACAAGGCGGCGCAAACCGATAATCAAAAGGTATTGAGCATTTACAACTGGTCGGAATATGTCGATCCCGAGACGGTTGCCGCGTTTGAGAAAAAACACGGTATCTCAGTAACTTATGATGTATATGACAGCGATGAAACGCTGGAGAGCAAGGTGTTGACCGGCAAGTCGGGTTACGACATCGTGGGTCCATCCAATGCGTTTGTCGGTAGGCAGATTAAGGCAGGTGCGTATCAGAAAATCGACAAATCCCTGATTCCCAACTATAAAAACTTGAATCCTCAGTTGATGAAGCTGATGGAAGGCGTTGATCCGAACCACGAATATGCCGTTCCGTTTTATTGGGGGACTAACACTTTCGCCATCAATACCGAGCGTGTGAAAAAGGCTTTGGGTACGGACAAACTGCCGGACAATCAATGGGATTTGGTGTTTAACCCCGAATACACGTCCAAACTCAAGCAATGCGGCATCAGCTATTTGGACAGCGCGGCAGAGATTTATCCTATGGTATTGAATTATATGGGTAAAAATCCAAACAGCAGTGAAACGGTGGATATTAAGGCGGCTACGGAAGTCTTGAAGAAAAACCGTCCGTACATCAAGCGTTTTACCTCGTCCGGTTTTATCGATGATTTGGCGCGCGGCGATACTTGCGTAACAATTGGTTTTGGCGGCGATTTGAACATTGCCAAACGTCGTGCCGAAGAAGCGGGCGGCAAGGAAAAAATCCGTGTGATGATGCCGAAAGAAGGCGTGGGAATTTGGGTGGATTCGTTTGTGATTCCGAAAGATGCCAAACACGTGGCCAATGCCCATGCGTATATCAATGATTTCTTAGATCCTGAAGTTGCGGCGAAAAACGGCAATTTTGTTACTTATGCGCCGTCCAGCAAACCAGCTCAGGAGCTGATGGATGAAGAGTTTAGAAACGACAATACGATTTTCCCGACTGATGAAGATTTGAAAAACAGCTTTATCATGGTGCCTATTCAACCTGCGGCGTTGAAATTTATGGTCCGCCAATGGCAAAGCGTGAAAGCAGGAAAATAAGCTGATTTGAATCATATTCAGGCCGTCTGAATGGTGTAACCGAAATCCTTGATTTCGTTTTACGGCTGTTCAGGCGGCCTTTGGTTTGTGTCAGACTGGCTTGAATAAGGTTTGAAAAAAACAAAGGGCGTGTCTATCAATCACGCCCTTTGTGTTTGTTTCAGACGGCCTTAGAATTTCACGCCTTTATGCAGGGCAACGATGCCTGCGCTCATGTTGTGGTAATCCACGCTGTCGAAGCCTGCATCCAGCATCATTTGCTTCAAAGTTTCTTGGTCGGGGTGCATACGGATGGACTCGGCGAGGTATTGGTAGCTGTCGGCATCTTTGGCAATCAGTTTGCCCATAATCGGCAACAGTTTGAAAGAGTAGAGGTCGTACACGCCTTCCAAAGGTTTGTACACTTTGGAGAATTCCAACACCAGCAGGGTGCCGCCCGGTTTCAATACGCGGTACATTTCTTTCAGCGCGGCATCTTTGTGCGTCATGTTGCGCAGGCCGAATGCGACGGAAACCAGATTGAAATAGTTGTCGGGGAACGGCAATTTTTCAGCGTCTGCCAACGATACGGGCAGAATCATGCCTTCGTTAAGCAGGCGGTCGCGGCCGACGGTCAGCATGGAGGAGTTGATGTCTGTCAGCCAAACTTCGCCTTCTTTGCCCACACGTTTCGCCCAGCCTCGGGACAAATCACCTGTACCGCCGGCGATGTCCAATACTTTGTCGCCTTTTTTCAGGCGGGCGGTATTGATGGTGAAATGTTTCCAAACACGGTGCAGACCGCCGGACATTACGTCATTCATAATGTCGTAGTTTTTTGCCACGGAGTGGAAGACTTCGGCAACTTTGCCTGCTTTTTCGTCTTCGTCAACGGTAGTGAAGCCGAAATGGGTTTTGTGGTCGCTCATAGTGTCTGCCTTCTTAAAATAATACGGATTCAGGTATCGAATACGTCGAAATCGCCAACCACTTTCGACGCGGGAAATATAGTTTGTGCCTGCCGCTCCAGCATCAGGCGTTGTTCTTCTTCGGTATAACGTGCGCTGATGTGGGTCAGGTAAAGTTGTTTCACATTGGCCTGTAAAGCCAGCTTGGCTGTATCGGCTACGGTCGAATGGAATACTCGTTCCACTGTCTCTTCATCGCCTGCGGAAAAGGTTATACACCAAAACGTCTGCGTTTTGTACGGAGCATGCTGCACGCGGACAGGCTTTGGTATCGCCGAAGATAGCCACTACCCGTCTTTTTTTGGGCGGGGAGAGGAACGCTTTGCCGTCAATGGTCCTTCCGTCATTCAAGCTTACGGTCTTGCCTTTTTTCAGACGGCCTTTCCGCCGCAACCGCCGCTACCGCAGGAATGTGTGTGTTTGTGTTTTAAATCTTCTGCACTTGGCATTCTGGACGCGCCGGCTTTTTCGAGGCGGTCGAGATAGTCTTGCCAAAGCGCGTCTTGATTGTGCGCCAGTCGGTAGAGATAGTCCCAATCGTAAAGGCCGCTGTCGTGGCCGTCTGAAAAAGTAATTTTCAATGCGTATTGACCGACGGGGTCTAAATCGGTAATGCTGACTTCGGCTTTGCCTGTTTGCAAAACATCCTGACCGGGGCCGTGTCCGCGCACTTCCGCGCTGGGCGAGTACACGCGCAGGTATTCGGCAGGAAGGCTCTTGGCACCGTCAACATAGACCAAAGTCAGTACGCGCCGTTCTTTTTGGAGGCGGATTTCTTGTGGAATTTTATCGGCTTGGGTCATGTCATGCTCCGTTCTTTTTACGCAAATAGGCAACGCGTACAGAAAAAATACCGCCAAGTACAGCAAACAGCACGATTGCGTAGAGTGAAAACCGTATCAGGCCCACTTGTGTGTCCGCCGTCAGCCCTAAGGGCAGCAACATCACGGCAACGAACAGTAAAAATGCGGCCAACATGGCGGCAATGCTGGCAAAGGCATAGCGGGTATTGGCTGCTGTTTGCGGATGTTTGGTCATATTGGATGGCTTGCCGTAGGGTGGTGAGGCGGTATTTTATCAGTTTTTTGGTGCTTCATGCCGTCTGAAAACGGCTTTATTTCCATAAATAAAGTGTAATGGCGCGCCTGTCTTCGCCTTCGGGCATTAAGCGGATGCTGCTGCCTTTGCTTCCGTTGACACGGATAATGATGCCGCCGGCCTGCCGCTCGATGATGTCGAGTTGGGTGTCGCGGTTCATGCGGTAGTTGTAGCGTTCGCATTGCTTCAAGCACCAAAAATCCTGCCAATGGATAAAATATTTTTGTCCGGATTCGATGGCCAGCGTTTCGCCGCCTTTGACGATGAAATAAGGATAATCGGGTTTTTGCGTGCTGAATGTCCATTCGGCCGTTCTGTTTTTTCCGTTTTGACGGTATTCGAACACGGCACGGTATTCGGTGTCGTATTCCAAGGGCTGTAAAGGAAACAGCGCAAATTGGCGGTCGGTCAGGAGGTGGTTTGGGTCATTATCTTTATCTAAGATTTTGACGTCTCTGATTTCTTTTGTGTCCTGATACAGTTTGAACGAACGCATTTTGACCGGGGGCGATTGTTCTGAGAACGCGATGCTGACCGGATTGCCGGTCATTTCATAATGCGGCATAGGATCAGGACGCTCGCCATGGAAAACCGGCGAAGCGAAATTGCCTTGCGGATAGGTGATGTAAGGCCGGAATTTGCGGTTGGAAATTTCGTCCGCATAAACAATGGCATGACCATGACAGGCATCTTGATAAAACGAACGGCTGAGGTCGGACAGGGGGCGGTTTTTTTGGCAGAGGCTGTTGAATCTGCTGTCGCCCTGATTGATATTCAGCGCGATTTGTTTGCCTTGCGATTCAAATGCTGCACCGGCCTCGTCGATATTTTGATCGAGCAAGGAGAAACGGTGGTAAATCGCTGTCATCAGGTTGTCCAGCTGATGTTGGGCAGGTAGGTGGTCGTTGATTTTTTCGTTTGGCGGATGTTGGCCGGTACTGACGTTTTCATGCACGCCTTTATAGGCATAACCGGCTTTGCGCGTGCGGTCTGATGGGCGTGGGCCCGTGTAAAAGGGATTGCGTGTATTGTGTTCGTCATGTCCGTCGTCAGGGTTTTGCAGTAGATAGCGGGCATGATTGCGTGCGGCGCGTTCGAGTGTGGCCGAGTGCGCCAGTGTGGGCAGATTGGCTGAAGCGCGGAGGAAGTTTAAATACGCCAAGGCGTCAAAATCGGCAATGGCAGTACGATTTTGCGGCGGTTGGGCGTAGATGAGCTGGTCTTCGGAATAGCGATGGGTTTCGTAGTATTGGAATATGCCGAGGGCGACAGCAAAACCGCCCAGCCAGTAAAGAATATGTTTCATTATATATGCTGCGTTCGGACGGCCTTGAGCTGTGGCTCTTTCCCCTTGAAACTCATGCCGCTACATGATTATTTTGATGGCGGTTTGACTTGGAATGCTTCAGGGTGGGATTTGAAATATTCGACAGCGACAAACCCGCCGCCAATAATAATCAGTAGGGCAATGGCCATGCCGATCATCGCTAAAATGAATTTGTCCATATTGGTCCGTTTGAATGAAGGCCGTCTGAAGCACTTGAAAGCGTTCAGACGGCCTTAAAGTCAGGTTAATTAACGTTCGATTTGCGATACGTCGCGTACTGCGCCTTTGTCGGCGGAAGTCGCCATCGCGCCGTAGGCACGCAGGGCTGCGGAGACGTAGCGGTCGCGGTTTTCCGGTTTCCACGCTTTGCTGCCGCGTGCTTCCATTTCGGCACGGCGTGCGGCAAGCTCTTCATCGGAAATGACAAGGTGGATGCTGCGGTTTGGAATGTCGATTTCGATGGTGTCGCCTTCGTGTACCAAACCAATGGCGCCGCCTTCTGCCGCTTCAGGCGAAGCGTGGCCGATGGACAGGCCGGAAGTACCGCCGGAGAAGCGGCCGTCGGTCAGAAGGGCGCATTCTTTGCCCAAACCTTTGGATTTCAGGTAAGAAGTCGGGTACAGCATTTCTTGCATGCCCGGGCCGCCTTTAGGGCCTTCGTAGCGGATGATAACGATGTCGCCGGCGACGATTTGGTTGCCCAAAATGCCTTCGACTGCGTCTTCTTGGCTTTCAAATACGCGGGCGCGGCCGGTAAATTTGAGGATGCTCTCGTCCACGCCTGCGGTTTTTACCACGCAACCGCGCTCGGCGATATTACCGAACAATACTGCCAAACCGCCGTCTTGCGAGTAGGCATGTTCGACATCGCGGATACAGCCTTTTTCTCGGTCGAGGTCGAGGGTTTTCCACATACGGTTTTGCGAGAACGCCTGAGTGGTGCGCACGCCGCCGGGAGCCGCTTTGAAACGCTCGATGGCGTGGGTGTTTTCAGGGTTGGTCACGTCCCATTTTTCAATCGCGTCTTTCAGCGTCGGTGCGTGGATGGTGTACACGTCGGTGTGCAGTTTGCCCGCTTTGTCCAATTCTTTCAGGATGGCGAAGATGCCGCCTGCGCGGTGCACGTCTTCCATGTAGTAGTCATGGTTGTTTGGCGCGGTTTTGCAGATGCAGGGGACGACGCGGCTTAAGCGGTCGATGTCGGCCATTTTGAAATCCACGCCCGCTTCGTTGGCAACGGCGAGCAAATGCAGGATGGTGTTGGTGGAACCGCCCATGGCGATGTCCATCGTCATGGCGTTTTCAAACGCTTTTTTGGTGGCGATGCTGCGCGGCAGCACGGTTTCGTCGTCTTGCTCGTAATAGCGTTTGGTGATTTCGACAATCATGCGGCCGGCTTCGAGGAACAATTCTTTGCGGCCTGCGTGGGTAGCCAGATAAGAACCGTTGCCCGGCAGGGAAAGGCCGAGCGCTTCGGTCAGGCAGTTCATGGAGTTGGCGGTAAACATGCCGGAGCAGGAGCCGCAAGTCGGACAGGCGTTTTGCTCGACTTCTTCGACTTGTTTGTCGCTGATATTGTCGTCTGCCGATTCGATCATGGCATCAATCAAGTCCAAACGGCGTTCGGGCTGAATATTGGCCACGCCGATAACTTTACCGGCTTCCATCGGGCCGCCGGAAACGAAGATGGTCGGAATGTTCAGGCGCATGGCGGCAATCAGCATACCCGGGGTGATTTTGTCGCAGTTGGAAATGCAGACCAGCGCGTCGGCGCAGTGGGCGTTGACCATGTATTCGATGGAGTCGGCAATCAGATCGCGGCTGGGCAGGGAGTAGAGCATACCGCTGTGGCCCATGGCGATACCGTCGTCAATGGCGATGGTGTTGAATTCTTTAGCAATGCCGCCGGCTTTTTCAATTTCACGGGCAACCAGTTGACCCATATTGTGCAGGTGCACATGGCCTGGGACGAATTGGGTGAAGGAGTTGGCAATGGCGATAATCGGTTTGCCGAAGTCGGTTTCCATGACGCCGGTCGCACGCCATAATGCGCGCGCGCCTGCCATATTGCGGCCGTGGGTAGAGGTTTTGGAGCGGTATTCAGGCATTTTTGTTCCTTTGTTTTATGCTGAGGCCGTCTGAAATAGGCTGGTAGTTTGGCGGCCCGTTGTAGAAATAACTCGGTATTTTATACCAATTACGAGCGATGAAGCACGCTATTTTGTAATAAAACTAAACTGTGTTTGCTTCACCTGAATTTGCTGCTCATTCTTTCAGACGGCCTGAAGTTTTCTTAGGATAAAACACTGTCTTTCTCAGTTGCAAAAGATGTTGGCATCAAAAAGTGATATGATAGGGAACTTCTCACACTTTTAAGGATAAGACGATGAAAAAAATCATGTTTGCATTGTGTTCGGCCATGTTGGCTTCCGCTGCGTCCGCCGCTGTTTATAAAGTGGACGAATTTCATGCCAATGCCCGCTTTGCCATCGACCATTTCAACACCAGCACCAACGTCGGCGGTATTTATGGTTTGACCGGAAATTTGGAATTTGACCGCGCCAAACGCCAAGGCTCTATCGATATCGTATTGCCTTTGTCCAAACTGCAAACCGGTTCTGAACACTTTACCCAACACTTGAAATCTGCCGATATTTTCAACGCGGACAAATACCCTGAAATCCGTTTTGTTTCCACCAAATTCAATTTCAACGGCAAAAAACTACTTTCCGTTGACGGTAATCTGACCATGAACGGCAAAACTGCGCCGGTGAAACTCAAAGCCGACAAATTCAACTGCTACCAAAGCCCGATGTTAAAAGCAGAAGTTTGCGGCGGCGACTTCAGCACCACCATCGACCGTACCAAATGGGGCTTGGATTATCTGGTAAGTGCCGGCATGAGCAAAAAAGTAAACATCAATATCCAAATCGAAGCAGCCAAACAATAATCCTGCTTGATTTTAAAATAAAGGCCGTCTGAACAGCTTAGGCAGAAATTGTTGATTTCGTTTATGCCTGTTCAGACGGCCTGATGATTAAAGGCGATTAGGATTCTTTATTTTTATCGGCTTTGGCTGCCCAATAAGTTGCCAGAAGTGAGCCGGAGATATTGTGCCACACGCTGAACAATGCGCTGGGAACGGCAACGACCGGCGCGGCGGCAAAGTGTGCGGCGGCAAGCGCGGCGCCTAAGCCCGAGTTTTGCATACCGACTTCGATGGCCAGCGTTTTTTGTGCATCATAAGGCAGGCCGGTCCATTTGGCGGCAAAGAAGCCGAGCAGATAGCCGATGCCGTTGTGGAGTACGACAACCGCGAAAATCAGCAGGCCGCTTTCAATAATCTTGCCTTTGCTGGCACCGACAACCGCGCCGATAATCAGCACGATGGCGGCAACGGAAACCAGCGGCAGCGCGTCGGTCAGTTTTTCAGTTTTGTTGCCCAAGACTTTATGGACAATCAAGCCCAAAACGATGGGGAATAAAACCATTTTGACGATGGACATCAACATACTGCCCGCTTGGATTTCCAGCATTTCACCGGCAAGCATCAGGAAGATGGCGGGGGTCAGCAATGGGGAAATCAGGGTGGAAACCGATGTAACGGCAACCGACAAAGCCACATTGCCGCGCGCGAGATAAGTCATTACATTGGAAGCCGTACCGCCAGGGCAGCAGCCGACCAAAATCACACCGACTGCGATTTCGGCAGGCAGGTTCAACAGCTTGGCCAGCAGATAGGCGGTTGCCGGCATGATGGCGAATTGTGCAATCACGCCGATGATGACGGCTTTGGGGCGTTTGAACAAAATATCGAAGTCGGAAGGTTTGAGCGTCAAGCCCATACCGAACATGATGATGCCCAGAAGCCAAGGAATGTAAGGGCCGACCCAT
Source organism: Neisseria sp. HMSC070A01 (assembly GCF_001810165.1). Taxonomy (NCBI): domain Bacteria; kingdom Pseudomonadati; phylum Pseudomonadota; class Betaproteobacteria; order Neisseriales; family Neisseriaceae; genus Neisseria; species Neisseria sp. HMSC070A01. The sequence continues at coordinate 16,585 of NZ_KV800119.1, read as the reverse complement.
TTGAAGGTGTCGGGTGCGAAAAAAGCGATACCGGCAAAGAGCGCCGCCCAAAGGGAAAATGTTTTTCCAATAAAGTTGCTGATTTTATTGAGGATACTCATGATAATATGTTGTGAAGTTGTTTTTAAGGGAAGTCAAGGATACACGTCTTAACCTTAATTTGCAAAATGACTTAAAAATAAACCAGGCCGTCTGAAAATAGAGATTGATTTTCAGACGGCCTGCAATTTGTATTGATGATATAGGCGGTATTACTCTTTTGATAAAATATTGCGCAGCCATCGGGCGGCAGGTGCGATTTCTCCGGCAAGTATGCCGGTTTCGATTTGGCTGCTATGTTTGATGACATCGGCTGCCGCGCCATGCAGCCAAACGCCGGCACAAGCGGCCTGGAATGCCGGAATGCCTTGTGCCAGCAGGCTGCCGATCATACCGCTTAAGACATCGCCGCTGCCGGCGGTGGCCAAACCAGCATTGCCGCTGGTGTTGGTATAGACCATGCCGTCAGTTGCGGCAACTAATGTATGATGGCCTTTCAATACGACGGTCGCGCCATATTTTTGGCTGATTTCGGTTACGGCTTTTTGTCTGTCGGCTTGAACTGATTGGGTATCGGTACCGAGTAGGCGGGCGGCTTCGGCCGGATGGGGTGTCAGGACGATATGTTTGTACGATTTGAGGCATTCGGCTAATTCGGGAGAACGGGCCAGCAGTGTCAAGGCATCTGCATCGAGCAATAAAGGCCGGTCATGGTGTGTCGACAGGATTCTGGGCAGCAGCTGCTTTGATAATCCGTCCAGACCGAATCCGCAGCCGATTACCCGTGCGCTGACATCGTTGCGTTCCATCAGTTGGGCCGCAGTGGCGAGCATGATTTCAGGGCGTTCGGGAATGATGGCAAAAGGCAGCGCGGCTTGGTTGAAACCCGCCCAAACCTTGCCGCATCCTTGATATATGGCGGCTGTGGCTGCCAAAACCACCGCGCCGCTCATTCCCGTTGCGCCGCCGATAATGGCAAGCGTGCCGTATGTGCCTTTGTGCGACTCTTGGACGCGGGGGCGGAATACGTCGGGAAATGCTAAGGCCGTCTGAAAAGCTTGAAACGATTCGGGAAGCGTGTAGATGGGCTGCATGGCGTAACCTTCCAAGATAAGAAATTTAATTTTAAATCAGAAAGTAAAAGGTAATGAAGCAAAAAATAAAAGTTTGGGACGCACCTACGCGCCTGTTCCATTGGCTCTTGGTGTTATTGATGGGTTTTATGTGGTACAGCGCCACCCGAGGCGGCGATATGCTGGTATGGCACTTACGCGGCGGTTTGTTGATGTTGGCGTTGGTGGTTTTCCGCTTGTGCTGGGGGATATGGGGCAGCGATACGGCAAGATTCAGCCGATTTGTGCGTCCATTTTCCGAAATCCGCCGCTATACACAAGGCCAGATGTCTGAAGACGAATTGGTCGGCCACAATCCTTTGGGTGCGCTGATGGTCATCGCTTTATTGGCCGCGCTGGTTTTTCAGACGGCCACTGGCTTATTTGCCGCCGATGAAAATACGTTTACCAATTCCGGTTTTTTGAATCATTTGGTCAGCGAACACGCCGGTACGCTGGCACGAAAAATCCATGTCAATTTCTTTAATATTTTGGCCGTTTTGGCGGGCGTACATATCGCAGCTGTTTTGCTGTATCGCCTTGTGAAAAAACAGGATTTGATTACGCCGATGATTAACGGCTTTAAAACCATCGATGCCAAGCAGCCTAAATTGGCCGGAGTGGGACAACTGCTTGCCGCTTTGTTGGTAGCGATTGCGTTAGTGTGTGCAGTATGGATGTTGCACGGCTGATGTTTTGAGACGGATACCCAAAAATAAACCGACCCTGATAGCTGCAATGGCTGTTGGGGTCGGTTTCTTTTTAGGGTTTAAAAGATGATGTTCAGACGGCCTTAACGCAGCGCAAGATGCTGTGTCCGCGGCCGATGCCGTCTGAAATTTCCGCTACTTTCAATCCGGCTTTTTCAACGCAACGGATCAGGTCTTCAGAATGGAAGATTTTGCTGTTGCCGTTGGCCATGGCAGTGAAATACAGGCTGGTCATGGTCAGGCAGTAGGCGGCGGTTTCGTATCGTTGTCTGTCCCAGAAAGGCTCCATAATGTAGAGGCTGGTGTGTTCGCTCATGGACGCGGCGGCGCGTTGAAGAATGCTGGTGGCTTGTTCTTCGGTGAAACAGTCCAGGAATTGGCTCATCCAAATCGCGTCAAAACCGGTCGGGAACGGAATTTCAGGATCAAGCAGGTTGGCCGGATGGGCGTGGATACGGTCTGCTCCGTTTTTGCCTTTGGTCGCTTCGCGCATCAAGCCGATTTGTTGCGGCAGATCCATGATGGTGACTTCGACTTCGGCATTGTGGTTGACGCATTGCTCTGCCCAGCGGCCGGTATTGCCGCCGACATCGAGCAGTTTTTTAACCGGTTTGGCGAACACGGTGTTGAGTGCTTCGGCGAAGGAGTTGTCGGAATAATAATGGTCGAATGCAAACCATTTTTCCTGCGCGATACTTGGCAATGAAGACAAGCCTTCGTAAATGGTCGGCCAGTCGCCGAATACTTTCAGGCCTTCGGGCTTGCCAGTTTGCAGGGTTTTTTCCAAATCAAACATGCCTAGGTAGCAGATTTCCTGCGTGAAATCCATATTGACGCGGGCCATTTTGTCTTTGAGGACAAACCAACCGGCCTTGCTGATGAAATAGCGGTTGTCGCGAGTCAAGACAGTGCCGATAGAAAGTGAAGCTTCCAGCAGGACTTGTGCCGCGTAGTTGCTGATTTTCGCTTTTTCAGCGATTTCGGCTTGAGTGAGGCCGTCTGGATGGTCGTTCAGCAGGTCCAGAATGCCAAATTTTACCATCAGGCGGGAAACTTGGAACACAATCGGTGCAAAAGCGATTTCTTGAGCCAGACGTTGAGCCTCGCCTGCGGACTGGTGTTCGTGGGAATAGCGTTGTTCTAGGGCGGGGAAGAGTTGCATATTGTTGGTTTCCACTAAAAAGTTAATAGGTATATTCAGACGGCCTCAAACACAATCCGTCCTGATGCACACGGATGCTCTCCGTTGTTGATTTTAAAGCTCAGTTTGTTTTTACCTTCATCGTATTTCAGCTCTACCGACACTTCATCATGAGGACGGATAAACTGCTGATATTTTAGATTTTCGATGCGGATGATGCGCTGTTTGCCCCATGGCTGGGGCGCGATCAGGTTGCGCACCCATTGCAGCTCGACCACGCCGGGAACCAGCGGGAAGGTGGCAAAATGGCCGCCGAAATAAACCAAATCCAAAGGCACGCGGCCGATGAAGGTTTCGGTATTGGTTTCATCGTCAGATGATGTTTTCGACCAAACAGGCGAAGTTTGGGCTACGGTAAAGGCCGTCTGAAAATCCGCCGCAGCGATTTTTGCTTGGGCATTGCGCGGCAGGCTGTCGGTAAAACGCCAGTAACGCGGCAGGGCGATGGTGTCCTGCGTGGCGGCCAGATGGTGTTTGAGCGTATCGGCGACCGCAGCGCGGCCTTTCTCGCGCAAGGCAGCGATACCGTCTGCGTTCAATGCCGCCCATATGGCAATGCGTTGATGTTGCGGATGACGGCCGCAGTGGGCGTCGGCAATCCAAGGGTGTTGTAAAAGTTCGTGTTCGATTTGGGTCAGCGACACGCGTTTGTCCTCAAATTTAATAATACGGTCTTGGCGACCGAGTAACAGAAAACCGTCATCTTGCGGCTCGATCAAATCGGCGGTTTGGCGGCGTTCGGGCGACCAAGGCGAAGAAGCCCAAAGTGCGCCTTCTTCGTTTTGCCCGATTTCCACGCCATTGAAAGGCTGCCATTCTTGGCGTTCGCAACGTGAGGCAATCACGCCGGTTTCGGTACTGCCATAAACTTCAAACGGGCGGACGGCATCCTGTTGCAGCAAATCCGCCGTGGCTGCGGGCAATGCGCCGCCGGCCGAGACAATGCCTGCAATTTTATGGCCGATACTTTGCCAGTTGCGGTTTTCTCCCAAGCGGTTGAGTACGGCCGGGCTGGCAATCCAAACCACTTTATCATGTGCGGCCGTGCTGGAAAGCAGGTTTTCCGGATAAACCGCCTGCTGCCGCTCCATAGTCCAACCCATTGTCAGCGCGAGTGCGAAGCGGAATGTGAAGCCGTAAAGATGCTGCGGAATGACGCTGCCGATCACGGTTTCACCGTGTTGTCCAAATGGCAGCGTATTTGCCAAAGTCAGGGCTTCTGCCTGCATTTGCGCGGCGGTTTTCACAATAATCTGCGCTTCGCCGCTGGAGCCTGATGTTTTCAGCCATGCTTCGGCATGGTCGGGAATCAGATGGTTTTCGGGATAGGTGCTCAGCTCTTCCGATTCTGTTCGAGTCAATACATCAGGCAAGTGCCAAATGTTCAGGCCGTCTGAAGACAGCTTTTTATCTGTTGAATCCGTTAAAAACGCTTCTGCCGTTTTCCCCCATTCCAAATTGTCTTGCGCCAAATTGGGCAACAATAAAACCTTTCCGCCAGAATGCCACACTGCCAACACGGCACAGGCAAACAGCGCGGCATCGTCAAACCACAACGCGGCCGTTTGCACGCCTGCCTGTTTCAGACGGCCTGACAGATGGAAAACCGCACGGTTGAAATCAGCACGCGTCCAATTCGGATGGGTGGCGATAAGGTCGTGTTGGGGTAGGTTGGGGGATAGGATTCGGGTTAGGTGCATGATGGTTCTAAGGTTTTATAATTTCGATGTATTTGCCTTGGTATCTTCTTTGATTTGTGCCAAGCATTCATCGTATTGTTTGTTTGTCGTTTGGCGTACCAATTCGTAATCATTTGCCTGCCACTCTTCCAATGAATGGCTTTCACTTCTTTTGAAGCAATGGAGTAAGCGATCGGTTTTGCCGCTTTGTCCGTCTACCAAAAGGCTGACTTCATTGTTTAGAAAGAATCGGTCTCGTTTATTGAATTTTTCATAAACCAAATAGAAACGGCCTGGTTGGATAAATAGTTTTTTATTGGCACTATTGCCTTTAAATGATCGTTTTGCCGCCCAGTTGCGAACTCTTGGGGAGAATTGTTCAAAAACAGGATTCGCAAAATTCGGTTTAATGGGCTTCCCGCTTAAGCTGTGTTTGTCCAGCAGGTCAGGGCCTTCATATCCAATATGATTGCTGTTGCGGGCAAGAATCAGTAATGCAAAAGTTGCTGTAAATACGGCTGTTTGTGCAGCCCTTGCTTTTACCGTATTGGATTTCCGAATAATCATCAAATTCATGCTGCTGGTTGTAGTATCGTCAGAATACCTATTGTGTATTCGGTCAATGACAGTCAGGTTTCCCGAGCGCGTTTTGATGGTGTGGCTGGCAACTTCCGTATAATTTTTCTTGTATTCGGTTTCTGCCTTTTCTTCAGGGGATAAAGGCGTTTTAGATGTCGAAGAACATGCGGTAAATGTGAAGGAAATCAGGGTAAGTAGGATGATTTTTTTCATTATGGTTATTCGTCTAATTGATGAAATATTTTTAATGGTTTAAACCTTCAAAACCAATTTCCGATAAATCCACTCTCCGGCAAATAAGATTCCCATTAACACATACGACACAATGCCTGTATAAGCCGCCCACCAATCGTAATATTGCAAGCCTGCCAAAATGGCGGCGGTTGCGCCGTTTAAGATAAAGAACGCGCACCAGATTTGCGTAACGCGCCGGGTGTGGCGCACGCCTTCGGGCGGCAGGTCGGGGTGTTGCAGTCGGGCAAGGCGTTCGATAACGGTTTGTTTAGCAAACAGGCTGCCGCCGAAAACGGCAAGCATCAGCGTGTTGACGGCGACGGGATACCAATACATCGAGTCGGGCCGTCTGAAAACCAGTACCGCCGCAAAAAAAGCGGCAAGGATAATCGCCGTAATGCGTTGTGCCGTGGTTTGCGGCATGGCGGCGCGTATCAGCCATAACACACACATGGCCGCTGCAAGCCAGAAAAATGCGCCGTTTTCCCTGCCGTAATACCATAGGAGCGGATAGGCGAGGCTGGCAAGGGTCAGTAGGAGTTTTCCTAATATTTTCATGGTTGCGATTGATTTTCAGACGGCCTTGCGGATTGACAAGGCCGTCTGAAAATATGCTGATTCAAAGCAAAATCAGGAATCTTGTTGTACTTTCAAAACCGCTTGAACCACGTCTTCTACGGTACGCACATTGCGGAAGTCTTCGGCTTGCAGTTTGCGGCCGGTTTCGCGTTTGATGTGGTCGATAAGGTCGATGGCGTCGATGCTGTCGATTTCCAAATCTTCGTAGAGGTTGGTTTCGGGTTTGATGCGTTCCGGTTCGATTTCAAACAGGTTAACCAGTGCATCGGTCAGCAGGGTGCGTACTTCTTGTTCGGTCATCTTCTCTCTCCCTTATGCTTGGCGGCTCTTGACGAACTCGGCCAGTGTTTTGACGTTGGCGAAGTTTTCGCGCAGGTTGTCGTTTTCGCCGTCGAGCTGGAAGCCGAAGGTTTTTTGTACGGCCAAACCAAGTTCCAATGCATCAACCGAATCCAGACCCAGGCCGTCATCGCCGAAAAGCGGGTCTTCGCTGCCGATGTCGGCAACGGTAATGTCTTCCAGACCTAAGCTGTCGATGATTAATTGTTTAATTTGGTTTTCTAAATTGCTCATGTGGTTTTCCTTGTAAAATAGTCTTGCAGGTATTCGTTTAAACGCCTTGCGGCGATGGGCAGGGGTTTTTCTGCCAGCCATTCTTCCGGCAGGATGTCGTCGCCGACGGTGATTTCATAATGAATTTTTTGCGGCGGGATTTTGTACCACGGTTGCCCCTTTTTGAAATTGGGCGGCGTCATCTTGATGCACACGGGCGTGATGACTGATGCGCTGCGCAAACCGAGCGATACGGCGCCGCGGTGCATTTTAACCTGTCCGTCCCAACCTGTGCGCGTGCCTTCGGGGAAAATCAGCATACTTTGCCCGCTTTTGAACACGGCGTCGATTTCTTCCAACATTTCCATGCTTTCGTCGTTGGGAATGTAGCCTGAAGCGATAATTTGGCTTTTCATGCTGGGGTTGTGCAACAGGTCTTTTTTGACCAACACGTTCGGGTCGGGGAAGTGGCTGATCAGTAAAACAACATCCAAGAGCGAGGGGTGGTTGGCAAGGATGAGCTGGCCGGGTCTGCCGAGTTTTTCCAAGCCGTTGAAACGGACGCTCAATACCCCCGACCATTGCAGGTAGCCGACGAAGAAACGCCAAACTTTGCCTATCATGCGTCTTGCTTCAAGTTGGCGTTTGATGTCGCCTTTGGTCGATTTGAGCGTATAGGGTAAAAGTGCGATTTTGAACAATACGCCTGCAACGCCGAAGAGGATGAAGCCGAAGAGTGTGGCAAAAAAGCGACGGAAATAGTCTAAAGTCTTCATGCGTTTTTCTGCCAGTGCCAGTTTCTGCCGATATAGTGTTGCGTGTGTTGTCGGCCGTCTGAAAGCAGGAAGCGTACCCACTCCAAGCTACTCCAATAGGGCTCGACTGTTGTATCGTTAGGGTTTTCAGACGGCCTTGCGGATGTGGTTTCCAAGTTTAAGGTATAGTCTTCGCCCTTTGTGATTACCAGTGCCAATGCATAGGCGAACGGCGCACGTGTAGCCAAGACGGGATAGCCTTCAGACAACGGATCATCGGCGACAATCACTAAAACGGATGGCGCGCCGTCTTGCAAAAGCGCAAATGCCTCGGTCAGCGCGGTTTCAAAGGAATCGGCGGCAACGGCCAAGGCAGTATGTTCGCTCATGTCTTTGCGCAACATCGACCATTGCCCAATCGTTGCGTTGTGGACGGACAGGCCGAATGAGGTCGGCGACACGGTATGCGTGTTCAAAAGCTCTTGCCACAATTCAAAGCTGCGGTTACTTTCGCCGTCGTGCGAAACGTACACCGGGACGCTTTCGGGATATTGGTCGGCCAGATTCCATGCGGCATCGCAAACCAAGCGTGCCGCTTTTCCCAGGCGGCGGCGTTGCATGGGCGGCAAAAAGGAGAGTGCGGGTTTGCACTCCGGCAGTGAGGCGGTATCGAGTTTTCCCTGCGCCCAGTCCCGCCATTGCTCCGGCGTACTGATTTTGCTGGAGGAGGCCTGCCATGCGGCGATATTGAAGCTGAAACGGCAAACGTTTTGAGGCATGATGTCTTTCAATGTTTTACATTTTCATACATTGTAATGAAATGGGTTAGTAAAAGCTAGGCTCTGTTATAATGCATATTGTAACGTAATTTATTCCCGGATGACATTTTATGCCTTCAATACCGAGTGCCCCGATTTATGATGTGGCTCCGCTGCTTCCGCACAGCGGACATATGGTGCTTATCGACTGTGTGAAAGAATTTGGCGATGACTATACGGTTTGCCGTGCGCCGGTTGGCGACAAGCATATTTTGCTGCAGGACGGCGTGTTGCCTTCTATGGCTTATATGGAATTGATGGCGCAGGGCATAGGCGCATTTGCAGGCATTGAGGCTTTAAAGGCCGGAGAGCCTGTACGCTTGGGTTTTTTATTGGGAACGCGCAAGCTGGATTTGTTTGCCGATTCCGTGCCTGTCGGTACTGAGCTGGAAGTCAGGGCGCATGTGTCCATTCAGGATTTGGGCGGCATGGGCGTATTTGATTGCGAGTTGCGCTGGACGGATGCGCCGGAAGATGTGAAGCCTCTGTTGCCGCCGGACGGTTTGCTGGCAAAAGCCTCTTTAAATGTGTACAGTCCGAAAGACGGTCAAATCATTTAAACCGTTTACAAGGCCGTCTGAAAAGACAAAGATTCAGACGGCCTGTCGATATAGTGAGAAAACGTATGAGTGAAACTATTTTAATTACAGGGTCTAATCGCGGTATCGGCAAAGCCGTTGCGCTTGGTTTGGCGCAGGACGGTTTTGATATTCTCGTCCACTGCCGCAGCCGCCGTGATGAAGCGGAAGCTGTCGCGGAAGAAATCCGTACATTGGGTAGAAATGCGCGCGTGTTGCAGTTTGACGTGTCCGACCGCGAAGCCTGCCGTGAAATTTTGACCGCCGACATTGAGGCAAACGGCGCGTATTACGGCGTGGTGCTGAATGCCGGCCTGACGCGCGACAATGCGTTTCCTGCGTTTACAGATGATGATTGGGACTTGGTGCTGCGTACCAATTTGGACGGTTTTTATAATGTGTTGCACCCTTTGACCATGCCGATGATACGCCGCCGTAAAGCAGGACGGATTGTGTGCATGGCGTCGGTGTCCGGTTTGACGGGCAACCGCGGTCAGGTCAATTACAGCGCGTCCAAAGCGGGCTTGATCGGCGCGGCAAAAGCCTTGGCGGTTGAGTTGGCAAAACGAAAAATTACCGTCAACTGCGTGGCGCCGGGCCTTATCGATACCGATATTATCGATGAGAACGTGCCTGTCGAAGAAATCTTAAAGGCCGTCCCTGCCGCGCGCATGGGATTGCCGGAAGAAGTGGCGCATGCAGTGCGCTTTTTGATGGATGAAAAAGCGGCGTACATTACGCGCCAAGTGATTGCTGTGAACGGAGGTTTGTGTTGAATACCAGAAGAGTCGTTGTAACAGGTATCGGCGGCATTACCGCCTTCGGCCGTGATTGGCAAAGTATTCAGACGGCCTTTAAAGCTGAAAAAAACGCGGTCAAATACATGGACTGGAGCGGACGCTTTCCTGAATTGGAAGCGCAACTGGGCGCGCCGATTGAAGGCTACACCCCGCCCGAACATTGGACGCGCAAGCAGCTCAGAAGCATGGGGCGCGTATCTCATTTGTGTGTCGATGCGGCGGAACAAGCTTTGACGGATGCGGGTTTGCTGGGCGATGAAAGCATTACAGACGGCCGTATGGGCGTAGCGTGCGGCTCGTCTGTCGGCAGTACCAAAGACATCGGCGATATGGGCGAACTTTTGATAACAGGCACATCGCGCAATTTCAACGCCAATACTTATGTACGCATGATGCCGCATACGACTGCCGCCAATATCGGCATTTTCTTCGGTTTGAAAGGCCGCATTATCCCGACTTCGAGCGCGTGTTCTTCCGGCAGCCAGGGTATTGGTTATGCTTACGAAGCGATTAAATACGGCATGATTGATATGATGCTAGCTGGCGGCGGTGAAGAGTTTTGTCCGTCCGAAGTGTATGTTTTCGATTCACTTTATGCCGCCAGCCGTCGTAACGGCGAACCTGAGCTGACGCCGCGTCCTTACGACAGCGGACGCGACGGCTTGGTCATCGGCGAAGGCGCAGGAATTTTCGTATTGGAAGAATTGGAACACGCCCGTGCGCGTGGTGCGAAAATCTATGCCGAGCTTGTCGGCTATGGTGCCAACAGCGACGGCAGCCACGTTACCCAACCGCAAAAAGAAACCATGCAGAAATGTATGGAGCTTGCGCTGAAAGACGCCGGTATTACGCCTGATAAAGTCGGCTACGTCAGCGGCCATGGTACGGCGACTGAAAAAGGCGATATTGCCGAAACATTGGCGACCGAGGCTGTGTTCGGATTCATCCCCATGAGTTCGCAAAAAAGCTATCTCGGCCATACGCTCGGCGCGTGCGGCGCGTTGGAAGCCTGGTTCACCATCGAAATGATGAACAACGGTTGGTTTGCGCCGACTGTCAATTTGGAAAACATCGATCCGCGTTGCGGCAAGGTGGATTACATTCAAACAGGCGGACGCGAGATTCAAACCGATTATGTGGTCAGCAATAACTTTGCCTTTGGCGGCGTCAATACTTCGCTGGTGTTCAAACGTTGGCAAGAATAATCATTGCTTGATGTTATGATTAAAGGCCGTCTGAAACTTATCTGGAGTTTCAGACGGCCTTTATTTTATTTAGAGCTTGAGATGCTTGCGAATTTTATTCGTTTGTTTTCTTCTGATTTAAATCCACCAGCCGTGTTCCGGCCAAGAAGTCGTAGAGGAACTGGCGGTCGGGATGGAACAGGGCGAAGCCCCATGGCAGGATGAGCCAAATAAGCGCGGCGCCGAATGCGCCTTTGGGCGGTATATTGAGCAGATGACGCAATCCGGCGTAGGCGAGAAGGGGAATGAAAACAATAAAAATGCTTGCCCAAATAAAGCGCAGGCGCAGCTGCAACAGGGGCGGCTGGGTATCGTTTTTATCGGCCAAACCGATTTTCCATGTTTGCATGGCGAGGGTTTGGCCTTTTTTGTGCCAGTTGGCGCGGAAGTAGAGCCACCATGCGTAGAACAGAATCAGGCAGGTTGCCAGCATGGACAGGCGCGTGGAAACGGGATTGAGAAAGATGGCGACAATACCGGCTGCAAGGGCGGCAATGCTGGTCACGGCGCCGGTCAGCAGAAGTTCGTAAACCAGTGCGGCGAGGCGGCGTTTGAGTGGGGCGGTGGGAAGGCGGGTCATAATGCGATGAAAACGGAAATGGGTTTGATGGGAATAAAAACAGGCCGTCTGAAACGGAGTGGAATGTTCAGACGGCCTGTTACTGTCGGGATTAGCGATGTGGACGTTTTTGACCGCGTGCCTGTTGGGCGGCCATTTGGTTCATTTCCTGACGGGTCGGACGTTTTTTGAAGATGGCGTGCGCTTCGTCAACGGAACATTTTTGCGACAGGCAAACCAAGGTAATCGCGTCTTTTTGATGTTGGCCGCCGCTGTGGTACATACGGCGCAGGTTGGCTTCGTTGATACGGCCTTTTTCCGGATCGATGTCGAATTTTTTCAGGCGCTCGAGGAATTGGCGTTGCTGACGGCGCGAAGTCCAAACGAAACCGCCTGCGGCAGCGGCCACGATGATGACGGCCAACAGGATGGCCAGCGGCCATGAATCGACGATCAGAACGATGATGAGGCTTAATACGGCAGTGGTCAGCAGGGCCAGGCCGCCGATGCGAAGTTTGGTTTTATTATCCATACGGTTGGTGTTTCCTTGTTTTTTGCTGGAAGAGGCCGTCTGAAATGCGAGGTTCAGACGGCCTGAATTTGAGTTTACGCTATTTTACAGTATTTTCTGTTTTTGGGGCGTATTGCGTGCAAGTTTCTTGACGCGCGGCAACGGTTTCAAGCGGCCAGCGAGGTAACGAGCTGTTTGAACTCGGTCCATGCATCGCCTTCTTCCGCGCCTTTGATGATGCGGTCGATTTTGGCGCAGGTTTTGAGCGCGTTGAGCAGGCGGTTGATGGAAATGCGTTTGGCCGCCATCGGTGCAAGGGTCTGCTTGTCGCCCCATAAGCGCAGGCTGTTGCGCAGGCTTTGGATGTTTTGGCCTTGCTTGAGTGCGGCAGTGAGGCGGATTAGGGTGCGGATGTCTTCGGCAACCGCCCACAACAGCAAAACCGGCTCTTCACCTTCTTCTTCCAAGCCGTCCAGCAAACGGGAAACGCGCAGGGCATTGCCTTTCATCCATGCGCCGGCCAGTTGGAATACGTCGAAACGGGCGACGGTGGCAACCGCGGCTTCTGCGTCGGCAATATTGATCAAATGGCCTTTGGGATGGAGCAGGGCGAGTTTTTCGATTTCCTGACGGGCGGCTAAAAGATTGCCTTCGACGCGCTCGGCAAACAGGGCGAGTGCTTCAGGTTCGATATCCAAACCCTGTTGTTTCAGACGGCCTTGTATCCATTGCGGCAAAGCATGTGGTGCAACGGCTTTGGCTTCTAAGACGATGCCTTTGCCTGCCAATGCGGAAAACCATTTGGACTGGATTTGCGCTTTTTCAAGCTTGGGCAGTAGGATGAGCGTAACCGTATCTTCGGGCAGGCGTTCGGCGAAGGCTTGCAGGGCATCGCCTCCGTTTTTGCCGGGTTTGCCGTTGGGAATGTGGATTTCCAGCAGTTTCAAATCGGCAAACAAACCTGTGCTACCGGCGCTTTGCAACAGCTCGTTCCAGTCAAAATTGTTTTCGGCGGTATAGACTTCGCGGTTGAGATAACCTTGTTTTTTTGCGGCTGCGCGCAGCGTATCCAAAGCCTCGATGCGCAACAAATCCTCTTCGCCGTGGATGATGTACAACGGTTTAAGCGGCGTATCGGGGCGCAGGCTCTCAATGGGCGCGGCAGCCATTATTGCGCCTTCAGGAAAGTCAGGCGGCGGACGATTTGATCTGCGGCGTCGATGCGCATTTCAGACCAAATAGTTTCTTCCTCTTCCTGTTTGCCCAAAACTTCGCTGTCAGCGTAGTCCATGGTGCGGTGCACCTTGACTTCCATCGGTTCGCCAACCGGCTCGCCGTTGCGGAAAGCTTGGGCTTTGACGGTCATGGCCAGCAGGTATTCGTTGATCGCGGCGGCGCGGGTGATGGTGTAGATGTCGCGGCGTTTTTGGAAGTCGACAACGCGCAGGGTGATTTGTGATTCGGCTTCGCTAACCGGATGACCGTCGGCACGGCGTAAGGCATTTTCCAGCGCTTTTTGCATGACGGCTCCGCCTTCTACATGCCAGTTCTGATAAGGCAGCGGCTGAGAAGTCACGCCTGTGCCTTTCAGGTGGAAACCGCAAGAGGCAAGCAATAGGGCGATTGCAGGCAATAGGATTTTTTTCATTGGATATTCCTTCGTTGAAACCAGTTACGGTATCGTCGGATTATAACGAATAATGTTTAGGCCGTCTGAGACCGTAAACGGAAAGTATTTCAGACGGCCTTGTCTTTGATGGTGCAAATCTTATTTTTCCAACCAAATCAGGCTGACCATGCGGCCGGTCTGTCCGTCGCGGCGGTAGGAGAAGAAAGTATCGCGTTCCAAAACGGTGCAATGGGTGCCGCTATAAATCATGTTCACGCCTTCGCGGTGCAGAACCATGCGCGCCAAAGCGTAAATGTCGGCAAGGTATTTGCCGCCGCCGATGTCTTCAAACGCATCGACAGCTTCCGGCATGGGTGTGCAAAACGCATCAAATACATCTTGCCCCACCTCAAACGCATCAGGACCGATGGCAGGGGCGAGATAGGCCATGATTTCCAACGGCTCGACCTTCATTGCCGCAATGGTGTTTTGCAAAACACCGCCGGCCAAACCGCGCCAACCTGCATGGGCTGCTGCAACCACCGTCCCTGCTTTGTCGCAAAACAAGACGGGCAGACAGTCGGCAGTCATGGAAGCGCAGGCGACCGTGCCCGTCGTATCCACCGAGGCATCGGCATCGGGCGTATTGCCTAACGCTTCGGCGGCGTTCACAACAATGGTGCTGTGGATTTGATTGAGGTAGGCAACGGGCAGGCCGACTTGTTCCTGGACGATTTCACGGTTGCGGAGCACGGCTTGCAGATTGTCGCCGACGTGCGAACCGACATTCAGGCTGCGGTACACGCCTTCGCTGACACCGCCGTTGCGCGTGGTAATAAGCGTTTTAACATTGGCAGGGGCAGGCCAGTCGGCAGTCAAAAAGTTCTTGCCTTGGGGAGCGAGGTTTAGGGTATCTGTGATGGTTTTCATAATCTTTGAATCGCTGAAATATTGGAACGGATTGATTTCAGACGGCCTGAAATAATATTTTAGGCCGTCTGAAAAATGGGTTTAATCCCTTACGTAAACGACTTCGACATCGTAGTCGTCTTCATTCCAATCGTCGTCATCGTCCGTACCGAATTTCTCCTGCCATTCTTCTTCATTACTTAAAGACGAATCCAAACCGGCTTCCAAACGCAGGACGGAAAGCAGGTGGTACATATCGTCAGGCATAGGCGCTTCAAAGGAAACAGTTTCGCCGGTTTTCGGATGGACAAAGCTCAAGCGGTAGGCATGCAGGGCTTGGCGCGCGCCGAGGGCTTTGACGGCTTCTTTAACTGCGTCGCTGCACGGGTGGCGCAGGTTGCCGTAAACAGGGTCGGCGGCCAGCGGATGGTTGGCTTCGCGCATATGGACGCGGATTTGGTGGGTGCGGCCGGTTTCGAGCGAGCATTCGATGTAGCTATGTGCCAGATAACGTTCCAACACTTTGACGTGGGTGATGGCAGGTTTGCCGCCGAATTTGACGACTGCCATTTTCAGGCGGTTGTGCGGATCGCGGCCGATTTGGGTTTCGATTTTACCGTCAAAAGGAACGATGCCGTTGGCGATTGCGCGGTAAATGCGTTTGACTGTGCGCTCTTGAAGCTGTTGAACCAGTGAGTTTTGCGCCGGCAGGGTCTTGGCGACCACCATTAGGCCGCTGGTTTCTTTGTCCAAACGGTGTACGATGCCCGCACGAGGCACTTGGCTTAATTCGGGACAGTGCGCCAACAGGCCGTTGAGCAGGGTGCCGCTCCAGTTGCCTGAAGCAGGGTGGACGACCAATCCGGCCGGTTTGTTGATGACGATGACGGTATCGTCTTCATAAATAATGTCCAAATCCATCGGTTCGGGCGTGAACGCGAGGTTTTCTTCGCTCGGACGTACCGTAACGGCAATCAATTCACCGCCTATCATTTTATCTTTGGGTTGAGCGGGCTTATCGTTTACAATGACTGCACCCTCTTTAATCCACGAACTCAGGCGGCTGCGCGAGTAGTCGGGCATGAGTTTGGCCAATACGGCATCCAGCCTTCCGCCCGCCATTTCGAGCGGAACGGTCAAATTAACACAACTTTCTGTTTCGGGGGATGACGGAAAGTCTAAATCATCGCTATAATCGGCTTCGTTATCAAAGGAAGTATTCTGCATGAAAAAAATTCTTTTAGTAGTTTCTTTAGGTTTGGCACTGAGTGCCTGCGCAAATAAAGGCACAATCGATAAAGACGCCCAAATTACTCAAGATTGGAGTGTGGAAAAGCTTTATGCCGAAGCGCAAGACGAGTTGAACAGCAACAATTATACGCGAGCTGTCAAGTTATACGAAATTTTAGAATCCCGTTTTCCAAACGGCCGCTATGCACAGCAGTCCCAGTTGGATACGGCGTATGCCTATTATAAAGACGATGAGCCGGAAAAAGCCTTGGCTGCCATCGCGCGCTTCCAACGCCATCATCCGCAACATCCGAATATGGACTACGCGCTGTACTTGAAAGGCTTGGTCCTGTTTAACGAAGACCAGTCTTTCTTGAACAAGCTGGCTTCCCAAGACTGGTCCGACCGCGATCCGAAAGCCAACCGCGATGCTTATCAGGCGTTTGCAGAGTTGGTACAACGTTATCCAAACAGCAAATACGCTGCCGATGCAACCGAACGCATGGCCAAGCTGGTGGACGCTTTGGGCGGTAACGAAATGTCTGTGGCGCGTTATTACATGAAACGCGGTGCTTATGTCGCAGCGGCCAACCGTGCGCAAAAAATCGTTAGCCGTTACCAAAATACCCGTTACGTCGAAGAAGCTTTGGCGATGATGGAATTGGCATACAAAAAACTGGACAAGCCGCAACTGGCTGCCGATACACACCGCGTTTTGGAAACCAACTTCCCGCAAAGCCCGTTCTTGCAACACGAATGGCGATCTGACGATATGCCTTGGTGGCGTTACTGGCGTTAAGCGTCGAGTTGTTCAGGCATGAACAAGGCCGTCTGAAAATGATGCATCTATGCATTTGGTTTTCAGACGGCCTTATATATTGCCCTTT
>NZ_KV800118.1:0-15599 GCF_001810165.1 Neisseria sp. HMSC070A01 | reverse complement strand
GTGCAGGTGTGGTTTCTTCTATCATCGCTTAAGTTTAGAGGCCAATAGCTCAATTGGTAGAGTATCGGTCTCCAAAACCGAGGGTTGGGGGTTCGAGACCCTCTTGGCCTGCCAAATAAAAAATTAACCGGCCTTGTGCCGGTTAATTTTTTTGTACTTAAGTTTTAAGATTATCTAGAATTAATTATATGGATCAATGCTGCTATCTAAAATGGATGGTGGGTGGGGCATTGATAAGTGAGTAAAGATGACAGAACATTCGTCTGGACACAAAGAAGGCCATCAGAAAAAGGAAGTGGTGGTAAGTAGTAAGCCAGCTCCTGAAAAGAAAGAAGGTCTGTTTGCATATTTTAAGAGCTCTTGGACCGAGTTCAAGAAGGTGGTTTGGCCGAGTCGGGATGAAGCGGTCAAAATGACTGTATTTGTAATTATCTTTGTTGCGATTTTGGCAGCCTTCATTTATGTGGCAGATACAATTATTTCATGGTTGTTTTTTGATGTTTTATTAAATAGGAAAGGGTAAAGATGTCAAAGCGTTGGTATGTGGTGCAGGCCTATTCCGGTTTTGAAAAAAATGTCCAAAAAACATTGAAAGAGCGTATTGCTCGTGAAAACATGGAAGATTATTTCGGTCAGATTCTTGTGCCCGTCGAGGAAGTAGTAGATATCAAGAATGGTCGAAAAACCATCAGTGAGCGTAAATTCTATCCAGGCTATGTATTGGTCGAAATGGAAATGACTGATGACTCGTGGCATTTGGTTAAGAGCACTCCTCGAGTAAATGGTTTTGTAGGCGGTAGTGGAAATCGCCCGATCCCAATTTCTCAAAAAGATGCGGATGCTATTTTGCAACAAGCTAAGACAGGTGTTGAGAAGCCAAAACCAAAAGTTGAGTTTGAAGTTGGTCAGCAAGTTCGAGTAAACGAAGGCCCATTTGCTGATTTCAACGGTATTGTTGATGAAGTTAATTACGAACGTAATAGACTGCGTGTTTCAGTTCAGATTTTTGGTCGCGAAACACCGGTTGAATTAGAGTTCGGTCAGGTTGAAAAGATTTAAGTGGTTTAATTCGCTTGAAAATTTTTTTTTAAGCGGATATAATCGCGAATTCTGTTTGGGAAGCGGAATGGTTCCGCGTTATACCCGTTTTTAGGAGTCCTTTAAGTGGCAAAGAAAATTATCGGCTACATTAAACTGCAAATTCCTGCAGGTAAAGCCAATCCATCTCCCCCAGTTGGTCCAGCTTTGGGTCAACGTGGTTTGAACATCATGGAATTCTGTAAAGCATTTAATGCTGCAACCCAAGGTATGGAACCTGGTTTGCCAATTCCAGTCGTAATCACTGCATTTGCAGATAAATCATTCACATTTGTGATGAAAACTCCACCAGCTTCTATCTTGTTGAAAAAAGCTGCTGGTCTGCAAAAAGGTAGTTCTAATCCTCTGACTAATAAAGTGGGTAAATTGACCCGTGCTCAGTTGGAAGAAATTGCTAAAACTAAAGAGCCTGATTTGACTGCTGCTGACTTAGATGCGGCTGTTCGTACTATCGCAGGTTCTGCTCGCTCAATGGGCTTGGATGTGGAGGGTGTTGTATAATGGCTAAAGTATCTAAACGCTTGAAAGCTCTTCGCTCTTCTGTTGAAGCTAACAAACTGTACGCAATCGACGAAGCAATTGCTTTGGTTAAAAAAGCTGCTACTGCTAAATTTGATGAGTCTGTTGACGTATCTTTCAACTTGGGTGTTGATCCTCGTAAATCTGACCAAGTTATTCGTGGTTCAGTCGTTCTGCCTAAAGGTACCGGTAAAACAACTCGCGTAGCTGTATTTACACAAGGTGCAAATGCAGAAGCTGCTAAAGAGGCTGGTGCAGATATCGTCGGTTTCGAAGATTTGGCTGCTGAAATCAAAGCTGGTAACCTGAACTTTGACGTTGTTATTGCTTCTCCTGATGCAATGCGTATCGTTGGTCAATTGGGTACTATCTTGGGTCCTCGTGGCCTGATGCCAAACCCTAAAGTAGGTACTGTTACTCCTAACGTTGCTGAAGCAGTTAAAAATGCAAAAGCAGGTCAAGTACAATACCGTACAGATAAAGCCGGTATCGTTCATGCAACTATCGGTCGTGCTTCTTTCGCTGAAGCTGACTTGAAAGAAAACTTCAATGCGTTGCTGGATGCTATCGTTAAAGCCAAACCTGCTGCTGCTAAAGGTCAGTACCTGAAAAAAGTTGCTGTTTCCAGCACCATGGGTTTGGGTGTTCGCGTTGATACTGCAAGCGTGAACAACTAAGAAATTTTCAGGTGATCCGGCTTTCTGGGTTGCCTGAATTTGGGCTACTTAAAATTAAGTAGATGTCCAAGACCGTAGGGATCGTAAGATTTAATCGTAACTGCCCTACGCAGACGGTAGTCCTGAAACACATTGCAAGATTGCTTGTAAGATGTCTTTTTAGGTTACCGCGCTGGTGGGATATCATTTCGGTATCCTGTTTATAAACAGTGGGAGGTAGACCTTGAGTCTCAATATTGAAACCAAGAAAGTGGCCGTAGAGGAAATTAGCGCAGCAATTGCTAACGCTCAAACTCTCGTAGTCGCTGAATATCGCGGTATCAGTGTTTCCAGCATGACTGAGCTTCGTGCGAATGCACGTAAAGAAGGCGTTTACTTGCGCGTTCTGAAAAATACTCTGGCTCGTCGCGCAGTAGAGGGTACTTCATTCGCAGGTTTGGCCGATCAAATGGTTGGTCCATTGGTTTACGCTGCTTCTGAAGATGCTGTTGCTGCTGCTAAAGTGCTGCACCAATTCGCGAAAAAAGATGACAAAATCATCGTTAAAGCCGGTTCTTACAATGGCGAAGTGATGAATCCTGCTCAGGTTGCTGAGTTGGCTTCTATTCCAAGTCGCGAAGAGCTGTTGTCCAAACTGTTGTTCGTTATGCAAGCTCCTGTATCAGGCTTTGCACGTGGTTTGGCTGCTTTGGCAGAGAAAAAAGCTGGCGAAGAAGCCGCTTAATCGATTTTGTTTCATTTAATCAATTATTTTTTAATACAATATTTGGAGTAAAATAGCATGGCTATTACTAAAGAAGACATTTTGGAAGCCGTTGGTTCTTTGACCGTAATGGAATTGAACGACCTGGTTAAAGCTTTTGAAGAGAAATTTGGCGTTTCTGCTGCTGCCGTTGCAGTTGCAGGTCCTGCAGGTGCTGGTGCAGCTGCTGCTGAAGAAAAAACTGAATTTGACGTAGTATTGGCTTCTGCTGGTGATCAAAAAGTTGGCGTGATTAAAGTTGTCCGCGCTATCACTGGCTTGGGTCTGAAAGAAGCTAAAGACATCGTTGACGGTGCACCTAAAACTCTGAAAGAAGGTGTTTCTAAAGCTGAAGCTGAAGACATCCAAAAACAACTGGAAGAAGCTGGCGCTAAAGTCGAAATCAAATAATTTGATGCTTCCTGTAAAGGCTGGCAGTTTTCTGCCAGCCTTATTTTGCTTCTTAAAATAAGCATTAGGCATTGTTTACATTTATTTGCATAGTTTTTATAAAATCATTGTAAATAAATGTAAATATTAAGTTGATGCATGTCGTTGTTTCAGACGGCCTATTATTTAAAATTGCTTTTCGGAGTGTATATGAGCTATTCGTTTACCGAGAAAAAACGTATCCGTAAGAGTTTTGCAAAGCGAGAGAATGTCTTGGATGTTCCTTTCCTGCTGGCAACCCAAATCGATTCTTATGCGAAATTTTTGCAGCTGGAAAACGCTTTTGACCAACGTACTGATGATGGTCTGCAAGCAGCATTCAATTCTATTTTCCCGATTGTGAGCCATAATGGTTATGCACGATTGGAGTTTGTGCATTACACATTGGGCGAACCTTTGTTCGATATTCCTGAATGTCAATTGCGTGGTATTACTTATGCGGCTCCATTGCGTGCACGTATCCGTTTGGTGATTTTGGATAAAGAAGCATCTAAACCGACTGTAAAAGAAGTTCGTGAAAACGAAGTATATATGGGCGAAATTCCGTTGATGACGCCAAGTGGCTCTTTTGTCATCAATGGTACAGAGCGTGTCATTGTTTCCCAGTTGCACCGTTCTCCAGGTGTGTTCTTTGAGCATGACCGTGGTAAAACTCATTCTTCCGGTAAGCTGTTGTTCTCTGCTCGCATTATTCCTTACCGTGGTTCATGGTTGGATTTCGAATTTGATCCAAAAGATTTGTTGTATTTCCGTATCGACCGTCGCCGTAAAATGCCGGTTACGATTTTGTTGAAAGCTTTGGGCTACAACAATGAACAAATCTTGGATATTTTCTACGATAAAGAAACTTTCTATTTGTCTTCAAACGGTGTTCAAACAGATCTGGTTGCAAGCCGTCTGAAAGGCGAAACTGCCAAAGTTGATATCTTGGATAAAGAAGGCAATGTATTGGTTGCCAAAGGTAAACGTATTACTGCGAAAAATATCCGTGATATTACCAATGCAGGTTTGACTCGACTGGATGTGGAACCAGAAAGCCTGTTGGGTAAAGCATTGGCTACTGATCTGATTGATCCGGAAACCGGCGAAGTATTGGCTTCTGCTAACGATGAAATCACAGAAGAGCTGTTGGCCAAACTTGATATTAATGGTGTAAAAGAAATTACTACCCTGTATATCAATGAATTGGATCAGGGCGGTTATATTTCCAGCACTCTGCGTACAGATGAAACAGCCGACCAACAAGCTGCGCGTGTAGCAATTTACCGCATGATGCGTCCTGGCGAACCACCTACCGAAGAAGCTGTTGAGCAGCTCTTCAACCGTTTGTTCTTCAGTGAAGACAGCTATGACTTGTCTCGTGTAGGCCGTATGAAATTCAATACGCGTACATACGAGCAAAAATTGTCCGAAGCACAACAAAACTCTTGGTATGGCCGTCTGTTGAATGAGACTTTGGCTGGCGCAGCTGAAAAAGGCGGTTACGTTCTGAGCGTAGAAGACATTGTAGTTTCCATTGCTACATTGGTTGAATTACGCAATGGTCATGGTGAAGTAGATGATATTGACCACTTGGGCAACCGTCGCGTTCGTTCCGTAGGCGAGTTGACAGAAAACCAATTCCGCAGTGGTTTGGCTCGTGTAGAACGTGCCGTTAAAGAACGTTTGAATCAAGCAGAATCTGAGAATTTGATGCCGCATGACTTGATTAATGCGAAACCTGTTTCTGCTGCGATTAAAGAATTCTTCGGTTCTAGCCAATTGAGCCAGTTTATGGATCAGACCAACCCATTGTCTGAAGTAACTCATAAACGCCGTGTATCTGCATTGGGCCCTGGTGGTTTGACTCGCGAACGTGCAGGCTTTGAGGTGCGAGACGTACATCCGACCCACTATGGCCGTGTATGTCCTATTGAAACACCTGAAGGTCCGAACATTGGTTTGATCAACTCATTGTCCGTTTATGCGCGCACCAATGATTATGGCTTCTTGGAAACACCTTACCGTCGCGTTATTAATGGTAAGGTAACTGAAGAAATCGATTACTTGTCTGCCATCGAAGAAGGTCGCTATGTGATTGCACAGGCGAATGCTGATTTGGACAAAGACGGCAATTTGATTGGCGATTTAGTTACTTGTCGTGAAAAAGGCGAAACCATTATGGCAACGCCTGACCGTGTGCAATATATGGACGTGGCAACCGGTCAAGTGGTATCCGTAGCGGCATCCCTGATTCCATTCTTGGAACATGATGACGCGAACCGTGCATTGATGGGTGCCAACATGCAACGTCAGGCCGTACCTTGCCTGCGCCCTGAAAAACCGATGGTTGGTACCGGTATTGAGCGTTCTGTTGCCGTTGACTCTGCAACTGCAATTGTTGCCCGCCGTGGTGGTGTGGTTGAGTATGTTGATGCCAACCGTGTGGTGATTCGTGTCCATGACGATGAGGCGACTGCCGGTGAAGTGGGTGTCGATATTTACAACTTGGTTAAATTTACCCGCTCCAACCAATCTACCAACATCAACCAACGTCCGGCTGTCAAAGCAGGCGATGTTTTGCAACGTGGTGATTTGATTGCTGACGGTGCTTCCACCGATTTGGGCGAATTGGCTCTGGGTCAAAACATGACCATCGCCTTTATGCCGTGGAACGGTTACAACTACGAAGACTCGATTCTGATTTCTGAAAAAGTGGCTGCAGACGACCGCTATACTTCGATTCACATTGAGGAATTGAACGTTGTTGCCCGTGATACCAAGCTGGGTGCGGAAGACATTACCCGCGATATTCCGAACTTGTCTGAACGTATGCAAAACCGTTTGGATGAATCCGGTATTGTTTACATCGGTGCGGAAGTAGAGGCCGGTGACGTCTTGGTGGGTAAAGTAACGCCTAAAGGCGAAACTCAACTGACTCCGGAAGAAAAACTGTTGCGTGCCATCTTCGGTGAAAAAGCGTCTGATGTAAAAGATACTTCATTGCGTATGCCTACCGGCATGAGCGGTACCGTTATCGATGTTCAAGTCTTTACCCGTGAAGGTATCCAACGCGACAAACGTGCTCAATCCATTATTGATTCTGAGCTGAAACGTTACCGTCAAGATTTGAGCGACCAGTTGCGTATTTTCGATAACGACGCATTTGACCGTATTGAGCGCATGATTGTCGGCCAAAAAGCCAACGGTGGCCCGATGAAGCTGGCTAAAGGCAGCGAGATTACTACTGAATATCTGGCAAGCCTGTCCAGCAAACATGATTGGTTTGACATCCGCCTGGCTGACGAAGATTTGGCCAAACAGTTGGAACTGATTAAATTGAGTCTGCAACAAAAACGCGAAGAAGCGGACGAGTTGTATGAGATCAAGAAGAAAAAACTGACCCAAGGCGACGAGCTGCAGCCGGGCGTACAAAAAATGGTAAAAGTATTTATCGCCATCAAACGCCGTCTGCAAGCCGGTGACAAAATGGCGGGCCGCCACGGTAACAAAGGTGTGGTATCACGCATTCTGCCGGTGGAAGACATGCCTTACATGGCTGACGGCCGTCCGGTGGACATCGTACTGAACCCGTTGGGCGTACCTTCCCGTATGAACATTGGTCAGATTTTGGAAGTTCACTTGGGTTGGGCGGCAAAAGGTATCGGCGAGCGCATCGACCGTATGCTGAAAGAGCAACGCAAAGCCAGCGAGCTGCGTGAATTCTTGAACAAACTCTACAACAGCAGCGGTAAGAAAGAAGATTTAGACAGCCTGACAGATGAAGAAATCATCGAATTGGCTTCTAACTTGCGTAAAGGCGCATCTTTCGCGTCCCCAGTGTTTGACGGTGCGAAAGAGTCTGAAATCCGTGAAATGTTGAACTTGGCTTATCCAAGCGATGATCCTGAAGTCGAAAAATTGGGCTTTAACGACAGCAAAACTCAAATCACGCTGTATGACGGACGCTCTGGCGAACCGTTTGACCGCAAGGTAACAGTCGGTGTGATGCACTATCTGAAACTGCACCACTTGGTTGATGAAAAAATGCACGCCCGCTCTACCGGTCCGTACAGTCTGGTTACCCAACAACCTCTGGGCGGTAAAGCTCAGTTCGGTGGCCAACGTTTCGGTGAGATGGAGGTTTGGGCACTGGAAGCATACGGTGCAGCATACACGTTGCAAGAGATGCTGACAGTGAAGTCTGACGACGTGAACGGTCGTACCAAAATGTACGAAAACATCGTCAAAGGCGAACACAAAATCGATGCCGGTATGCCTGAATCCTTCAACGTATTGGTTAAAGAGATTCGCTCACTGGGCTTGGATATCGATTTGGAACGCTACTAAACAGAAGTTTTCAGACGGCCTTTTAAGGTCGTCTGAAAAAATGATTTCAGAATAAGAATGAAGCAATCGGCATTTAGGCCGTCTGAAATCAAAAGTACCGTTTCCAATATCGAAAATCCGCCACGCGGTAAAAATACTTCCTTCAAGGAGCAAAAATGAATTTGTTGAACTTATTTAATCCGTTGCAAACCGCCGGCATGGAAGAAGAGTTTGATGCCATCAAAATCGGTATTGCCTCTCCCGAAACCATCCGCTCATGGTCTTATGGCGAAGTTAAAAAACCTGAAACCATCAACTACCGTACGTTCAAACCTGAGCGCGACGGTTTGTTCTGCGCCAAAATCTTTGGCCCGGTTAAAGACTATGAATGTTTGTGCGGTAAGTACAAACGCTTGAAATTTAAAGGCGTAACCTGTGAAAAATGTGGCGTGGAAGTTACCCTGTCCAAAGTGCGCCGCGAACGCATGGGCCATATCGAATTGGCTGCGCCTGTTGCCCACATCTGGTTCTTGAAATCCCTGCCTTCCCGCCTGGGTATGGTATTGGACATGACGTTGCGTGATATCGAACGCGTATTGTACTTTGAAGCATTCGTGGTAACCGACCCCGGCATGACTCCGTTGCAACGCCGTCAATTGCTGACTGAAGACGATTACTACAATAAGCTGGATGAATACGGCGACGACTTTGATGCCAAAATGGGTGCGGAAGGTATCCGCGAATTGCTGCGCACCTTGGATATTGCCGGCGAGATCGAGATCCTGCGTCAAGAGCTGGAATCTACCGGTTCTGACACCAAAATTAAAAAAATTGCCAAACGCTTGAAAGTGTTGGAAGCCTTCCATCGTTCCGGTATGAAACTGGAATGGATGATTATGGATGTGCTGCCGGTATTGCCGCCTGACTTGCGTCCTTTGGTTCCATTGGATGGCGGTCGTTTTGCCACTTCCGATTTGAACGATTTGTACCGTCGCGTTATCAACCGTAACAACCGTCTGAAACGTCTGTTGGAACTGCATGCGCCTGACATCATCGTCCGCAACGAAAAACGTATGTTGCAAGAAGCAGTTGACTCTCTGTTGGATAACGGCCGCCGCGGTAAAGCTATGACCGGTGCCAACAAACGTCCGCTGAAATCGTTGGCCGACATGATTAAAGGTAAAGGCGGTCGTTTCCGTCAAAACCTGCTGGGTAAACGTGTGGACTACTCCGGTCGTTCCGTGATTACCGTAGGCCCATACCTGCGTCTGCACCAATGCGGTCTGCCGAAGAAAATGGCTTTGGAACTGTTCAAACCGTTCATTTTCCATAAACTGGAAAAACAAGGTTTGGCCTCTACCGTTAAAGCAGCGAAAAAATTGGTAGAACAAGAAGTACCGGAAGTATGGGACATCTTGGAAGAAGTGATCCGCGAACATCCGATT
Source organism: Neisseria sp. HMSC070A01 (assembly GCF_001810165.1). Classification (NCBI taxonomy): domain Bacteria; kingdom Pseudomonadati; phylum Pseudomonadota; class Betaproteobacteria; order Neisseriales; family Neisseriaceae; genus Neisseria; species Neisseria sp. HMSC070A01. The sequence continues at coordinate 6,360 of NZ_KV800118.1, read as the reverse complement.
ATGCTGAACCGTGCGCCGACCCTGCACCGTTTGGGTATTCAAGCGTTCGAACCTATCCTGATTGAAGGTAAAGCGATTCAGTTGCATCCGTTGGTATGTGCCGCATTTAACGCTGACTTTGACGGTGACCAAATGGCCGTGCACGTTCCATTGAGCTTGGAAGCACAAATGGAAGCGCGCACTTTGATGCTGGCTTCAAACAACGTATTGTCTCCAGCCAACGGCGAACCAATCATTGTACCTTCCCAAGACATCGTATTGGGTCTGTACTACATGACCCGCGACCGTATCAATGCCAAAGGCGAAGGCAGCCTGTTTGCCGATGTGAAAGAAGTACATCGTGCATACCATACCAAACAGGTTGAGTTGGGTACGAAAATTACCGTACGTCTGCGCGAATGGGTGAAAAACGAAGCAGGTGAGTTTGAACCTGTTGTTAACCGTTACGAAACAACAGTCGGCCGCGCATTGCTGAGCGAAATCCTGCCTAAAGGCCTGCCGTTTGAATACATCAACAAAGCGCTGAAGAAAAAAGAAATTTCTAAACTGATTAACGCATCGTTCCGTCTGTGCGGCCTGCGTGAAACAGTTATTTTCGCCGACCACTTGATGTATACCGGTTTCGGTTTTGCGGCTAAAGGCGGTATTTCCATTGCCGTTGACGATATGGAAATTCCGAAAGAGAAAGCAGCCTTGCTGGCTGAGGCTAATGCCGAAGTTAAAGAAATTGAAGACCAATACCGTCAAGGTTTGGTGACCAACGGCGAACGCTACAACAAAGTAGTCGATATTTGGGGTCGTGCCGGCGATAAAATCGCTAAAGCGATGATGGACAACTTGTCTAAACAAAAAGTCATCGACCGTGACGGCAACGAAGTTGATCAAGAGTCCTTCAACTCTATTTACATGATGGCCGACTCTGGTGCCCGTGGTTCTGCGGCTCAGATTAAACAGTTGTCCGGTATGCGTGGTTTGATGGCCAAACCTGACGGCTCCATTATTGAAACGCCGATTACCTCTAACTTCCGCGAAGGTTTGACCGTATTGCAATACTTTATTGCGACCCACGGTGCGCGTAAGGGTTTGGCGGATACCGCGTTGAAAACGGCAAACTCTGGTTACCTGACCCGTCGTTTGGTAGACGTAACTCAAGACTTGGTCGTTGTTGAAGACGATTGCGGTACTTCAGACGGCTTTGTCATGAAAGCAGTAGTACAAGGCGGTGATGTAATTGAAGCTTTGCGCGATCGTATTTTAGGTCGTGTTACAGCATCGGATGTTGTTGATCCTTCGACTGGAGAGACTTTGGTTGAAGCCGGTACATTGTTGACCGAGAAACTGGTAGATATGATCGACCAATCTGGTGTTGACGAGGTTAAAGTCCGTACGCCAATTACTTGTAAAACCCGCCATGGCTTGTGTGCACACTGTTACGGTCGCGACTTGGCACGCGGTAAACTGGTTAACGCTGGTGAGGCTGTAGGTGTCATTGCTGCACAATCTATTGGTGAACCAGGTACTCAGCTGACCATGCGTACGTTCCACATTGGTGGTGCGGCATCCCGTGCGGCTGCTGCCAGCCAAGTGGAAGCCAAATCCAACGGTACAGCTCGTTTCAGCAGTCAAATGCGTTACGTTGCCAACAACAAAGGCGAATTGGTTGTCATCGGCCGCTCTTGTGAAGTTGTGATTCACGATGAAATCGGCCGTGAGCGTGAACGCCACAAAGTACCTTACGGTGCAATCCTGTTGGTACAAGACGGCGAAGCCATTAAAGCCGGTCAAACTTTGGCAACTTGGGATCCGCATACCCGTCCGATGATTACCGAACATGCAGGTTTGGTGAAATTCGAAAACGTAGAAGAGGGCGTAACCGTTGCCAAACAGACCGACGATGTAACCGGTTTGTCCACTTTGGTGGTCATCGACGGCAAACGTCGCTCCTCCGGTGCTTCTAAACTGTTGCGTCCGACTGTCAAACTGTTGGATGAAAACGGTTTGGAAATCTGTATCCCAGGCACGACTACGCCGGTTTCTATGGCGTTCCCGGTCGGTGCGGTGATTACTGTCCGTGAAGGTCAGGAAGTCGGTAAGGGTGATGTGCTGGCGCGTATTCCTCAAGCGTCTTCTAAAACCCGCGATATTACTGGTGGTCTACCGCGCGTTGCTGAGTTGTTTGAAGCACGCGTACCGAAAGATGCCGGCATGTTGGCTGAAATTACCGGTACCGTTTCCTTCGGTAAAGAAACCAAAGGCAAACAGCGTTTGATTATTACCGATGTAGACGGTGTAGCATACGAAACGCTGATTTCTAAAGAGAAACAGATTTTGGTACACGACGGTCAAGTGGTAAACCGCGGTGAAACCATTGTGGACGGTGCCGTAGATCCGCACGACATTCTGCGTCTGCAAGGTATCGAAGCATTGGCTCGCTACATTGTTCAAGAGGTACAAGAGGTTTACCGCCTGCAAGGTGTGAAGATTTCCGATAAACACATCGAAGTCATCATTCGTCAAATGCTGCGCCGTGTGAACATTGTGGATGCTGGTGATACAGAGTTTATTACTGGTGAACAAGTCGAGCGTAGCGATGTGATGCTTGCCAATGAGAAAGCCATCGCTGAAGGCAAAGAGCTGGCACGTTATGAAAATGTGTTGTTGGGTATTACCAAAGCTTCCTTGTCTACCGACAGCTTCATTTCTGCAGCATCGTTCCAAGAAACAACCCGCGTCTTGACCGAGGCCGCTATCATGGGCAAACAAGACGAGCTGCGAGGTTTGAAAGAGAACGTGATTGTCGGTCGATTGATTCCTGCTGGTACAGGTTTGACTTACCACCGCAGCCGTCATCAACAATGGCAGCAAGCCGATCAAGAAACTTCTGAAATCGAAGCTTCAGACGAATAATCCGGAAGGATTTTCGTGAAAATAAAACCGCAAGCCAGTCTTGCGGTTTTATTTTATAGAGGGCTTAAATAGGGTAGAGAGCGAGGCCGTCTGAATCTTTCAGACGGCCATTGCTTCCAAAATTTTAAAGATAAATAGAAAAACACTAAACTTTATCAGTCATTTGCTTGACTAAACCCTTGCAATAAAAATATAATTCCAATCTTGTCGACATGGTGTCGGCAAGTATTTAACTCAACAGGACGAGAAAATATGCCAACTATTAACCAATTGGTACGCAAAGGCCGTCAAAAGCCCGTGTACGTAAACAAAGTGCCTGCACTGGAAGCTTGTCCGCAAAAACGCGGCGTATGCACCCGTGTATACACAACTACCCCTAAAAAACCTAACTCTGCATTGCGTAAAGTATGTAAAGTTCGCCTGACCAACGGTTTTGAAGTCATTTCATACATCGGTGGTGAAGGCCACAACCTGCAAGAGCACAGCGTCGTATTGATCCGCGGCGGTCGTGTAAAAGACTTGCCAGGTGTACGTTACCACACTGTACGCGGTTCTTTGGATACTGCAGGTGTTAAAGACCGTAAACAAGCCCGTTCTAAATACGGTGCTAAGCGTCCTAAATAATTATCGGGACTCAAATAGGCACGTCGGCCGCCTAAGCTGAACAACGGCCGAGTAAGTGAATACTTAAATTGGGTATTCATGGGAATAGACCCAACTGAATAGACTAAAGGAAATTAAAATGCCAAGACGTAGAGAAGTCCCTAAGCGCGACGTACTGCCAGATCCAAAATTCGGCAGCGTTGAGCTGACTAAATTCATGAACGTATTGATGATTGACGGTAAAAAATCTGTTGCAGAGCGTATCGTTTACGGTGCGCTGGAGCAAATTGAGAAAAAAACCGGCAAAGTAGCAATCGAAGTATTTAACGAAGCCATTGCAAATGCCAAACCTATCGTGGAAGTGAAAAGCCGCCGTGTAGGTGGTGCAAACTACCAAGTTCCTGTTGAAGTTCGTCCTTCACGTCGTCTGGCCTTGGCAATGCGCTGGGTTCGCGATGCGGCCCGTAAACGTGGTGAGAAATCTATGGACCTGCGTTTGGCGGGTGAATTGATTGATGCGGCTGAAGGTCGTGGTGGTGCGTTGAAAAAACGTGAGGAAGTACACCGCATGGCTGAAGCAAACAAAGCATTCTCTCACTTCCGTTTCTAATATCGAAAGGCTAACAAAATGGCTCGTAAGACCCCTATCAGCCTGTATCGCAATATCGGTATTTCTGCCCATATTGACGCGGGTAAAACAACCACAACAGAACGTATTTTGTTCTATACAGGTTTGACTCACAAATTGGGCGAAGTGCATGACGGCGCGGCTACTACCGACTACATGGAACAAGAGCAAGAGCGTGGTATTACCATTACTTCTGCTGCTGTGACTTCTTATTGGTCCGGTATGGCGAAACAGTTCCCTGAGCACCGTTTCAACATCATCGACACCCCGGGACACGTTGACTTCACCGTAGAGGTAGAGCGTTCTATGCGTGTATTGGACGGCGCAGTAATGGTTTACTGTGCAGTAGGCGGTGTTCAACCTCAATCTGAAACCGTATGGCGTCAAGCTAACAAATACCAAGTACCTCGCTTGGCATTTGTAAACAAAATGGACCGTCAAGGTGCCAACTTCTTCCGCGTTGTTGAGCAAATGAAAACCCGTTTGCGCGCAAACCCTGTACCTATCGTGATTCCGGTTGGTGCGGAAGACAGCTTCAGCGGTGTTGTTGACCTGTTGAAAATGAAATCCATTATTTGGAATGAAGCCGATAAAGGTACAACCTTTACCTATGGCGATATTCCTGCTGAATTGGTTGAGACTGCCGAAGAATGGCGTCAAAACATGATTGAAGCCGCAGCAGAAGCCAGCGAAGAATTGATGGATAAATACTTGGGCGGTGATGAGCTGACTGAAGAAGAAATCGTAGGCGCATTGCGTCAACGTACTTTGGCCGGCGAAATTCAACCAATGTTGTGTGGTTCAGCATTTAAAAACAAAGGTGTTCAACGTATGTTGGACGCAGTTGTAGAATTGCTGCCTGCTCCTACCGACATTCCTCCAGTTCAAGGTGTTAACCCTAACACTGAAGAAGCTGACAGCCGCCAAGCAAGCGATGAAGAGAAATTCTCTGCATTGGCGTTTAAAATGTTGAACGATAAATACGTTGGTCAGCTGACTTTCATCCGCGTTTACTCTGGCGTGGTGAAATCCGGTGATACTGTATTGAACTCTGTAAAAGGTACTCGCGAACGTATCGGTCGCTTGGTACAAATGACTGCTGCAGACCGTACTGAAATTGAAGAAGTACGCGCTGGCGACATCGCAGCCGCTATCGGTCTGAAAGACGTTACCACTGGTGAAACCTTGTGTGCAGAAAGCGCACCGATCATCTTGGAACGCATGGAATTCCCTGAGCCGGTAATTCATATTGCCGTTGAGCCGAAAACCAAAGCCGACCAAGAGAAAATGGGTATTGCCCTGAACCGTCTGGCAAAAGAAGACCCTTCTTTCCGTGTTCGTACAGACGAAGAATCCGGTCAAACCATTATTTCCGGTATGGGTGAGCTGCACTTGGAAATTATTGTTGACCGTATGAAACGCGAATTCGGCGTGGAAGCAAACATCGGTGCGCCTCAAGTGGCTTACCGTGAAACCATCCGCAAAGAAGTTGAAGCCGAATACAAACACGCCAAACAATCTGGTGGTAAAGGTCAATACGGTCACGTTGTGATCAAAATGGAACCTATGGAGCCAGGTGGTGCGGGTTACGAATTTATCGATGAAATTAAAGGTGGTGTGATTCCTCGCGAATTTATTCCGTCTGTCGATAAAGGTATTCGCGATACTTTGCCTAACGGTATCGTTGCCGGTTACCCAGTAGTTGATGTACGTGTGCGTCTGATCTTCGGTTCTTCACACGACGTTGACTCCTCTCAACTGGCCTTCGAATTGGCTGCGTCTCAAGCCTTCAAAGAAGGTATGCGTAAAGCCAACCCAGCTCTGTTGGAACCAATCATGGCAGTTGAGGTGGAAACACCTGAAGAATACATGGGTGACGTAATGGGTGACTTGAACCGTCGCCGCGGTGTTGTATTGGGTATGGATGATGACGGTATCGGCGGTAAGAAAGTTCGTGCCGAAGTACCTCTGGCAGAAATGTTCGGTTACTCAACCGACCTGCGTTCTGCAACCCAAGGCCGTGCCACTTACTCCATGGAGTTCAAAAAATACGCTGAAGCTCCTGCTCACGTAGCTGCTGCTGTAACTGAAGCCCGTAAAGGCTAATCAGAAAAGGCCGTCTGAAACTGAAAATAAATTTTCAGACGGCCATTGTTCTTTAATCGATCTTTATATGTAAAGGAATTAGCTCATGGCTAAGGAAAAATTTGAACGTAGCAAAC
>NZ_KV800117.1:0-662 GCF_001810165.1 Neisseria sp. HMSC070A01 | reverse complement strand
CCAACCCCTGCCACGTGGCGAACGTCCCCAAAGGGTCGCCGAAGGCAAAATTAAAGAGCTTCAGGCCGTGAATGGGCAAAACAGCCTATTGACGGCTTGATGTTTGACGAAACAGAAAGCAAAGCCCATGACTGCGAAAGTACGGCAAAGGCATAAAGCCTGGAACAAAGATAGACAGCATGGGCTTTCGTACATCTAAAGTTTGGACACTATCAAGGGATAAAAAGCCCGTATTAATAAGGTAAAACAATGTACTTAGGAATAGACGTATCAAAGAAGACTATAGACTGCTGTCTGATAAAAGAAGACAGCAAAAGGCAGAAACAATTTAAGAACGAACAAGGAGGCTTTAAACAACTCAAGCAGTGGTTAGATGAAAATCACGCAACATCAGAGCTTAAATGCTGTTGTGAAGCAACAGGTACATATTACAAACAACTGGCTTTATATCTCAAAAATTACTACAAAGTCAGCGTAGAGAACCCAAGAAAAATAAAAGGCTACGCCATATCAGAACTGCAAAGAGCCAAAACAGACAAACAAGATGCAAAACTGATAGCCATGTATTGCCAAGAAAAAAGCCACAGATTGAGAGAATGGCAACCGCCGGAAAAAGATCAGCAGGAACTTGAAGAACTCACAAAATATTTAGACTATCTCAC
>NZ_KV800116.1:69228-89784 GCF_001810165.1 Neisseria sp. HMSC070A01 | reverse complement strand
GTGCAGGTGTGGTTTCTTCTATCATCGCTTAATTGAGGGATATTGATAAATGGCAAACCAAAAAATCCGTATCCGCCTGAAAGCTTATGACTACAGTCTGATTGACCGTTCTGCACAAGAAATCGTTGAAACTGCTAAACGCACTGGTGCTGTTGTTAAAGGTCCGATCCCTTTGCCAACTAAAATCGAACGTTTCAACATTTTGCGTTCTCCTCACGTGAACAAAACTTCTCGTGAACAATTGGAAATCCGCACCCACTTGCGTCTGATGGACATTGTGGACTGGACTGATAAAACTACTGATGCACTGATGAAACTGGATCTTCCAGCAGGTGTAGATGTAGAAATTAAAGTTCAATAAGAACTAAAAAACCGAACAGCTTAGCTGTTCGGTTTTTTATAAAATTCTTAGGCCGTCTGAAAATTTCTGATATTTTGTAGTATTCTTCAGAAAAAAAGAGGGGCTTAAGAAGTTAAATTGAAATTTTTGTTGATATTTCTTTGAGTTGTCAATTATAATGGCGGACTTGGTACATCCGTATCAAGTTTAACTTTGTCTGAAAGGCAGGCCAATCGTAGCCCGCCCCTTTACTTAAAAAGGAAAATAATCATGACTTTAGGTCTGGTTGGACGCAAAGTTGGTATGACTCGCGTGTTCGACGAACAGGGTGTTTCTGTTCCGGTAACTGTTTTGGATATGTCTGCCAACCGCGTTACACAAGTAAAATCCAAAGATACTGACGGCTACACTGCTGTACAAGTTACCTTTGGTCAGAAAAAAGCTAATCGTGTCAACAAAGCTGAAGCTGGTCACTTTGCGAAAGCAGGTGTTGAAGCCGGCCGTGGTTTGGTTGAATTTGCTTTGACTGAAGAGAAGCTGGCTGAATTGAAAGCCGGTGATGAAATTACCGTTTCCATGTTTGAAGTTGGTCAATTAGTGGATGTAACCGGTACCTCTAAAGGTAAAGGTTTCTCTGGTACGATCAAACGTCACAACTTCGGTGCTCAACGTACTTCCCACGGTAACTCCCGTTCGCACCGTGTTCCTGGTTCTATCGGTATGGCACAAGACCCTGGTCGAGTGTTCCCTGGTAAACGTATGGCAGGTCAATACGGTAACACTAAAGCAACTGTTCAAAAATTGGAAGTTGTACGTGTTGATGCTGAACGCCAACTCTTGTTGGTTAAAGGTGCTGTTCCGGGTTCGGTTAACAGCGACGTCGTGGTTCGTCCTAGCGTGAAAGTAGGTGCGTAATGGAATTGAAAGTAATTGACGCTAAAGGACAAGTATCTGGCAGCTTGGCTGTTTCTGATGCTTTGTTTGCTCGCGAATACAATGAAGCTCTGGTTCACCAACTGGTTACTGCTTACTTGGCAAATGCCCGTTCTGGCAACCGTGCTCAAAAAACTCGTGCCGAAGTAAATCACTCTACTAAAAAACCATGGCGCCAAAAAGGTACCGGCCGTGCTCGTTCTGGTATGACTTCTTCTCCGCTGTGGCGTAAAGGTGGTCGTGCATTCCCAAACAAACCTGACGAAAACTTTACTCAAAAAGTGAATCGTAAAATGTACCGTGCCGGTATGGCGACTATTTTGTCCCAATTGGCTCGTGACGAACGTTTGTTTGCAATCGAAGCATTGACTGCTGAAACTCCTAAAACTAAAGTTTTTGCCGAACAAGTGAAAAACTTGGGTTTGGAGCAAGTTCTGTTTGTAACTAAACAGCTCGACGAGAATGTTTACTTGGCTTCACGCAACTTGCCTAACGTATTGGTTTTGGAAGCCCAACAAGTTGATCCTTACAGCTTGCTGCGTTACAAAAAAGTCGTTATCACTAAAGATGCAGTTGCACAATTAGAGGAGCAATGGGTATGAATCAACAACGTTTGACTCAAGTAATCTTGGCACCTATCGTTTCTGAAAAAAGCAACGTATTGGCTGAAAAACGTAACCAAATGACGTTTAAAGTTTTGGCAAATGCAACTAAACCTGAAATTAAAGCAGCAGTTGAGTTGCTGTTCGGTGTCCAAGTTGCAGACGTTACTACTGTTACCATTAAAGGTAAAATTAAACGTTTTGGTCGCACTTTAGGTCGTCGCAGCGATGTTAAAAAGGCTTACGTAAGCCTGGCTGCCGGTCAAGAGTTGGATTTGGAAGCCGCTGCTGCAGCTGCAGATAAGGAATAAACAAAATGGCAATCGTTAAAATGAAGCCGACCTCTGCAGGCCGTCGCGGCATGGTTCGCGTGGTAACAGAAGGTTTGCACAAAGGTGCACCTTATGCACCTCTGCTGGAAAAGAAAAATTCTACTGCCGGTCGTAACAACAATGGTCATATCACTACCCGCCATAAAGGTGGTGGCCATAAACACCATTACCGTGTTGTAGATTTTAAACGTAACAAAGACGGTATCCCTGCAAAAGTAGAGCGTATCGAGTATGACCCTAACCGTACTGCATTTATCGCATTGTTGTGCTATGCAGATGGTGAGCGTCGCTACATCATTGCTCCTCGTGGTATTCAGGCCGGCGCAGTATTGGTTTCTGGTGCTGAAGCTGCTATCAAAGTAGGTAACACTCTGCCGATTCGCAATATTCCAGTTGGTACAACTATTCACTGTATTGAAATGAAACCAGGTAAAGGTGCACAAATTGCCCGTTCAGCTGGTGCTTCTGCGGTATTGCTTGCAAAAGAAGGTGCTTATGCTCAAGTTCGTTTGCGTTCTGGTGAAGTGCGCAAAATTAGCGTAAATTGCCGTGCAACTATCGGTGAGGTTGGTAACGAAGAACAAAGCCTGAAAAAAATCGGCAAAGCTGGTGCTAACCGCTGGCGTGGTATTCGTCCGACCGTTCGTGGTGTTGTCATGAACCCTGTCGATCACCCACATGGTGGTGGTGAAGGCCGTACTGGTGAAGCTCGCGAACCGGTTAGCCCATGGGGTACTCCTGCTAAGGGCTACCGCACTCGTAATAACAAACGCACGGATAACATGATTGTTCGTCGTCGTTACTCAAATAAAGGTTAATTAGTATGGCTCGTTCATTAAAAAAAAGCCCATATGTAGACCTGCATTTGCTGAAAAAAGTAGATGCTGCTCGTGCAAGCAACGACAAACGCCCAATTAAAACTTGGTCACGTCGTTCTACCATTTTGCCTGATTTCATTGGTCTGACTATCGCTGTACATAACGGTCGCACTCACGTGCCTGTGTTTATCAGTGACAACATGGTTGGTCATAAATTAGGTGAGTTCTCATTGACCCGTACCTTTAAAGGCCACTTGGCCGATAAAAAGGCTAAAAAGAAATAAGGTGAATCATGAGAGTAAGTGCACAACATAAAAATGCCCGTATTTCAGCTCAAAAGGCTCGCTTGGTAGCTGATTTGATTCGTGGTAAAGACGTTGCCCAAGCTTTGAATATCTTGGCATTCAGCCCTAAAAAAGGTGCTGAGCTGATTAAAAAAGTATTGGAATCAGCAATCGCTAATGCCGAGCACAACAATGGTGCTGACATTGACGAACTGAAAGTGGTAACTATCTTTGTTGACAAAGGCCCAAGCTTGAAACGTTTCCAAGCTCGTGCCAAAGGTCGCGGTAACCGCATCGAGAAACAAACTTGTCATATTAATGTGACAGTGGGCAACTAAGGAAAAGCTATGGGACAAAAGATTAACCCTACAGGCTTTCGCCTGGCGGTAACTAAAGACTGGGCTTCAAAATGGTTTGCTAAAAGCACCGACTTTTCAACTGTTTTGAAACAAGATATTGATGTTCGTAATTACTTGCGCAAAAAATTGGCAAATGCTTCAGTTGGTCGCGTAGTAATCGAACGTCCTGCTAAATCTGCACGTATCACTATCCACTCTGCTCGTCCAGGTGTGGTTATTGGTAAAAAAGGTGAGGATATCGAAATCTTGAAACGTGACTTGCAAGCTCTGATGGGTGTGCCAGTTCATGTAAATATTGAAGAGATTCGCCGTCCTGAGTTGGATGCGCAAATTATTGCTGATGGTATTGCTCAGCAACTTGAAAAACGCGTCCAATTCCGTCGTGCAATGAAACGTGCAATGCAAAATGCAATGCGTTCTGGTGCCAAAGGCATCAAGATCATGACTTCAGGCCGTCTGAATGGTGCTGATATCGCTCGTAGCGAATGGTACCGTGAAGGTCGCGTACCTTTGCATACTTTGCGTGCGAACGTAGATTATGCAACTAGCGAAGCGCACACTACTTATGGTGTACTGGGTCTGAAAGTTTGGGTTTATACAGAAGGTAATATTAAATCTTCTAAACCTGAGCATGAGAAGAAACAAAGAAAGGCAGGTGGACGTAATGCTGCAGCCAACTAGACTGAAATATCGCAAGCAACAAAAAGGTCGTAACACCGGTATTGCTACTCGCGGTAACAAAGTAAGTTTCGGTGAGTTCGGTTTGAAAGCCGTAGGCCGTGGTCGTTTGACTGCCCGCCAAATCGAAGCTGCTCGTCGTACTATGACTCGTCATATTAAACGTGGCGGTCGCATTTGGATTCGTGTATTCCCTGATAAACCAATTACTGAGAAACCTATCCAGGTTCGTATGGGTGGCGGTAAAGGTAATGTGGAATATTACATTGCTGAAATTAAACCAGGCAAAGTATTGTACGAAATGGACGGTGTTCCTGAGTCTTTGGCTCGTGAAGCATTTGAATTGGCCGCTGCCAAATTGCCTATTCCTACAACCTTTGTGGTAAGACAGGTGGGTCAATAATGAAAGCAAATGAATTGAAAGACAAATCTATTGAGCAATTAAACTCTGATTTGTTGGACTTGTTGAAAGCTCAGTTTGGCTTGCGCATGCAAAATGCAACCGGTCAGTTGGGTAAATCTAGCGAGTTGAAACGTGTACGTCGCGATATTGCTCGTATTAAAACCATTTTAACTGAAAAAGGTGCTAAGTAATGAGCGAAGCTAAAAATGTTCGTACTTTGCAAGGCAAAGTGGTAAGCGACAAAATGGACAAAACTGTTACAGTATTGGTTGAGCGTAAAGTTAAACACCCTCTGTACGGTAAAATCATTCGTTTATCAACTAAAATCCATGCACATGATGAAAGTAATCAATATGGCATCGGTGACGTAGTGGTAATCGAGGAATCTCGTCCTTTGTCAAAAACCAAGTCTTGGGTTGTCAAAGAATTGGTTGAGAAAGCACGTACTGTTTGATTTAAAATACAGTAATGCAGCTTAATAAGAAACGAAGTCTTGCAGCAAAATTAATTTGCGTGTAAACTTCGTTTCTTATCTTCCAGCTTCTTATGGAAGTTTCTCTCCCTTCGGGATCCAAGACTGGTTTACTAGAACCGTGATGGTTTCATTTAATAAGCAGCTTAAAGTAAGGTGCGAGTTATATGAAAGTGGTAAATTAAGTTGGTTAATTTAAAGGTACTAATATGATTCAAATGCAGACCATCTTAGATGTGGCTGATAACTCTGGTGCGCGTCGCGTGATGTGTATCAAGGTATTAGGCGGATCTAAGCGTCGCTACGCTTCTGTTGGCGATATTATTAAAGTTGCAGTTAAAGATGCAGCCCCACGTGGTCGTGTCAAAAAAGGTGATGTATACAATGCGGTAGTTGTTCGTACTGCTAAGGGTGTGCGTCGTCCTGATGGTGCGCTAATTAAATTTGATAACAACGCTGCTGTGTTATTAAATAATAAACTTGAACCTCTGGGTACTCGTATTTTTGGCCCGGTAACCCGTGAATTGCGTACTGAGCGATTTATGAAAATCGTTTCATTGGCGCCTGAAGTATTATAAGGAATAGCGCGATGAATAAAATCATTAAAGGCGATCAGGTTGTAGTGATTACCGGTAAAGATAAAGGTAAGCAAGGTCAAGTAGTTCGAGTGTTGGGTGATAAAGTTGTTGTTGAAGGTGTGAATGTTGTGAAACGCCATCAAAAACCTAATCCAATGCGTGGTATTGAGGGTGGCATTATTACTAAAGAAATGCCTTTGGATATTTCTAATATTGCAATCCTGAATCCGGAAACTAATAAAGCAGACCGTGTTGGTATTAAGCTGATTGAAAATGAAGGCAAAGTTAAACGCGTTCGTTTCTTCAAATCAAATGGCTCTATCATTGGAGCATAAGGAGATAACATGGCTCGTTTGAGAGAGTTTTATAAAGATACAGTTGTTCCTGAATTGGTTAAACAATTTGGTTACAAATCAGTAATGGAAGTTCCACGTATTGAGAAAATCACCTTGAATATGGGTGTGGGTGAAGCTGTTGCTGATAAAAAAGTTATGGAGCACGCTGTTTCTGATTTAGAGAAAATTGCTGGTCAAAAACCAGTTGTTACTGTTGCTCGTAAATCTATCGCAGGTTTCAAAATCCGTGATAACTATCCAGTTGGTTGCAAAGTAACATTGCGTCGTGATCAAATGTTTGAATTCTTAGATCGTTTGATTACTATTGCATTGCCTCGCGTACGTGACTTCCGCGGTGTAAGCGGTAAATCATTTGATGGTCGTGGCAATTACAATATGGGTGTTCGTGAGCAAATTATTTTCCCGGAAATTGAATACGATAAAATTGATGCTTTGCGTGGTTTGAATATTACTATTACAACTACTGCAAAAACTGATGAAGAAGCGAAAGCTTTGTTGTCACTGTTCAAGTTTCCGTTTAAAGGATAATCATGGCTAAGAAAGCACTTATTAATCGTGAGCTGAAACGTCAAGCATTGGCGAAAAAGTTTGCAGCTAAACGTGAGGCAATTTTCGCTGTTATTAATGATGCTAATGCGACTGAAGAAGAACGCTTTGAAGCACGTTTGAAATTTCAATCCATTCCGCGTAATGCAGCACCTGTACGTCAACGTCGTCGTTGTGCTTTAACAGGTCGTCCTCGTGGCACTTTCCGTAAATTTGGTTTGGGTCGTATTAAAATCCGTGAAATCGCTATGCGTGGCGAGATTCCTGGTGTTGTTAAAGCTAGCTGGTAATAGGAGTATAAATAATGAGTATGCATGATCCTATTTCCGATATGTTGACTCGTATTCGCAATGCGCAACGTGCTAATAAAGCAACTGTTGCCATGCCTTCTTCAAAATTGAAATGTGCAATTGCAAAAGTTCTGAAAGATGAAGGCTATATCGAGGATTTTACGGTTTCTGCTGATGCAAAACCGGTATTGGAAATTCAATTGAAATACTATGCAGGTCGCCCTGTGATTGAGCAAATTAAACGTGTTTCACGTCCTGGTTTGCGTATTTACAAAGCATCAAGCGAGATCCCTAGCGTAATGAATGGCTTGGGTGTTGCTATTGTTAGTACTTCTAAAGGTGTGATGACTGATCGCAAAGCCCGTTCTGAGGGTGTTGGTGGTGAGTTGTTGTGCATCGTAGCCTAGTGGAGAAATGTAAATGTCACGCGTCGCAAAAAACCCAGTGACTGTTCCTGCTGGTGTAGAAGTAAAATTCGGAACAGATGCATTGGTAATCAAAGGTAAACATGGCGAATTGTCCTTTCCTTTGCATTCCGATGTTGCTATTGAACTAAACGATGGTAAATTGACTTTTGCTGCAAAAAATGACAGTAAACAGGCTAATGCTATGTCTGGTACTGCTCGTGCATTGGTTAATAACATGGTTAAGGGTGTTTCTGAAGGTTTTGAGAAAAAACTTCAATTGATTGGTGTGGGTTATCGTGCCCAAGCGCAAGGCAAAGTTTTGAACTTATCTTTGGGTTTCTCTCATCCAATCGTATATGAAATGCCTGAAGGTGTTTCTGTTCAAACTCCTAGCCAAACAGAAATCGTTTTGACTGGTGCAGATAAACAAGTGGTTGGCCAAGTCGCTGCTGAAATTCGTGCATTCCGTTCTCCTGAGCCTTATAAAGGCAAAGGTGTTCGTTATGTAGGTGAAGTAGTAGTGATGAAAGAAGCCAAGAAAAAATAATTGAGGTTCACTAATGGATAAACATACAACCCGACTCCGTCGTGCACGCAAAACCCGTGCGCGTATTGCGGACTTGAAAATGGTAAGATTATGTGTGTTCCGCAGCAATAATCATATTTATGCTCAAGTAATTAGTGCTGAAGGTGATAAAGTATTGGCTCAAGCCTCTACATTGGAAGCTGAAGTACGTAGTAGCCTGAAATCAGGTAGCAACGTTGAAGCAGCAGCTGTAGTTGGTAAGCGTATTGCTGAAAAAGCTAAAGCAGTAGGTGTTGAAAAAGTTGCTTTTGACCGTTCAGGTTTCCAATATCACGGTCGTGTGAAAGCTTTGGCTGAAGCTGCACGTGAAAATGGTTTAAGCTTCTAATATTTGGAGACTTTCAGATGGCAAAACATGAAATTGAAGAACGCGGTGACGGCCTGATTGAAAAGATGGTCGCAGTTAATCGCGTGACTAAAGTAGTTAAAGGTGGCCGTATCATGGCTTTCTCTGCACTGACTGTTGTTGGTGATGGTGATGGTCGCATCGGTATGGGTAAGGGTAAATCAAAAGAAGTGCCAGTTGCTGTTCAAAAAGCAATGGATCAAGCACGCCGCTCTATGATTAAAGTACCTTTGAAAAATGGTACTATTCATCATGAAGTTATTGGTCGTCATGGCGCTACTAAAGTATTTATGCAACCTGCTAAAGAAGGTAGCGGTGTAAAAGCTGGTGGTCCAATGCGTTTAGTATTTGATGCTATGGGTATACATAATATCTCAGCTAAAGTGCATGGTTCCACTAACCCTTACAATATTGTACGTGCTACATTAGACGGTTTGTCTAAACTGTATACCCCTGCTGATATTGCTGCTAAACGTGGCTTGACAGTAGAAGATATTTTGGGAGCTAACCATGACTGAGCAAAAAAAGATTAAAGTTACATTGGTTAAGAGCCTGATCGGTACAATTGAATCTCATCGTGCTTGTGCTCGTGGCTTAGGTTTGCGTCGCCGTGAGCATACAGTAGAGGTTTTGGATACCCCTGAAAACCGTGGTATGATCAATAAAATCAGCTACTTGTTGAAAGTGGAGTCTTAATATGTTTTTGAATACTATTCAACCTGCTGAGGGTGCTACTCACGCTAGTCGTCGTGTAGGCCGTGGTATTGGTAGTGGCCTGGGTAAGACAGGTGGTCGTGGCCATAAAGGTCAAAAAAGCCGTGCTGGCGGTTTCCACAAGGTAGGTTTTGAAGGTGGTCAAATGCCTTTGCAACGCCGCCTGCCTAAGCGTGGTTTCAAATCTTTGACTGCTGCCGCTAATGCTGAAGTTCGTTTGAGTGAGTTGAATCTGATTGCTGTAAACGAAATTGATGTTTTGGTTCTTAAACAAGCTGGTCTGATTCCTGCGACTGCTTCTAATGTAAAAGTTATTGCTTCTGGTGAAATTTCAAAAGCGGTTACCTTGAAAGGTGTAAAAGCTACTAAAGGTGCTAAAGCTGCAATTGAAGCTGCTGGTGGCAAAGTAGAAGAATAAGGCTTGCACTATAGTGGCTAATCAACAATCTTTATCAGGATTATCCAAATTTGGAGATCTGAAAAAACGTCTAGTGTTTCTATTAGGAGCTTTAGTCGTTTTCCGTATTGGTGCTCATATACCGGTACCGGGCGTAGATGCTGTTGCATTAGCTAAGTTATACGAAGGCGCTGCAAACGGCATATTCGGAATGTTAAATATGTTCTCGGGTGGTTCGTTGGAGCGCTTTAGTATATTTGCAATCGGTATCATGCCTTATATTTCATCGTCGATTATTGTTCAGCTTGCTTCGGAGATCATTCCTTCTTTAAAAGCTTTAAAAAAGGAAGGTGAGGCTGGTCGGAAAATAATTACGAAATATACTAGGTATGGGACGGTATTATTGGCTGTATTACAAAGCTTTGGTGTTGCAACATTTGTTTATCAACAAGGAGTTGTTGTAACAAGTTCGCTTGAGTTTCATATTTCTACAGTAGTCTGTTTGGTTACAGGTACGATGTTTTTGATGTGGTTGGGGGAGCAGATTACCGAGCGTGGTATCGGTAATGGTATTTCCTTAATTATTACAGCAGGTATTGTATCGGGTATTCCATCTGGTATTGTTCGGTTGTTGACTTTGACTGAACAAGGCTCTATGAGTATGTTAATGGCAGTATCCATTGTTATTGGTATTTTGCTGTTGGTCTATGCTGTAGTATATTTTGAAAGTGCTCAGCGTAAGGTTCCTGTGCATTATGCTAAAAGGCAATTTGGCTCTGGAATGATGCCAGGACAAAGCATTCATATGCCGTTCAAGCTAAATATGGCCGGTGTTATTCCTCCTATTTTTGCTTCCAGTATTATCCTTTTTCCATCTACTCTTTTAGGTTGGTTTGGTTCAAATAGTACGAATTCTATTCTTCACAAGGTTGCTGCAATGCTGCAACATGGGCAACCTTTGTATATTGTATTATTTGCAACAACTATTATTTTCTTCTGCTATTTCTATACTGCTTTAGTATTTAGCCCCAAAGAAATGGCTGAGAATTTGAAGAAAAGTGGTGCATTTGTACCTGGTATTCGCCCAGGTGAGCAAACCTCTAGATATTTGGAAAAAGTTGTACTGAGACTGACATTATTTGGTGCTTTGTATATCACTACAATCTGTCTAATACCTGAATTTTTAACGACAGCATTGAATGTGCCTTTCTATTTAGGCGGAACGTCTTTGCTTATCTTGGTTGTCGTTACAATGGATTTTAGGACGCAAATCAATTCCTACGTAATGAGTAGTCAGTATGAAGATTTGATGAGTCGTCCAGATATGAAATCTTTATCACGTAAGTAGGCTTATGGCTAAAGAAGATACCATACAGATGCAGGGTGAAATCCTTGAGACTTTGCCCAATGCAACGTTTAAAGTAAAACTGGAAAATGATCATGTAGTACTTGGTCATATCTCTGGAAAAATGCGAATGCACTATATCCGTATTTCTCCAGGTGATAAGGTAACAGTTGAACTAACTCCTTATGATTTAACCCGTGCTCGGATTGTTTTCCGAGCAAGATAAACGATAAAAGGAAATAAAATGCGTGTACAACCTTCTGTAAAGAAAATTTGTCGCAATTGCAAGATTATTCGTCGTAATCGTGTAGTTCGCGTAATTTGTACTGACCCACGTCACAAACAACGTCAAGGCTAAGAAGTTAGTTTTCTTAACTCTTGATTTTGTGGTATAGTGACATACTTTGCCCTAAAAAGGAAAAAATATGGCTCGTATTGCAGGGGTAAATATCCCTAATAATGCCCATATCGTAATTGGTCTTCAGGCTATTTATGGTATTGGTGCGACTCGTGCTAAATTGATTTGTGAGGCAGCAAATATTGCTCCTACTACTAAAGCAAAAGATTTGGACGAGGCTCAATTAGACGCTTTGCGTGAGCAAGTTGCTAAATATGAAGTTGAAGGTGATTTGCGTCGTGAAGTAACGATGAGCATTAAACGACTGATGGATATGGGTTGCTATCGTGGCTTCCGTCATCGTCGTGGCTTGCCTTGTCGTGGTCAACGCACTCGCACAAATGCCCGTACCCGTAAAGGTCCGCGCAAAGCGATTGCCGGTAAGAAATAAATTTTAAGGAATTTGATTAATGGCTAAAGCAAACACAGCTTCGCGTGTACGTAAAAAAGTACGTAAAACCGTAAGCGAAGGTATTGTGCACGTTCATGCATCTTTCAACAATACCATCATTACAATCACTGACCGTCAAGGCAATGCATTGTCTTGGGCTACCTCTGGCGGCGCTGGTTTTAAAGGTTCTCGTAAAAGTACACCATTTGCAGCACAAGTTGCAGCAGAAGCAGCTGGTAAAGTTGCCCAAGAGTATGGCGTTAAAAATTTAGAAGTCCGCATTAAAGGCCCTGGCCCTGGTCGCGAATCTTCTGTACGTGCTTTAAACGCTCTTGGTTTCAAGATTACCAGCATTACTGACGTTACCCCGTTGCCTCATAACGGTTGCCGTCCGCCTAAAAAACGTCGTATTTAATATTGGAGTGATTTAAAACATGGCACGTTATATTGGCCCTAAATGTAAATTAGCACGTCGCGAAGGTACGGATCTGTTTTTGAAGAGCGCACGTCGCTCTTTGGATTCAAAATGTAAAATGGATTCTGCACCTGGTCAGCACGGTGCGAAAAAACCACGTTTGTCAGACTACGGTTTGCAATTGCGTGAAAAACAAAAAATCCGTCGTATTTATGGCGTGTTAGAACGCCAATTCCGTCGTTATTTTGCGGAAGCTGATCGTCGTAAAGGTTCTACCGGTGAATTGCTGTTGCAATTGCTGGAGTCCCGTTTGGACAATGTCGTTTATCGTATGGGTTTTGGCTCTACCCGCGCTGAAGCACGTCAATTGGTTTCTCATAAAGCTATCGTTGTAAACGGTCAGGTTGTTAATATCCCTTCTTTCCAAGTTAAAGCAGGCGATGTTGTAGCTGTTCGTGAAAAAGCTAAGAAACAAGTGCGTATCCAAGAGGCATTGAGCTTGGCTACTCAAATTGGCTTGCCAAGCTGGGTATCTGTTGATGCCGACAAATTGGAAGGTGTATTCAAAAATATGCCGGATCGCTCAGAATTGTCTGGCGATATTAATGAACAGCTGGTGGTAGAGTTCTACTCTAAATAATGCTAGCTCAATGAGGGACAGTTAAATGCAAAATAGCACAACCGAATTTTTGAAACCTCGTCAAATCGATGTAGATACCTTGTCTTCTACTCGAGCTAAGGTGTCTATGCAGCCATTTGAGCGTGGTTTTGGTCATACTTTAGGTAATGCTTTGCGTCGTATCTTACTGTCATCCATGAATGGCTTTGCCCCAACTGAAGTAGTTATTTCAGGCGTATTGCACGAATACTCTACTATTGATGGTGTTCAAGAGGATGTTGTTGACGTTCTCTTGAATATCAAAGGTATCGTATTTAAGCTTCACGGTCGTAATCAAGTTCAGTTGACTTTGAAAAAAGCAGGTGCCGGTGCTGTTGTAGCCGGTGATATTGATTTGCCACATGATGTGGAAATCATCAATCCTGAACATGTTATTTGCCACTTGTCCGACAATGGTCAAATCGACATGGAAATTAAAGTAGAGCAAGGTCGTGGTTATCAATCTGTTTCAGGTCGTCGCGTATTGCGTGATGAGAACAAACAGATTGGTGCGATTCAGTTGGATGCGAGCTTTTCGCCCATCAGTCGTGTTAGCTTTGAAGTTGAACCTGCACGCGTAGAGCAACGTACGGATTTGGATAAATTGGTTTTGGATATTGAAACCAATGGTTCTATTGATCCAGAAGAAGCTGTACGTAGTGCCGCACGTATCTTAATTGACCAAATGTCTATTTTTGCAGATCTGCAAGGTACTCCGGTTGAAGAGGTTGAAGAAAAAGCGCCTCCTATCGATCCTATCTTGCTGCGTCCTGTGGATGATTTGGAATTAACCGTACGTTCAGCTAATTGTCTGAAAGCTGAAGATATTTACTATATTGGCGATTTGATTCAACGTACTGAAACTGAGCTTCTCAAGACCCCTAATTTGGGTCGTAAATCTTTGAATGAGATCAAAGAAGTGTTGGCCTCTAAAGGTCTGACATTAGGTTCTAAATTAGAAGCTTGGCCGCCTGTAGGCTTAGAAAAGCCGTAAGTTTGAAGATTAAAGGATAATGACATGCGTCATCGTAATGGCAACCGCAAATTAAACCGTACTAGCAGCCACCGCGCTGCGATGCTGCGCAATATGGCGAATTCCTTGTTGACTCACGAAACCATCGTGACAACTTTGCCTAAAGCAAAAGAATTGCGCCGCGTAGTTGAGCCCTTGATTACCTTGGGTAAAAAACCTTCTTTGGCAAACCGTCGTTTGGCTTTTGACCGCACTCGCGATCGTGATGTTGTAGTTAAATTGTTTGACGAATTGGGTCCACGCTTTGCTGCTCGTAACGGCGGCTATGTTCGTGTACTGAAATACGGTTTCCGTAAAGGCGACAATGCTCCTTTGGCATTGGTTGAATTGGTTGATAAAGCAGCTGATTCTGCTGAATAAGCAAATTAATATGAAAGCACTACCTATTTAGGTAGTGCTTTTTTCATTTAGGAAGTCTCTATTTTATTTTGCAACACTACAAATTTATTGTTTCGTTCAATGGGGAGATATAGTTGTAGCTCCCTTTCTCATTTCGCAGTGCTACAATGTCTCAATGGGAAACCCTTATTATGTAAGGGTTTCCCGTTTTATTTTGTCTAAAAAAGCGGCTTTAAAATAATAATAGTTGGTCGGAATTTACCCTTTTTTCTTGGGTTTCAGCTCTCCCAATAGTAGTTTCATGGTGGCATATTGCTTTTCTGTTACTTCCAAACAGCGGATGGAACCCTCTTGCGGCAGGTTTGCACATAGCCTATTGTGGTGTTTTTGCAACGAGTCTCGACCTTTGATAATACGGCTGTATACGGAAAGTTGGAGCATTTGGTATCCATCTTTTAATAGAAACTGGCGGAATTGATTGGCAGCTTTGCGCTTGGCCGCCGTGGTAACAGGTAGGTCGAAGAAGACGATAATCCTCATAAATTTGGCCTCATTCATATTGATATTCTTTCAATGGCAAGATTTCAGGTAATTCCAGCTGTTTGGCGTTTTTGTCGGCTACGCTGGCTTGAAATGAAGAAACCATTTTGTCGATGGCAGCCAAGGTGCTGAAGTGCTGCCGTTCGATGCAGATTTGACAGTGAAGGGTCTTGATAAGGTTTTGTTTGATGCCGGGGTCAGTTCAGTCTTCAGACGGCCTGTAATGTCTTCATCGGTTTTGAATAGGGAGAATGCCGTGCCGATTTCATCTTGTAATTCGGGAGAAAGGTTTAATGGGGATTTTTTGTCTTTCAAACCTTCTTTTTCCAGCGCACGGCTGATGGCGTGGTAGGCCTTCATTTCCATCAATGTTGAGGCTTCGGCATTGTCTTTGCCGTAACGCAAGCCTTTGAAAAAGGCGGTATCTTTTAAACCCAGCAGCTTACGGGCTTGTGCGTAAGTCAGTTTGGATTTTCTGTATGGCTCGTCCATAAGCGTGGCGCGTTCGGTATTGGTCAATGGCCGCTCGCTGCCTTGCTCTAAAATACGCAGGTTGTTCAGCTTGGTCAGCCAGATGAAACGTTCGGCTGTGTAGGTGTTTTTAGCGGCTTTCGGCTCTGTCGGTTCGAAGGTGCAATGCCCCAACATTTTTTGAACAGCATCGCCTGACAAGGCAGGGCGTTGCGTCATCAGCAGGGTTTCGATACCTTCTTTAAGGCCGTCTGAAAAGATGTGCCGCAACGCTCTGCCCCTTAAGGCTTCTGCTTTAAGGGGCATCGTTTTGTCTAAATGGCAGGGATTAAAAAGGCCGTCTGAAGTTTCAGACGGCCTTTGGTTTTACCAGATATCGGATTTGATTTTGCGTTTCAAGCCAGGGTGTTCGGAGAGTTTGAACTCTGGGTCTTTGCCCATTTTCAGCTTGGCTGTGTAGTCTTTCAACAGCAGGAAGGCAAGTGGGGACAGGAGCAGGATGGCAACGAGGTTAATCCATGCCATGATGCCCATGGCCATGTCTGCCATATCCCATACCAAGGGTACGTTGGCAACTGCGCCGAAGTAGACCCATGCCAAAACCAGCATACGGAAAACGGCGGTAACCAGCCAATGGCTCTTGATGAATTGGACGTTGGACTCGGCATAGGCATAGTTGCCGATAACGGTTGAAAAGGCAAACATAAACAGGATGGCAGCAAGGAAGCCCGCGCCCCATTCGCCTACCTGGCTGACGATTGCCGCTTGGGTCAGCGCCGCACCGCTCAGGTCGCCGTAAGGCTGTTGATAGGTCAAGACGATAAAGGCGGTGCATGAGCAGACGATGATGGTATCGACGAAAACGCCCAGCATTTGAATCATGCCTTGGGAGACGGGGTGTTTTACTTCGGCTGCGGCTGCGGCGTTCGGCGCGGAACCCATACCCGCCTCATTGGAATACAGGCCGCGTTTGATACCCTGCATCATGGTGGTCGAAATCAGACCGCCGAGGAAACCGCCTGCAGCCGAATCAAAGTTGAACGCGTTGGAGAAAATCTGACCGAACACGCCAGGAATCAGGGAAATATTGGTAGCAATGATGAAGAGTGCTATGACGAGATATAAAACCGCCATCAGCGGAACGATAATTTCCGCGGCTTTAGATACGCGACGGATACCGCCGAAGATAATCGGGGCAGTCAGAATGACCAGGGCGACACCGACATAGTGTTGATCCCAGCCCCATGCCGCTTTGGTGGTATCGGCGATGGTATTGGTCTGTACGGCTTCAAATACAAAGCCGAAACAGAAAATCAGGCTCAGGGCGAACAAAATGCCCAGCCATTTTTGTCCCAGGCCTTGAGTGATGTAGTAGGCAGGACCGCCGCGGAAGTGGTGGTTGTCGTAGTCCCGGACTTTAAAGAGTTGGGCCAGTGAAGATTCGACAAACGCCGAACTCATGCCGATTAAGGCGGTTACCCACATCCAGAATACCGCGCCCGGCCCGCCGAGTTTGATGGCAATCGCCACGCCGGCGATGTTGCCTACGCCTACGCGGCTGGCCAAGCCGGTAACGAATGCTTGGAACGGTGTGATTCCGTGCGGATCATCACCTTGTTTGCGGCCGCCCAGCATTTCTTTGATACTGCGCCCAAAGAGGCGGAATTGTACAAAACCGGTGGTAATGGTAAAAAATAGGCCTGCGCCTAAAAGCATATATACCAATCCCGACCACATTGGGTCGTTGATGGCGTTTACCCAGCCGTGAAGCTGTTCGAAAAATTGATCCATACAAACCTTTCAGAGTTTCTGCATTTTCAGACGGCCTGTGCGTGGAGGCTGTCCGTAATTGGATGTATTCTAGCAGACTGTCAACAAACTGAAAAACGTTTACATATTCTTTTTTATATTATGCTTTTGATTATCATGGAATTTTATTATCATGATGTAAAGGAATTATCGATTTGAATTCTACCGTTTTACATATTTGAACAAAAAGGCCGTCTGAAAACAGAGTCTTGTTTTCAGACGGCCTAGATTTTATTTCAATGTATTATTCGGGACGCATTTGCGGGAACAGAATCACGTCGCGGATGGTTTGCGAATCGGTCAGCAACATTACCAAGCGGTCGATGCCGATGCCGCAACCGCCTGTCGGAGGCAGGCCGAATTCCATCGCGCGGATGTAGTCGGCATCGTAGTGCATGGCTTCGTCGTCGCCGGCATCTTTTTGTGCCACTTGCGCTTTGAAGCGTTCGGCTTGGTCTTCCGGATCGTTCAACTCAGAGTAGCCGTTTGCCAGCTCACGGCCGACAACGAACAATTCGAAACGCTCGGTCAAACCCGGTTTGCTGTCGGATGCGCGTGCCAATGGCGACACTTCGACAGGGTAGTCGATGATGAAAGTCGGGTTCCACAGTTTGCCCTCGGCGCAACCTTCAAACAGGGCCAGTTGCAGGCTGCCAATGCCCGGGGACGGCGGCAGGCTTTCGCCGTGTTTGACGATTTCTTTTTTCAGCCATTCTTCATCGTTTAACTGCTCGTCGGTGTAGTGCGGATTGTATTTTTTGATGGCTTCGAGAATGGTCAGGCGTTCAAACGGGCTTTCCAAATCGACTTCTTTGCCGTTGTAGCTGATTTTCGCCGTGCCGTTGACCGCGCGGGAAGCGTTGCGGATGATGTCTTCCGCCATTTGCATCATGCGTTCGTAGTCGGAGAAGGCTTCGTAGAATTCGATCATGGTGAATTCGGGGTTGTGGCGCACGGACATGCCTTCGTTGCGGAAGCTGCGGTTGATTTCAAACACGCGTTCCAAACCGCCGACAACCAAGCGTTTCAGGTACAGCTCGGGCGCGATGCGCAGGTAGAGCGGGATGTCCAAAGCGTTGTGGTGGGTCACGAAGGGTTTCGCCGTCGCACCGCCAGGAATCGGGTGCATCATCGGGGTTTCAACTTCGAGATAATGCTCGTTCACCATGAAATTGCGCACGGATTGGATGATTTGGCTGCGTTTGATGAAGGTATTGCGCGATTCTTCGTTGGCAATCAAATCGACGTAGCGTTGACGGTATTTGGTTTCCTGATCGCTCAAGCCTTTGTGTTTGTCCGGCAGAGGGCGCAGGGATTTAGACAGCAGGCGGATATCGGACACGCGCACGGTCAATTCGCCGTGGTTGGTTTTGAACAAAGTTCCTTTCGCGCCGACGATGTCGCCCAAGTCCCAGTGGTTGAAGTCGTCCAAAACTTCTTGGCTCACGCCTTTGTTGTTCAGATAAAGTTGGATTTGACCGGTCACGTCTTGAATGGTGGCGAAGCTGGCTTTGCCCATTTGACGTTTGAGCATCATGCGGCCGGCCACTTTGACGGGAATGCCTTGCGGGTCGAGTTCTTCTTTGCTGATTTCGCCGTATTGGGTATGCAGGTCGGCGGCAAAGCTGTCGCGTTTGAAATCGTTAGGGTAGGCGTTGCGTTCTTTGCGGATGTTGTGCAGTTTTTCGCGGCGCAGGGCGATGATTTGGTTTTCGTCCAATTGCGGCTCGATTTGAGGATTGTTTTGTTCGCTCATGATGTTTTCCGGGAAAATAAGTCAGGCTGCCCAAGTGTTCAGACGGCCTGAATAAAGTGAAAAATTGGCTCTATTTTACGCGATGTCGGTATTTTTTTCTATAAAGGCAGAAAGGCCGTCTGAAACTTGAAAAATCAGCTTCAGACGGCCTTTTGTTTCATGAAGGGCGGTATCGGTGGTTAGATATCGGTTTCCAAATAAACAACTTGGGTTTGCAGATATTCTTCCAGACCGTGTTTACCGTCGGCGCCGCCGATACCTGATTTTTTCCAACCGGCATGGAAGCCTTGCATGGCTTCGAAGTTTTCGCGGTTGATGTAGGTTTCGCCGAAACGCAGGCGGCGGGTTACATAAAATGCTTCATTCAGATTGGTGGTATAGACGGAGCTGGTCAGGCCGAACTCGCTGTCGTTTGCCAAAGCGATGACTTGGTCGAGCGTGTCGAAAGTGGCAACCGGCAGGACTGGGCCGAAGGTTTCTTCTTTCATGATGTCCATGCTGTTGTCGGTATCGGTCAGCAGGGTAGGTTCGAAGAAGTAGCCTTTGCCGTCGGCACGTTTGCCGCCGCAGACCAGTGTCGCACCTTGTTTGACGGCGCGTTCCACTTTTTCGGCAACGGCTTTGACAGCGCGCTCTTCAATCAGCGGCCCCATTTCCAGTGCGCCGGGTTCGGCCTCGGCCGGGTTGCCGTAGCGAACGCCTTTCATGGCGGCAGTCATTTTTTCAATGAACGCGTCTTTTAGGCTGCTGTGGACATACACGCGCTCGGCGCAGTTGCAGATTTGGCCGGTGTTGCCGACGCGCGAAGCCAAGATGGATTTCACTGCCAAGTCCAAATCCGCGTCTTTCAAAACGATGGCAGGGGCTTTGCCGCCGAGTTCCAATGAGACTTTGGTAATGTTGGTGGCGGTGGCTTCCATTACTTGGCGGCCTGCTTCTACAGAACCGGTCAGGCTGACCATGTCGACTTGCGGATGTGATGCCAAGGCATTGCCGATTTCCGCACCCGGGCCGTTGACGACGTTGAATACGCCGGCCGGTAAGCCTGAAGCGTGAACGATTTCAGCAAAGATGTGGCAGTTGATCGGGGTGACGCTGCTTGGTTTGACGACGATGGTATTGCCTGTTACCAAAGCCGGGCCCATTTTGCGGGCGATCAGGAAGAAGGGGAAATTCCACGGCAAAATGCCGGCGATTACGCCCAAAGGACGTTTGAACAATAAAATGTTTTCGCGCGGGCGGTCGCTTTGGATGATTTCGCCTTCATAACGGCGCGCCCATTCGGCTTGGTAATCGAGATAGTCGGCAGTGAACATAACTTCTATGCGTGCCAAGTCTTTGGTTTTGCCGCCTTCGGCGACAATGGTGTCGGTCAGCTCGTCGGCACGTTCGCGTATGCCTTGGGCGATTTTGCGCAAGTATGCGCCGCGTTCAACAGCAGGCAAACGCTCCCATGCGGCTTGCGCCTCTCTGGCGGCAGCAACGGCACGGTCAACATCGGCTTTTCCGCCTTTAGGCTCGCGCGCGATGACTTCTTCGGTTGCCGGATTCAATACATCGCGCCATGTGCCGTTAAAATCGGTTTCAAAACGGCCGTTGATATACATAGACAGTTGTTTCATCAAACTTTCTCCTATTGTTGTAGTTGAATGTAGTTTTAGTCTATGCCTAAATTGTCTGGCATACAAGAGTATTTAGAGTGGGTTGACGGTAGGTATTTGGAAGTTTTTAGAAAAAGTTGATGGAAGGGGGAGTCGGGCTTGGTTGATTAAAGGTGGGTTGGTGCTGGTGTGATGCGTTGGGTAACGTTCATGCGCGGCATTGGGACAAAGCCTGTATATGGCTTGATTTTGAAGATAGGGGAGGCATCGTATGGAGAAGGGTTTGATAGGGATGTAAAAAAACCTGCTTTTTTCAAAGCAGGTTTTTATATTTGGTGGGTCGTGAGCGATTCGAACGCT
>NZ_KV800116.1:0-69128 GCF_001810165.1 Neisseria sp. HMSC070A01 | reverse complement strand
CGACCAACGGATTAAAAGTCCGCTGCTCTACCGACTGAGCTAACGACCCGATAGGCTGTGCATTATAGGGAGCTTGTTTCTTTCCGTCAACTGTTTTTTTGAAATTTTTTTCAAAAAACGTAAATCGGTTGTTATTTGGCGTTAATTCTCCCGTTGCCGAGTATTAATTATGTTATGATTTTCTAATCTATCAGTTCTGATGGATATTTTTTAGACCAAAGGATATACAACATGAAAAAATTATTGATTGCTGCGATGATGGTGGCTGGTTTGGCTGCTTGTTCTCAAGAGGCGAAACAGGAAACTCAAGAAGCGGCTTCTGCCGTTGCTTCTGATGTGAACGCTGCTGCCGAACACGCGGCTTCTGCTGCTGATGCTGCTGCTTCCGAAGCTAAAGGCGCTGCTGAACAGGCTGTTTCTGACGCTAAAGAAGCCGGTGCCGATGCGAAGGAAACTGCGGAGAAAGCAATTTCCGATGCTAAAGAAACTACCGGTAAAGCCATCGATGGTGCTAAAGAAGCCAGCGACAAAGCTTTGGACGATGCAAAAGCTGCTGTGGGCGAAGCTAAAGACGCTGCCAAAGATGCGGCTAAAGATGCTTTGGGTAAAGCTGCCGATGCAACTCAAGAAGCTGCCGACAAATTGAAAGATGCTGCTAAATAAGCCGGTGTCCGATATTTGAAAAGGCCGTCTGAAAAAATGTTTTTCAGACGGCCTTTTTGTATCGGCGGATTATTTTTTTTCTTGCTGACGCGTGTACACCAAAGAAGTCAGGATGGATGCGCCCAGTGCGCCGAAGACGACGGATAGGGAAATGGAAATCGGGATATGCACCCAGTGCATAATCAGCATCTTGATACCGATAAAACTTAACACGAAGGCCAAGCCGTATTTGAGGAAGATAAAGCGTTCGGCAAAATCCGCCAGCAAAAAGTACATGGCACGCAGGCCTAAAATGGCAAAAATGTTGGAGGTAAGGACGATGAACGGGTCGGTGGTGACGGCAAAAATAGCGGGAATGCTGTCCACGGCGAAGATGACGTCGCTCAATTCGATCATAATCAATACCAGTAAAAGCGGCGTAGCGATGCGTTTGCCGTTTTCAATGGTAAAGAATTTTTCACCGTCAAACTGTGGGCTGGTCGGGATGACTTTTTTGAGCAGGGTCAGGATTTTGTTTTGGGAAAGGTCTTCCTCTTCTTCCGATTCGGGTTTCATCATGTGGATGCCGGTATAGAGCAGGAATGCACCGAAAAGGTAAAGAATCCATTCAAATTGCTGTACCAGTGCCGCGCCGATGAAAATCATGATGGCGCGCAGGACGATGGCGCCGAATACGCCATAGAGCAAGACGCGGTGTTGGAATTTGGGTTCGACTTTGAAGTAGCCGAAAATCATCAGGAAAACGAAGATGTTGTCGACGGCAAGGGATTTTTCGAGCACATAGCCGGTGAAGAATTCGAGGACTTTTTCTTTGGCGACAGCGGCACCGTAAGCCGGGTTGCCCGCCAGTTCGAAATAGAGCCAGCCGGCAAATGCGCAGGATACGGCCACCCAAATGCCACTCCAAGCGAGGGCTTCTTTAATGCTGACTTTGTGGACGCCATTTTTTTTCAGCGACACCATATCGATGGCGATCATGATTAAGACGGCAATAAAGAAGATGCCGTAAAACATCGGCGAGCCGACGGACGGGTATTGGGTCATAAACAATCCTTGTGTGTGGGGGAAGGGTAAGGTTTACCAAGACAGGTAGAACATTGCTTTGGCAAAAAAGACGATAAACAGCATATGGCTGAATACGACGGCGTGTATGTATTTCGACCAGCCGACGGTGAGGGTGTGCCGTGCCATTTTGACGACGGCGATGACAAAATGTACCAAAACGCTTACTGCCAACAGGATTTTGATGCTCAGCATGATGCCGAAGGAGCTGTCGAATGGGTGGTGCAGTATCGGCAGGTAGCGGTTGTACACCATCACGATGCCGCTGATGAACAGGGTAATGACGACAGGCGGCATCACGCGGACGGCACGATAGGACATGGCACGTTCGACTTCGCGGCGCGATTCGCGCGAAACGCGGCCGGTGTGTAAAACGGAGAGGACCAGCATTTCGAAAAATACGCCGCCGACAAAGGCAATCGCGCAATAAACGTGGATGATGTGTGCCAGTGCGTAGATACTCATGACGGGTGTTTCCGGTAATTCAGACAAGTCGTCATTGTATCACTACCGAATACAGTTGATGTATGCGCAATTTTATGCCAAATATATTAAATTTTATAAATATTCTTTTGGAATTGCCGTTTGTTTTTGCATTTAACCGTTCGTCAAGGGCGTTATCTTAGTTTAATCTGTCTTTACTTATCAGAAAATATATTAATGAAAGGTTGTGCCATACTGTTCTATATAAAGCTTAACCCCTGATGGAGAATCAAACCATGAAGAAAACTTTTGCAAAAACTGTGACCTTGATCATGCTGGCCGCTTCTTTGGGCGCGTGTGCCAATATGACTCAAACCCAACGCAACACTGCTGCTGGTGCGGTATTGGGCGGCGTGGCAGGTAATTTGATTGGTGGCGATACCGGCTCTACCTTGGGTGGCGCGGCTTTGGGTGGCGTTATCGGCAGTCAAGTTCATACCCGCTACTAATCCTTTATTCGGTTAAAAATAAAAAGGCCGTCTGAATATTCAGACGGCCTTTTGTTTTGCGGTTTATTCGTTGACGAAGGTTACGCCGGTCAGTTGCGATTGCAAAATGGCAGTACGCAACGCAGTCAGTGCTTTCGGACGGACAAAGTTGCGGCGATAAGCCAAAACGACACGGCGGTGCGGTGCAGTGCCTTCAAACGGGATAATGCTGAAAAGCATGTGGTCGTTTTCGGTCAATGCGGTAGCCGGCATGACGCTGATGGCCAGGCCGCTGGCAACCATGTGGCGGATGGTGTTGATGGAGCTGCCTTGCAGGGTATTGGTCAAACCTTGGATTTTTTGCTTGGAAGCCAATTCGGAACAGCTTGCCAACACTTGGTCGCGCATACAGTTGCCTTCTGACAGCAGCAACACTTGTTCTTCGCTCAAAAGCTGAGGCGTAACGGCATCGAGTTCTTCAAAGTGATGGCCTTTGGGAACGATGACGAAGAAAGGTTCGTCATACAGAGGCTCGGTTACGATGCCCGGCTCTTGGAACGGTTCGGCAACGACGATTGCATCGACATCGCCGCGTTTGAGCGACTCGGTCAGGATGTGGGTATAGTTCTCTTCCAGCATCAGCGGCATTTTCGGCGCGGTTTCACGCAGCGCGGTAATGAGCTTGGGCAGAAGGTAGGGGGCAACGGTAAAAATCAGGCCGAGTTTGAACGCGCCTTCCAATTCGTTTTGCTCTTCATTGGCAAGGTGCTTGATGAGTTCTGCTTCTTCCAGAACCCGGCGGGCTTGGGCGACAATGCGCTCGCCCGCTTCGGTCGTGATGATGTCGTTGCTGCTACGGTCGAACAGGGATACCGACAGCTCTTCCTCCAGCTTTTTGATGGCGATGGAGAGGGTGGGCTGGCTGACAAAGCAGCGTCGTGCGGCACGTCCGAAGTGACGTTCTTGTGCGACGGCTACGATGTAACGCAATTCGGTCAAGGTCATGTGTTAAGCCTTTTTTTGTTCCGGCAGGGTGATGTTCAGCTCAAGAACGTCCAAGCCGTCTTGTTTCTCTTGGGAGATGCGGATGTCGTCCAATGATACGTTGACGTATTTGGACAGGACTTCCAGCAGCTCTTTGCGCAAGGTCGGCAGATAATCCGGAGCTTGGCCTTCTTGTGCGCGTTCTTGCGCGATGATGATTTGCAGGCGGTCGCGCGCGACGGTGGCGGTTTTCGGCTTTCTGCCGAACAGCATATCGAGCAGTGACATGTATTAACCTCCGAACAGTCGTTTTAAGAAACCTTTTTTCTCGGCTTCAAGGAAACGCATTTCGCGGTTTTCACCCAAGAGGCGGGCAATAACGTCTTTGTAGGCTTCGGCTGCGGCGGCATTGTCTTGGTGGATGACGGGTTCGCCGGCGTTGGAGGCCTGCAGGACGTTTTGTGATTCGGGAATCACGCCGATCAACGGGATGCGCAAGATGTCGCAGATGTCTTGTACCGACAGCATTTCGCCTTTGGCCACGCGCTCTGGGGAGTAGCGGGTAATCAGCAGGTGTTCTTTAACTGTGCCGCCTTGTTCGGCTTTGCGGGATTTGCTTTGCAAAATGCCCAAGATGCGGTCGGAGTCGCGGACGCTGGATACTTCCGGATTGGTGGTGATGATGGCTTCGTCGGCAAAGTAGAGCGCCATCAGTGCGCCTTGTTCGATACCGGCAGGGGAGTCGCAGATAATGAACTCGAAGCCCATTTTTTTGCTGGACAGCTCTTTCATCACTTTGTCGACGCCGTCGCGGGTCAACGCGTCTTTGTCGCGGGTTTGCGAGGCGGGCAGGATGTAGAGGTTTTCGCAGTTTTTGTCTTTAATCAGGGCTTGGTTGAGTGTGGCTTCGCCTTGGATGACGTTGATGAGGTCATACACGACGCGGCGTTCGCAACCCATAATCAGGTCGAGGTTGCGTAAACCGACGTCGAAGTCGATTACGGCGGTTTTGTGGCCGCGCAGGGCCAGGCCGGTTGCGATGCTGGCGCTGGTAGTGGTCTTGCCTACGCCGCCTTTACCTGAAGTTACTACGATGATTTTGGACACGATATTTCCTTTTTAAGTACTGATGTTTATTCGGCGTCGATTGCGCTGATAACCAGTCGGTTGTCTTGCAATGATACTTGTACGGGTTTTTTGTGCAGATGCTCGGGCAGGTCTTGCTCGAAGTTGCGGTAGATGCCGGCAACGGAGACTAACTCGGCCTGCATGGAATGGATGAAGATGCGCGCGTTGGTGTTGCCTTTTGCTCCGGCCAACGCTCTGCCGCGCATGGGGGCGTAAATATGGATGTTGCCGTCGGCGATAAGTTCTGCGCCTTGGCTGACGATGCCGGTGACGATGAGGTCGCCGTTTTCAGCGTACACCTGCTGGCCGGTACGCACGGGCGTGCTGACCAATACGGTCGGATTGTTGATGACGGTGGCCTGTACGTCTTGCGGCTGCGGTGCTTGGCGCGGGGTGGGCGCTGCCTGTGTGTCGGCTGCCTGGGTGGCGTTGCCTTGTTTGAAGACCAAGTGGTAACGCGCCGCCGCCGCCGCCCATGTGTCGCTGGTGTGGTGCAGCCCTAAGATTTGCATGCCGTAACGGGCAAACAGGGAAATCATGCCGCCCAAATCGATGGATTCGGGATGGTCGAAATCTTGTACGTCTAAAATAAAGGGAACGAATTCGTCTTGGGACTGGCCTGCCAGTTGGCGCAGGAATTCTTCCAATTCGGTTAAATCTGCGGTGTGCAGATGGATGGATAAGACGTCCAAACGTGACGTTTTTATGTCGAATGCGGGTTTCATTGTAATGAAATAATAAAATTTTTTAATGATGTAAGTTTACCGTGTAAATCTTGGCTATTCAATCTGTTTGGCCGTCTGAAACCAAAATATTTTGTTTGGGCGTTTTTTAG
Source organism: Neisseria sp. HMSC070A01 (assembly GCF_001810165.1). Classification (NCBI taxonomy): domain Bacteria; kingdom Pseudomonadati; phylum Pseudomonadota; class Betaproteobacteria; order Neisseriales; family Neisseriaceae; genus Neisseria; species Neisseria sp. HMSC070A01. The sequence goes on along the minus strand of NZ_KV800116.1, from coordinate 63,545 downwards.
TTGTGTTTAGTGTGGTTTTTTGGTGTGAAGCTCTGTTTCAGACGGCCTTGGGGAAGGGGTAGCCGTGTGTGTCGATGTCATCGGCAGCCGCCCACGGGGTGTGAATGAGGGTGGACGGCAGGTGTGCCAATTCGGGGAGGTAACTGCGGATGTAGCTGCCGTCGGGGTCGATTTGGTGCGAACGGTGGGCATAGCGGACGGTGGTTGTGTCTTGGGCGGCAAGGTGCCAGTTGGCTTGGTTGAGCGCAGGGTCGGTGCCGGTTTGGACGGAGGCTGTCCACGCGATGCCTTGGTTGGGGTCGAGGTTTAGCGCATGGCAGAAATAGTGGGCGCACAGCTGCTGGAGAACAGGGTGTAAGTGGCCGGTGGCTACGAGGCTGCGGATGGAGGCGTCGATGATGGGCACGCCGGTTTGGCCGTTGCGCCAGTATTCGCGCACCGGGGCGGCATCGGTTGTTTCGGGTAGGCGGCGGTGGTAGGCGAGCTGGTAGCAGTAGTCGCGGAAAATAAGCTTGTCCAGCCACTCGAAATGTCGGTTTGCCAAGCTTTCGGCGGCCAGCAGGCGCGGTGAAATGCAGCCTGCGGACAGGTAGGCATTGAGGAGGCTGGTGTTTTTTCGTGCCGGAAAATTTTGGGTAATCGGGTAGTGAACCAAATTCTGTTTGAACGCGTGCCATTGCGTTAAGGCCGCGGTTTCGCCGCCCTGCTGATAGGCAGGCAATACTGCGCCGGTATGGGCTGGAAACGGTGGAACGCTTTGTCCGGTTTGAACAGGCAATTCGGTTTCAGACGGCCTTTGTCCTGAGTAAGCCTGCAACCATGCTTGTTTATAGGCGGCAAAATCGGTGTAGGGCAGGCCGTTGGCATCCATGAGGGGAGATTTGGCCAAAATGCCGCGGTCGTTGGCGTGTTGCAGGGCAATGCCTGCGCGGTCGAAATTGTGCCAGAGGAGGTTGTCTTGGCGGATTTCGGCTTCGGTGTAGGCTTCGTCTGTGATGATGGTATGGGCATGGAGCGAAGCGGCCAAGGGGAGGAGGTCTTCGTCGGAAGCGACGGCATATAAAGGAATATGGTGTGCCGCCAGACGGGTATGCAGCTCTTGCGCGGCTTGATAATGGAACAGGCTTTGACGCGGATTGTGGTTTTCAGACGGCCTTTGGCTGACCCAGACGCAGGCGATGGGCAAACCGCTTGCAACGGCGGCATTAAGCGCGGCATTGTCGTGCAGGCGGAGGTTGCGGCGGAACCAGACAAGGACGTGGGCAGATTTCATGAGCATGTTCCGACGGAAAAGGGGAAACCATTTTATCAGAATCGGCCTTATGTATCAGGCCGTCTGAAAAATCTTTTGGTTTGATTTCGCTATATAATTTTGGTTTTAGCAACGAGATGCAACCATGACCGAGCAAACCGTTTTGGCACTCATTACCTGCCAAACCTATCCCGAACCGCCGGACAACCTGAAAACATTGGCGGCGCATTTGGAAACCATGGGTGTGAAAACCGTATTTGACGCGTGGCAAAACCATCCGTCCGCGCCGTTTTTGCTGCCTTTGTGCGCATGGGATTATGCCGCCGAACCCGAAGCCTTCCGCCAATGGCTGGAGCATGCCGGGCAGGCGGGACAGCGTTTTATCAATCCGCCCGAATTGATGGCTTGGAATATGGAAAAGACGTATTTGTGCGATTTGGCGGCGCGCGGCGTGCAAGTGATTCCCAGCGTGTTCGTTCCCGCGCACAAAGACAAATTGGCCGATATTCTGAAACAACAAGGCTGGACGGAAGCAGTCGTCAAGCCCGCATTCGGGCAGAGCGGCAAAGGCGTAGTCAAAGTTTGTGCGGAGGCATTGGACGTGGATATGGCGGATTATCCGCAAGGCATGATTGTTCAACCTTATATCCGCGAAATCGAAACGGCGGGAGAAACCTCGCTGGTGTTTTTCAACGGCGTATTCAGCCATGCCGTACGCCGTCAGCCGCCTCAAGGCGAATGGCGCGCCAACTCGGCCTATGGCGTGTCGGTGTTCGGTATCGAGTCGCCCGAGTTTGCCGTCCGTGCCGCGCAAGATGTACTGGCCGCCTTGCCGCAAATGCCGGTTTACGCCCGCGTGGACGGCACACTGATTGGCGACACCTTCCTGCTCAATGAGTTGGAACTCATTGAACCTGCCCTGTACCTGCACACCAGCGAAGGCGCGGCGGAGCGTTTTGCCCGAGTGTTGGCCGGGTTGCTGAAATAGGGTTGCGGCACGCGCATTCAGGCCGTCTGAAAGACTTTTTTCAGACGGCCTGAATTTTTTTAAACAGTTGGCAGGAAGATGTTTTAAAGCATGCTTTTATTTGTCATTTTAATTGGGCTGGGGTCTTGGCCTGCTCTGGATTGTAAACAATTTTCTTGGTGTCGATTGGGTTTTATTTAGGGTAAAAATACGAAAAACTTTTGAAAATAAATATGTTGTAATCTTAAACATTCTGTGCTGAAATTACAGGACACTACAGAAAAGTGGTGTTTTAAAAAAATAAAACAGACAAAGGAGAAAAACCATGCAATTGCTTTTAGACAATCTCAAAGCCTTTTTTGAAACCATCAGCGGCTGGGTCTGGGGGCCTATTATGTTGATGCTGCTGGTCGGTACGGGCATTTTGCTGACCGTTTTGCTGAAAGGCTTGCAGTTCACCATGTTGGGTTATGCGTTGAAACAGGCGTTTGTGCCGTCAAAGAAGCATGAAGACGGTGAAGACCACGAAGGCGATATTTCCCATTTTGCAGCGCTAATGACCGCGCTGTCGGCCACCATCGGTACGGGCAATATCGCCGGTGTGGCGACTGCGGTGGTAACCGGCGGCCCGGGCGCGGTATTTTGGATGTGGATGACCGCCATTTTCGGTATGGCCACCAAATACGGCGAAGGCGTGTTGGCGGTGAAATACCGCGTGACCAACTCCAAAGGCGAAATGTCCGGCGGCCCGATGTATTACATCGAAAAAGGCTTGGGCAAAAACTGGAAATGGATGGCCGTCGCATTTGCGCTGTTCGGTACATTCGCTTCCTTCGGTATCGGCAGCTCGGTGCAGTCCAACTCGGTTGCGCAGGCAGTGCAAACCAGCTTCGGCGTCGAACCTGCCTACACCGGCGTGATATTGACCGTATTAACGGCCATCGTGCTTTTAGGCGGCATTAAGGGCATCGCCAAAGCGGCGTCCTTTATCGTGCCTGCCATGGCAGTATTTTATGTAGTGGGCGGTATTTCCATTATTGTCGTGAATTCTGACGCACTGATGCCTGCCGTCAAACTGATTTTCTCCGATGCGTTTAGTGCACAGGCTGTGGCCGGCGGTGCCATCGGCACGGTCATCCGCTACGGCGTGGCGCGCGGCGTGTTCTCCAATGAAGCGGGCATGGGTTCTGCACCGATTGCCGCCGCTGCTGCGAAAACCGACCATCCCGTCCGTCAGGCTTTGGTTTCTATGACCGGTACGTTTTTGGACACCATCGTTGTCTGCTCGATTACCGGTATCGTGTTGGTTATGGGTCTGCTCGGTGCAGGCGGCGAGTTTGTGAAACCTGAATTGAGCGGCGCGGCACTGACAACCGTCACGTTCCAAAAAATGCTGCCCGGCATCGGCGGCTGGATTGTCACCATCGGCCTGATTTTCTTTGCCTACTCAACCATTCTCGGCTGGTGTTATTACGGCGAGAAATGCGCGGTGTACGTTTTCGGCGAACGCTTTGCCGGACTGTACCGCGTGGGCTACGTTTCTTCAGTTATGCTGGGGACCGTGTTGAGCCTTGATTTGGTGTGGCTGGCTTCGGACACATTCAACGGCTTGATGGCATTGCCCAACCTGATTGCGCTTTTGTTGATGGCTAAAGTCATCGTCAATGAAACGCGAGACTTCAAACAAAAAATCAAAAACGGCGAATTGCCGCATTGATGTCCAAGGCCGTCTGAATCTGAATATTCAGACGGCCCGATGGATATCAGTTTGTTTTGAAAAAAGTCAGAGGAGGAGAAAAATGAAAGTGCTTGTTTTAGGTGCCGGAGTGGCAGGCGTATCTTCCGCGTGGTATCTGGCAGAGGCAGGACATGAAGTAACGGTCATCGACCGCGCCGAGGGCGTGGCGATGGAAACCAGTTTTGCCAACGCAGGCCAGCTTTCTTACGGCTATACCACGCCCTGGGCGGCACCCGGCATCCCGACCAAAGCGCTGAAATGGCTGTTTAAAAGCCATCCACCTTTACTGTTTCGCCCTGACGGCAGCCTGTATCAAATCGAATGGCTGTGGCAAATGCTGCAAAACTGCACGGCAGCGCGCTATCAAATCAATAAAGAGCGCATGGTCAGGATTTCCGAATACAGCCGTGAAATGTTTCGCCGTTTTGAAGCGCAAACCGGTATGAATTTTGAAGGGCGCAAAAAAGGGACGTTGCAGATTTTCCGCCAAGCCAAAGAAGTTGAAGCGGCAGAACAAGACATTGCCGTTTTAGAACGCTACGGCGTGCCGTACAGCCGTCTGAAACCCGAAGAATGCGCAGAATTCGAGCCTGCGCTGGCGCGCGTTACCGCCAAAATTGCCGGCGGCCTGCATCTGCCTGCGGATGCGACCGGCGACTGCCACCTCTTCACTGAAAACCTGTACAAATTGTGTCAGGAAAAGGGCGTACAGTTCCACTTCAACCAGACCATCAGTCGCATCGACCACAACGGGCTGCGCATCAAAGCCGTTGAAACCGAAACAGAGCGGCTTGAAGCAGATGCCGTTGTCTGCGCGCTCGGCTGCTTCAGCAGGACAGTTTTGGCGCAGTTGGATCTCGATCTGCCCATTTATCCCATCAAAGGCTATTCCTTGACCCTGCCTGTCACAAACTCAGACGGCGCGCCGGTGTCCACCGTTTTGGACGAAAGCTACAAAGTCGCCATCACACGATTCGACAACAGAATCCGCGTCGGCGGCATGGCGGAATTATCGGGCTACGAAATCAAACTGCCCGAAAAACGCCGCGAAACATTGGCTTTGGTCGTCAACGATTTATTCCCCGAAGGCGGCGACTTGAATCAGGCATTGTTCTGGAGCGGCCTCAGACCGATGACGCCCGACAGTACGCCGTTAATCGGCCGCACCCGTTTTGAAAACCTGTTCCTGAATACAGGCCACGGCACTTTAGGCTGGACCATGTCGCTGGGTTCGGCAAAATTGACCGCCGATATCGTGAGCGGCAAAGACACCGAAATCCGCAGCGACGACTTGAGCCTGTCGCGCTATCAGGCTTAAGCTGGAAAGCGATAAGGTTTGGTGATATTTCAAACTTAAAGGCCGTCTGAAAAATATTTTTCAGACGTCCCTTAGCTTTATGAGTATTGCGTCCAATCAATAAAATAAATAATAACTATTATCATACGCATTAAAAAGTGTTAGTCTGAACCTGTCCCAGCTTTTAGCGCAGGTTTTCTCATGCCCGATTTTTCGATGTCCAATTTGGCCGTTGCCTTTTCCATCACGCTGGCTGCCGGTTTGTTTACCGTATTAGGCAGCGGTTTGGTGATGTTTTCCAAAACGCCCAATCCGCGCGTGTTGTCGTTTGGTTTGGCATTTGCCGGCGGTGCGATGGTGTATGTTTCCCTGACGGAGATTTTCAGCAAATCCAGCGAGGCGTTTGCTGAAATTTATGATAAAGACCACGCGTTTGCGGCGGCGACCATGGCATTTTTGGCTGGGATGGGCGGCATCGCGCTGATTGACCGCCTGGTGCCGAACCCGCATGAAACTTTAGACGCGCAAGACCCGTCGTTTCAAGAAAGCAAACGCCGCCATATCGCGCGAGTCGGTATGATGGCGGCGTTTGCGATTACGGCGCACAATTTCCCCGAAGGTTTGGCAACGTTTTTTGCCACCTTGGAAAATCCGGCGGTCGGGATGCCTTTGGCGTTGGCGATTGCCATCCATAATATTCCGGAGGGCATTTCCATCGCCGCGCCGGTTTATTTTGCCACCCGAAGCCGGAAGAAAACGGTATGGGCGTGTCTGCTATCCGGTTTGGCCGAGCCTTTGGGGGCGGCTTTGGGCTATTTGGTTTTGCAGCCGTTTTTGTCGCCTGCCGTGTTTGGCTCGGTGTTCGGCGTGATAGCCGGCGTGATGGTGTTTTTGGCGTTGGACGAGTTGTTGCCGGCCGCCAAACGCTATTCAGACGGCCATGAAACCGTTTACGGCCTGACAACGGGCATGGCGGTGATTGCCGTCAGCCTGGTATTGTTCCATTTTTAAAACCCGTATGCCAAAGGCCGTCTGAAATGATTCAGACGGCCTTTTTGCGTTATAATCCGCACATCAAAAATAACCTTAATTTCACAAAGTTCCATCATGTTAGACAAATACAATCCAGCCGAAATCGAATCCAAACATTATCAAAACTGGGAAGAGCAGGGCTATTTCCAGCCTGATATGGATTTGACGAAACCGTCTTTCTCCATCCAACTGCCGCCGCCCAATGTAACCGGCACGCTGCACATGGGCCATGCCTTCAACCAAACCATCATGGACGGCCTGACCCGCTACTACCGTATGAAAGGCTGCAACACCGCCTGGATTCCGGGCACCGACCACGCGGGTATCGCCACGCAAATCGTGGTCGAGCGTCAACTTGCCGCGCAAAACGTGTCCCGTCATGACTTGGGGCGTGAAAAATTCTTAGAAAAAGTGTGGGAATGGAAAGAAGTTTCCGGCGGCACGATTACCCAACAAATGCGCCGCGTGGGCTGCTCTGCCGACTGGACGCGCGAGTATTTCACGATGGACGACGTGCGTGCCGAAACCGTAACCGAAGTGTTTGTGCGCCTGTTTGAGCAAGGCTTGATTTACCGCGGTAAACGCTTGGTGAACTGGGATCCGGTATTGGGTACCGCAGTGTCTGATTTGGAAGTGGAAAGCGTGGAAGAACAAGGCTCTATGTGGCACATCCGCTATCCACTGGCGGATAATCCTGCCGAAGCCGTTATCGTGGCGACCACCCGTCCTGAAACGCTGCTGGGCGACGTTGCCGTTGCCGTCAACCCTGAAGACGAACGTTACACCCATTTGATTGGTAAAGAATTAATCCTGCCGCTGACCGGCCGCACCATTCCCGTGATTGCCGACGAATACGTTGAAAAAGACTTCGGTACCGGCTGCGTGAAAATCACGCCTGCGCACGACTTCAACGACTACGAAGTCGGTAAACGCCACGACACACGCTTGGTTAATGTGTTCGACTTGGAAGCCAAAGTGCTGGCAAACGCCGAAGTGTTCAACTTCAAAGGCGAAGCGCAACCAGGCTTTGCCCTGCCTGAAAAATATGCAGGCTTGGACCGCTTTGCCGCGCGCAAACAAATGGTTGCCGATTTGCAGGAACAAGGTTTCTTGGTCGAAATCAAACCGCACACGCTGATGACGCCGAAAGGCGACCGTACCGGCTCAGTGATTGAGCCGATGCTGACCAGCCAATGGTTTGTTGCCATGTCCGCCACGCCAAACGGCGGCGAGCCTGACAGCGAGTTCAAAGGCTTGAGCCTCGCCGACAAAGCCAAAAAAGCCGTTGATAGCGGCGCAGTGCGCTTTATCCCTGAAAACTGGGTCAACACCTACAACCAATGGATGAACAACATCCAAGACTGGTGCATCTCGCGCCAATTGTGGTGGGGTCATCAAATCCCCGCGTGGTACGACAACGAAGGCAATGTGTATGTTGCCCGCAATCAGGAAGAAGCCGAAAAACAAGCCGGTAAAACCGGTTTGACCCGCGAAGAAGACGTATTGGATACATGGTTCTCCTCTGCGCTTGTACCGTTCTCCACGCTCGGCTGGCCGTCTGAAACCGACGAACTCAAAGCCTTCCTGCCGTCCAACGTCTTGGTCACCGGCTACGAAATCATCTTCTTCTGGGTGGCGCGCATGATTATGATGACCACCCACTTTACCGGCAAAGTACCGTTTAAAGACGTGTACATCCACGGCATCGTGCGCGACCACGAAGGCAAAAAAATGTCCAAATCCGAAGGCAACGTCATCGACCCTGTAGATTTGATCGACGGCATCGACTTGGAAAAACTGCTGGTAAAACGTACCACCGGCCTGCGCAAACCCGAAACCGCGCCGAAAGTAGAAGAAGCAACCAAAAAACTCTTCCCCGAAGGCATTCCGAGCATGGGAGCGGACGCCTTGCGCTTCACCATGGCAAGCTACGCCAGCCTTGGCCGCAGCGTCAACTTCGACTTCAAACGTGCCGAAGGTTACCGCAACTTCTGCAATAAATTGTGGAACGCCACCAACTTCGTGTTGATGAACACCGAAGACAAAGACTGCGGTCAAGACGAAATGCAGCCGTTGGCGTTTACCTTCGCCGACCAATGGATTATCGGCAAACTGCAACAAGCCGAAGCCGCAGTTGCCGAAGCCTTTGAAACCTACCGCTTCGACCTTGCCGCGCAAACGCTGTACGAATTTGTGTGGAACGAATATTGCGACTGGTACATCGAGCTGGCAAAAGTGCAAATCCAAACCGGCTGCCCGACAACCCAGCGCACCACACGCCGCACCCTCGTGCGCGTACTCGAAACCATCCTGCGCCTGCTGCACCCGATCATGCCTTTCATTACCGAAGAGCTGTGGCAGGTCGTTGCGCCTCTGGCGAATGCCAAAACCGCCGACAGCATCATGTTGGCCGCCTATCCGCAAGCCGATAAAGAACAAATCGTTCAGACGGCCTTCGACAAAATGGCCGCATTGAAAGACTTGGTGGAAGAAGTACGCAAACTGCGCGGCGAAATGGGTATCGCGCCAAACGTCAAAGCGCCGCTCTTCGTCGAAGGTAGCGCAGAACTCGAAGGCCTGCTTAAATACCTGCCGTCGCTGACCCGACTGACCGAAGCCAAGCTGGTGGACAGCCTGCCCGAAGCGGAAGACGCACCTGTCGCCGTCTGCAACGGCGCGCGCCTGATGCTGAAAGTCGAAATCGACAAAGCCGCCGAAACCGCCCGTTTGAGCAAAGAAGCCGAGAAGCTGCAAAAAGCCTTGGACAAACTCAACGCCAAACTCTCCAAACCCGGCTACACCGAAAAAGCCCCCGCGCATCTGGTGGAAAAAGATAAGGCGGATTTGGCGGAGTTGATGGATAAGATGGGAAAAGTGGAAGGGCAGTTGGCGAAGTTGAAAGGGTAGTATTGTTTGGTTGTGAGAAAGGCAGCCTGAAAAGTCAAAAATGATTTTTCAGGCTGCCTTTTCTTAGAAAAATAATTAAATAGGAATGTGAAAATGGAAAAATCATCTAAATTAGGGAAAGATATTTTAGAAACTTTGGGATTTAAAATCTTAAATAATGGAGAGGAGCTTGCAACAGGAGAAACCAAAACTGCTGATTTTCTTGTTAAATTGGAAAATGAAAATTTCCTTGTTGAAGTAAAACTCAAAGAAGCCGATGATGATGAAAATAAAAGCAGAGAAGAAAAATTATCAAATGGCGAAGTTTACATATCTAATGGTTACAACCATACAAATAGTATGCTAACTACAATTATGAGATCAGCCAACAGACAAATACGATCTTCTTTAGAAAATATATCAATGAAAGAAAAAGTAAATTTTTCTTTTTTGCTATTTATTAACTCATCTTATGACGCAACTCTCAGAAGGGAACAAATAATTAATGAATTATATGGGAAAGTTAATTTAATCGATTTCAATGATAAGAATAAAGCAGCAAGACCTTGTTATGAATATAACCACCCACTATTTAAAAGACTTGAATCAAATGACTTTTTATTAATCGTCAATTTTTTAAATTACACAGACCTTAATGGGGGAAATAGAGAAGCTTTTGATGCAATAATATGTTTAAATCAGTATTCAGATAAATATGAATTGATCAAATCATCAGCCATCCAGTCTCTAAATATGAAAATCATCGATCCGATAGAAGAAGTCAAGAACGGTGCTGCATATCAACTAGATAAAGATGATTGGGAAGAAATAAATCATATTTTAGAGAAAAACGGGCAAGATAAAATTGATGAAAACATGGAAAGACGTATTCCTTCTCTATCGCCTAGAGTTCAAATTCTATCAAGAAAATATCAGAAATATTTAATTCCGTTTCCGATGGAGAATCGTGTGCAAATTACTGCAAGGTCAACGCAATATACATCGAATCAAAACTCAACAACTTCGGAAGACTCGTAGCAAGCGTAGGTTAGGTCAAGACCCAACAAAACCGTTAAATCATCTGTTTTGTGTTGGGTTTACAACCCAAGCGACCAAAAGGCCGTCTGAAACTGCTCTTTCAGACGGCCTCCCCATTTTCAGGTTGCCCTTCCCCAAGTCAGCCTGAAACCTTTCCCCCGCCCCAAACCCATCCGCCGTCATTCCCGCCTGCGCGGGAATGACGGTGTTTGTTGCTTTTCAGACGGCCTTTTTCTTTTTCTCAATCCATCAAATTCAATCAAACCAAACAATCTGACCTTCATCCACGCTGATGCGGATTTCCTGTCCGGTTTGCGGTTTATCCGTATCGTGGTCGGCGTGGGGATACCAAATCAAATCGCCGTATTGCGGATGGGCGAGGGTGAGGCGTGTGCCTTCGGCGAGGGGGACGGATTCACTGATGCGGACGGCCGTGCCGTTCGGGTCGAATCGGATGGCGTGTTGGGGGATGTAGCGTGTGTCGTCGGTGTTGGCCAAACCGAGCAGCAGGGCGGCTTGGGCGTTGACGGGGCGGCGGATAAGGGTTTCCGGCGTGCCGTGTTGGAGGATGCGGCCTTCGTGCATGATGGCGATGGTGTCGGCCATGGTGCAGGCTTCCTCGGCGGAGTGGGTCACGAGGATAGCGGGGATGTTTTGGCTGCGGATGCGTTCGGCGGTCAGGGTGCGCAGGTGGTGGCGCAGGTGGGTGTCGAGGCTGGAGAAGGCTTCATCCAAGAGCAACAGCGACGGGCGCGTGATTAGGGCGCGCGCGAGGGCGAGGCGTTGCTGTTCGCCGCCGGAGAGGCTTTCGGGTTTGCGTTGCGCTTCGTGTTCCAAACCGATGTCGCGCAAGGCCTGCATGGATTGTTCTTCGATTTCGGCTTTGGGCAGACGGCGCATTTTGAGGCCGAAGCCGACGTTGTCGAGGGCGGACAAATGCGGCAAAAGGGCGTAGTCTTGAAACATCAGCGAGATATTGCGCTTTTCAGACGGCATGTCGGTGATGTTGTTGCCGTTGAGCCAGACTTCGCCGCTGTCGGGACGCACCAGGCCGACTATGGTTTTGAGCAGGGTGGATTTGCCGCAGCCGGAGCGGCCGAGTACGGCGAGGATTTCGCCTGCTTCGACGTTTAGGTTGATGTCTTGGGCAACGGTTTTGCTGCCGAAGCGTTTGTTGATGTTTTTGAGTTGCAACATGGTTTCAGACGGCCTTTAAAAATGGGGTCGGCAACGGATGCTGTCGAGCCATGCGGACAGCGGATGTTTGAGGTCAATCAGGCCGTATCGACGGCAGGCTTCAAGCGTAACCAGCTGGGCATCGTGCATCATGTGTCCGCCCAACATGGCTTCGAGCATGGTGGGGATGTCCATCAGTTCAAAACCGGCGACTTCGCCGTCTTGGTTGGCGGGTTGGAAGTCTTCGGGCAGGATAATGTCGAAGATATGCAGGATTTCGTTGTGGACACCGCGATTAACGGGGCGCAAACTATATATTTGGGCGGTCGGTCGGATATGGGGGGTTAACGAAGCGGGAATGCCAGCTTCTTCTTCACCCTCGCGGCAGACAGCTTCAGACGGCCTCTCGCCGCTACTGATGCCGCCTCCGGTCAGGTTGTCGAGTTTGTTCGGATCGACGGCTTTGTGCGGACTGCGGCGGCCTATCCAAAAGCGCAAACTGTCTTCTGTTTCGACCAATCCATTCAAATGCACTGCCTGACTCATCAGGCCGAATGGGCGGAAGGCGGCGCGTTCGAGTGCGCATAAAGGCTTGCCCGACTGGTCGCAGATGTCGAACTTTTCACCGCGCCAACCCTTGAGCCAACCGCATTCGCGCCATTGTTGCGCCAGCGTTTGCAAACTGTCGCCCATTTCCGGCCAGCTGTCGGTTTCCAAATTCAGGCCGTCTGAAAGGGTTGACTGCCTGCCTGTCCAATCTTGCCCGAGGCGTTCGCGCCATAACGGGTTCAAACGGCCTAAAGGCAGGCCGTTAAGATACAGAATGCACCAATCGTCGGATGCGCCATAGCTGGTTTGCGCCCAATCCCACAATGCATCGTGGACATCGGACGCGAATACCTGTTCAAAGCGGAAAGACTGAGACACGGCACATCCTCCAAAAGAACTAAAGATACGTTGATTTTAGCCGTTTACGGCGAATTTGCAAAACAACCGCACTACCCGAAAACCGCTATAATAGAGTAAACCATCCGAAACGAGCACATCATGAGCGAATTGAGCGAAATCCTCGCCTATAACCAACATTTCGTCGAAACAGGCGAATACGAAAAATACTTTACCAACAAATACCCCGGCCGCGAGCTGGCCATCCTCTCCTGTATGGACGCACGCATTATCGAATTGTTGCCCAATGCTTTAGGCTTGAAAAACGGCGATGCCAAGCTCATCAAAAACGCCGGTGCGCTGGTGACCCACCCTTGGGGTTCGGTAATGCGCAGTTTGTTGGTGGCCGTATTTGAACTCAAAGTCAAAGAAATCATGGTTATTGCCCACCACGACTGCGGTATGCGCGGATTACACGCCGAAGAGTTCCTCCAACGCGTACACGACAGCAATATCCCCGACGACCGCATCGAAACCCTGCGCAATGCCGGTATCGATTTGGACGGCTGGCTGACCGGTTTTGACGATGTCGAAGACAGCGTGCGCCATACCGTCGAGCTGATTCGCAAACATCCGCTGATGCCCGACAACATCGCCGTCCACGGCCTGGTCATCCACCCGACCACAGGCAAGCTCAACCTGATTGTTGACGGCAGCCTGCCCGCTTCAGACGGCCAAAACATCTAACGCAGACACCACCCAAAATGAAAAACATCGGATTATTCGGCGGCACGTTTGACCCCATCCACAACGGCCACCTCCACATCGCCCGCGCCTTTGCCGACGAAATCGGTTTGGACCTTGTCGTCTTCCTGCCGGCAGGCGACCCGTACCACAAAGACAGCACGCGCACGCCGGCACAAGAGCGCCTCAATATGGTCGAACTCGCCATCGCCGACGAGCCGAGATTCGCCGCCAGCGACTGCGACATCGTCCGCGACGGCGCGACTTATACGTTTGACACCGTCCAAATCTTCCGCCAGCAGTTTCCCGGAGCGCAACTGTGGTGGCTGATGGGCAGCGACAGCCTGATGCAGCTGCACACATGGAAAAAATGGCAAACCCTCGTGCGCCAGACCCATATCGCCGTCGCCATGCGCCAAGGCGACAACCTCAACAAAACCCCGCGCGAATTGCACGCGTGGCTCGGCGAAGCCCTGCAAAACGGCAGCGTCCGCATCCTCAACGCGCCGCTGCACAACACCAGCTCCACCCAAATCCGTGCCAATCTTGCCAAAACGCACCATTCAGACGGCCTGCCGCAACCGGTCGCCCAATACATCCGCCAACACAAACTCTATGAAAAATAGCGTTTATTCAGGCAGATAAGCTATAATGCCGTCTGAAAACATTTCAACTAGGAAAATAATGAACGAACAAGAATTGCAAGACCTGCAAAAAATGGTCGAAGTGGCCGTAAACGCCCTCGAAGACATCAAAGCCAAAGACATCTCCGTTTTGGAAACCCAAGACAAAACCTCCCTGTTTGCCCGCATGATTATTGCCAGTGGCGACAGCACACGCCAAGTCAAAGCACTGGCGAACAACGTTGCCGTCGATTTGAAAGAAGCCGGTTTTGAAATCCTCAGCACCGAAGGCGACAGCGGCGAATGGACGCTTGTCGACGCAGGCGACCTCGTTGTCCACGTCATGCTCCCTGCCGTGCGCGACTTCTACGACATCGACACCTTGTGGGGCGGAGAAAAACCGAGTTTCCACGCCGGTATGCAAAAACCTTGGCACGCCGCCGACTAAAACGGTTTATCCATACAAAGGCCGTCTGAAACTTGCTTGCTTTCAAGTTTCAGACGGCCTTTTGCTATAATTCCATTCTTTTCACATTATTCAATTTATTGCACCATCATGCCGCAACCCGATTTCACCCAAACCCTTTCCAAAGACCGCCATTTTCTGCGTTCTGCCTTTAAAAACCCCAATAAATACGGCGGCTTGGCCAAGGTTGAGGAAAAATACAAAAAATCGCACGACCTCTATCTGCAACGCCTGTCCAAACTGCCCAAGCCTGAGTTCGACAACACGCTGCCTGTTCACGATAAGCTCGACGAAATCAAAAAAGCCATTGCCGAGAATCAGGTAACGATTATTTGCGGCGAAACCGGTTCGGGCAAAACCACGCAGCTGCCCAAGATTTGTTTGGAACTCGGACGTGGGGCGGCAGGCTTGATCGGGCATACCCAGCCGCGCCGTTTGGCCGCGCGTTCGGTGGCGGAGCGGATTGCCGAAGAGCTGAAATCCGAAATCGGCAGCGCGGTGGGCTATAAGGTGCGCTTTACCGACCACACCTCACGCGATGCCTGCGTCAAGCTGATGACCGACGGCATCCTGCTGGCGGAAACCCAGACCGACCGTTATCTCGCCGCCTACGACACCATCATCATCGACGAAGCGCACGAGCGCAGCCTGAACATCGACTTCCTCTTGGGCTACCTGAAACAACTCCTGCCGCGCCGCCCCGACTTGAAAGTCATCATTACCTCGGCCACGATAGACGCAGAACGCTTCTCCCAACACTTCAACGGCGCGCCCGTTTTAGAAGTAAGCGGACGCACCTATCCCGTCGAAATCCTCTACCGACCGCTGACCAGCAAAGACGAAGACGAGGCAGAAGTCGAGCTGACCGACGCGATTGTCGATGCGGCCGACGAATTGGCGCGCTACGGCGAAGGCGATATTTTGGTGTTCCTGCCGGGCGAACGCGAAATCCGCGAAGCGGCAGAAGCCCTGCGCAAATCCACGCTGCGCCGCAACGACGAAATCCTGCCCCTGTTCGCGCGCCTGTCGCACGCCGAACAGCACAAAATCTTCCACCCCTCCGGTGCGAAACGCCGCATCGTGTTGGCAACCAACGTCGCCGAAACCTCGCTCACCGTGCCGGGCATCAAATACGTCATCGACACCGGCCTCGCGCGCGTCAAACGCTATTCCGCGCGGGCGAAAGTGGAGCAGCTTCATGTCGAAAAAATCTCCCAAGCCGCCGCCCGCCAACGCTCCGGCCGCTGCGGCCGCGTCTCCGCAGGCGTGTGTATCCGCTTATTTTCAGAAGAAGATTTCAATAGCCGCCCCGAATTTACCGACCCGGAAATCGTCCGCAGCAACCTCGCCGCCGTCATCCTGCGCATGGCATCGCTGAACCTGGGCGACGTAGCGGCATTCCCATTTTTAGAAATGCCCGATTCACGGTATATCAATGACGGTTTTCAGGTATTGCTGGAATTGGGAGCGGTGGAGGAAATGTGATTTCAAACAACTAGAAAAAGAAATTACACAAAAATACCGCTTGGAAAATAAATTTCAGATGGTATTTTGCATTTTCAGACTGTCTGAATACTACACAATTTCCGCTAACGCATTGGCAACGTGCCACATCAATACAGGCGGAATGGCATTGCCAATTTGCCGATATGCCTGAATATCACTCACAGGAAATTGAAAGGTATCAGGGAATGATTGAATACCAGCCGCTTCTCGCGGTGTAAAACGGCGATATAATTCTTTGTCTTTATCAACCAATAAAACTGGGTCTCGTGAGTTTAAACTGGTTTTTGCCAAATGTGCCGTAATAGTTAAGCATTGTCCTTGCAAATCCTGATATAAACCGCGTTTCATGTTATTTTTCGCATTTTTCATGCCTAAAACAGCTTTTTCTGAAAAATAATATTTAGGATTATCAATCGCCAAGGTAGTAATGATTTTTTCTAATTTTACAAAAGGTTTTTGATATAAATTAGGCTGTTCGGCATGAGTTTCCATAGGGAATGTATAGTGTTTCTGAATATCTTTGCGAACACCTACCATAAATACACGTTCACGTTTTTGCGGAATACCGAAATTTGCTGCCAACAATAATTTATATTGAACTTCATATCCTGCTTGTTTAAATTCGGTTAATACTTTTTGTAAAATTTTCCCTTTTTGTAAAGTCATCAAACCCTTAACATTTTCAAAAATAAAATATTTAGGCTGTTTGGTTTGCAATACTTTTACCAATTCTTTATATAAATTAGCACGTGCGTCATTGGTGTCTTTACTGGGATTAACTGTGCTGAAAGATTGGCATGGGAAACCGCCTAATAATAAATCAAAATCATCAAGCTCTTGAATATTTAAATTCTTAATATCATCACAAATCGCAGGGTGTTCAAAATTAGCGTTATACGTTTGCACAGCAAATTTATCAAAATCCAAAGCGTAAACAATTTCAAACGGCAATTTAGGATAAGTTTGCCCCAAGTATTCAAATCCGCCCAATAATCCCAAATCAGAACCACCACAACCACAAAACAACGATACAACTTTTAATTTTTCACTCATAAAACATTATCCACTTCAACCGAATCATCTACGCTATTTGCCCCAAAATCGATGCGATACATGGTTGGCATAACGTAAATAATCCCCTGTTTATTCTTCTCAAAAGGATTGATTATTTTGCGAATATAAATTTTGTGAGCTGTAAAATACACACGATAAATCATGTAGGCTGCCTGAAATTGCTCCGCAGCAACCCATTCTTTGCGTGTTAAATTAACAGTGTCTATCCAATCGTGATTATCTAAATCAGGTGAAGTAACACGAATGGTTGATTTCACTTCAATAAATCTATCAAAATCAGGATTATTTGGACTTTCATCAGCGGCAACTGATTTTACATCATAGCCCAAACCACGAATTTCACCTACAAGCTGAACTTGATTGATTAAGCGTTGATTGTATTTTCTCACACGTTCTTGCTCTAACTGAAATACCAATTTTTCGCCCATTTTACCTAATTCATTTTTGTCTATTTTTTTACTTACCTGATGTTGATATGGCAAAACTGTATTCAAAACTTGAGCATTTTGTAGAGCGATTTGAGCAAAATATTCTGCCCATTCCATTTCAATGCGTTTGCCAATGTGTTCTGCATTTAAATCAAATTGGTAAATATCAAATTGAAGTGGCGTATTGTATTCTTTGATAAATAATTTAATTAACTGATTTTCATAATGATTTAATTGTATGGCTTTGCTGCTTCGGTTTTCATCAATCACAATCAAATTCGCCAATACCAATAAATTCAACAATTCTCTAATGTGCTGAAAATCGTGAGATGTTACAGGAACACGTTTTAATGAATTCTTTTGACTATTAGAAATAATCGTATCCAATACTTCTTTTGGTGTAACTTTGCCTTGCAGCACTTCCAACGCATTCAATACATAATAGCCAATATGGTAAGTAGTTATGGTAAATTTTACCTGTTCCGCTTCTGCCAATAACGCCAAAATAAAATGAAACGGTTTGAATTTAATCTGCTTGTTAATACGTTCTGCGATGGTTTGAATTTTTTGTGTACCGTTTGGGAATTGAAAATTTAAGCATAAATTTTTAAAAAATGCAGGTTGGTCTTGGTCGTTTACTAATTTACTATTACTTGGGCTTTCATATACCAAACCATTTTTTTTGAAGTACAAACCAAATAATTTACCTGCAATTTCAGTAATATGATTTCTAATGGTTTTCTGTTGATTTTTGCCTAATTCATTGTAATTTTTCTGATAAAAAGATTGCGATAATCTATTGTTAAATTGTTGATTAAAGATGTTTTCATCGGCTGGACAAATATCCGCCACAATCGTGGAATAAGTTGGCAATAAATCATCTAATTCTTTTTGTGCTTTACCGCGAATAATGTCGCAACGATATTGAATATCGGGGTTAAACATAATGTTATATCCTTATAAAAACAATTTCATTTTTTCGGCAATCGCTTTTGCAAGCATAGGCGGAACAGCATTGCCAACTTGGCGTAATTGACTGGTTTTTGTTCCTAAAAAAATAAAATCATCGGGAAATGATTGAATACGCGCACTTTCTCGAACTGTTGGTACACGGTTAAATTGATAGTGAAAATGATGATTGTGTCCCGTATCAATCGTAAAACTTGGCTTTTGGCTGTTTAAGCGTGTCCATGCAATATTGACGTTTCGCGTTTGGCGCAAATGTTCAGGTAGGCTTTTGTAATTGCCGCCATCGGGGACAAGTGCGATAATTTCTTTCGTCTTGTCATTATGTTGCGTGATTTGATGATTAAACAAGCCAGTTGAATTTTGGCGCATCATGTGTTGATATTCGCTGCTGCCTAAAAGTGGATAAGCCGCGCCATCATCAACCGAATAATCAGGTAAATCAGAAATGGCTTGTTTGACAGTAACATATTGATTAACCGTTTGTTTTGGAAATTCAAATATTGTGCCATTTTTAAACCCCACAAAAAATGCGCGTTTACGATTTTGCGGTACCCCATAATCAGAAGCCATTAAAATTTGACTTTTGACGATATAGCCTAGTTGCTCAAAATCTTGAGTAATTTGTTGTTTAATCGCCCCTTTTCCCATTGACATTATATTAGGGACATTTTCCATTAGAAATGCTTTGGGCTGATAAAAACGGACAAAATCCACAAACGCTTTATAAAGTTGATTGCGTTCATCATCAATCATGCGTTTGCCGGCGATAGAGAAACCTTGACATGGTGGCCCACCAATAATCACATCTAATTGTTTAATTTGAGTTTGTTGGGAGATTTGTTCGGGTGTGATGTTGAATAAATCGGCGACAATGCCTTGTGTGCCTTTGTGTGTGGCGGTGTAGGTGGTAATCGCGTCTTGCCAATAATCTATGCCCAATTTGACATCAAAACCAGCTTGAATAAAACCGAGCGATAAGCCGCCACAGCCGCAAAATAAATCTAAAACAGTAGGTTGGTGTGTGTTATTCATCATATTTTCAAAAATAAGATTTCAGGTGGCCTGAAAAAGCAGAATTATAACTTAGGATAGAACGAATACCGTCTTAAATATTGCTTTAAGACAACATTATCTGTTATTTTTCAGGCAGCCTAAAAGCCCCAAAACCGCACTATCAATTAACCCCTATTGGCAAACAAATGGGTCAACTACCAATTGACCCCAAAGTCAGCTGAATACTGATTGCTGCACAACAAAATGACTGCATGGCAGAAATATTGGTGATCGCGTACGCGCTGTCGATTCAAGATCCACGCGAGCGGCCGCTAGAGGCGCGCGAGGAGGCAGCCAAAGCACACGAGCGTTTTACCGACAAGCAGTCTGATTTCCTTGCCTACCTGAACATTTGGGACAGCTTCCAGCGCGAGTGCGACAAAGACTTATCCAACAAGCAGTTGGTGCAGTGGTGCCGCCAATATTTCCTGTCGCACCTGCGGATGCGTAAGTCGCGCGCGATTGAAATGGGTTTAACCACCAAGGAAGCCGCTTTCAGACGACCTCCCGAAGTCAGGCAACTTTTATTGTGAACTTCCCATTATGAAAAAATCCCTTTTCGTTCTCTTTCTGTATTCGTCTTTGCTGACTGCCAGCGAAATTGCCTATCGCTTTGTATTTGGGATTGAAACCCTGCCGGCTGCGAAAATGGCGGAAACGTTTGCGCTGACATTTGTGATTGCTGCGCTGTATCTGTTTGCGCGTTATAAGGCAACGCGTTTGCTGATTGCGTTGTTTTTTGCGCTCAGCATCATTGCCAACAATGTGCATTACGCGGTTTATCAAAGTTGGATGACGGGCATCAATTATTGGCTGATGCTGAAAGAGGTTACCGAAGTCGGCAGCGCGGGCGCGTCGATGTTGGATAAGTTGTGGCTGCCTGTGGTGTGGGGCGTGTTGGAAGTCGTGCTGTTTTGCAGCCTTGCCAAGTTCCGCCGTAAGACGCATTTTTCTGCCGATATTGTATTTATTGCGGCGATGTTGCTGATTTTTGGACGTTCATTCAGTACAACGCAGGAACACGGTATTTCGCCTAAGCCGACATACAGCCGCGTCAAAGCCAATTATTTCAGCTTCGGCTATTTTGTCGGGCGCGTATTGCCGTATCAGTTGTTTGATTTAAGCAAGATTCCTGTGTTCAAACAGTCTGCGCCAAGCAAAATCGGGCAGGGCAGTGTTCAAAATATCGTTTTGATTATGGGTGAAAGCGAAAGCGCGGCGCATTTGAAATTGTTTGGCTACGGGCGTGAAACTTCGCCGTTTTTGACCCAGCTGTCGCAAGCCGAATTTAAGCCGATTGTGAAACAAAGCTATTCCGCCGCTTTGATGACGGCTGTGTCCCTGCCCAGCTTTTTTAATGCGATACCGCATGCCAACGGCTACGAACAAATCAGCAGCGGCGATACCAATATGTTCCGCCTCGCCAAAGAGCAGGGCTATGAAACGTATTTTTACAGCGCGCAGGCGGAAAACGAGATGGCGATTTTGAACTTAATCGGTAAAAAGTGGATCGACCATCTGATTCAGCCGACCCAACTCGGTTACCGCAACGGCGACAATATGCCCGACGATAAACTGTTGCCCCTGTTCGACAAAATCAATTTGCAGCAGGGCAAGCATTTTATTGTGTTGCACCAACGCGGTTCGCACGTCCCATACGGCGCATTGTTGCAGCCTCAAGATAAAGTATTCGGCGAAGCCAGTATTGTGGATAAGTACGACAACACCATCCACAAAACCGACCAAATGATTCAAACCGTATTCGAGCAGCTGCAAAAGCAGCCTGACGGCAACTGGCTGTTTGCCTATACCTCCGATCATGGCCAGTATGTGCGCCAAGATACCTACAATCAAGGCACGGTGCAGCCTGACAGCTATCTTGTGCCGCTGGTGTTGTACAGCCCGGATAAGGCCGTGCAACAGACTGCCAACCAAGCTTTTGCACCTTGCGAGATTGCCTTCCATCAGCAGCTTTCAACGTTCCTGATTCACACGCTGGGCTACGATATGCCGGTTTCAGGTTGTAGCGAAGGCTCGGTAACGGGCAACCTGATTACAGGCGATGCAGGCAGCTTGAACATTCGCGACGGCAAGGCGGAATATGTTTATCCGCAATAAGCGGCGTGCAAACCAATAAAGACAAATTAAGATGATGTCGGGGAAAATGCCCGACCGACAAGACTATGCAAAATATGAAAAACCAAGTACGCGGATCAGGTATGGATGCCCGATCCAACCCAGCCAATGTTTCAGACGGCCTGCAAAACAGTTCGGGCCATATCGGTGCCAACACGCGCTACCGCTTAACCAAACTCGGCGAACAAATGGCGCGCCTGCCTATCGACCCGAAAATCGCGCGTATTTTGCTGGCGGCGAAGAAGCACGACTGCATGGCGGAAATATTGGTAATTGCGTCCGCGCTGTCGATTCAAGACCCGCGCGAGCGGCCGTTGGAAGCGCGCGATGCCGCGGCCAAGGCGCATGAACGCTTTACCGACAAGCAATCCGACTTCCTTGCCTATCTGAATATTTGGGACAGCTTCCAGCGCGAGCGCGACAAAGGCTTGTCCAACAAGCAGCTGGTGCAATGGTGCCGCCAATATTTCCTGTCGCACCTGCGGATGCGCGAATGGCGCGAGCTGCACCACCAGCTTGCCCAAACCGCGATTGAAATGGGCTTGACCACCAAAGAAGCCGCGTTTAGACAACCTCCTTCCCAAGAACAATTAAGGCCGTCTGAAAGTCAAGGCGACCAAGATTTGGCGGCCAAACTCAAACAAAAACAACTGGACAAGAAACAACACCGCGCCCAAATCCGCGCCGCAAAAGAAGCCGGCTACGAACAAATCCACCGCGCCCTGCTGACCGGCCTTATCGCCAACGTCGGCATGAAGTCGCCCGACGGCAACGACTACACCGGCGCGCGCGGCAGCCGTTTCCACCTGTTCCCCGCCTCAGCCCTGTTCAAAGCCAAACCCAAATGGGTGATGGCGGCAGAATTGGTTGAGACCACGCGCCTTTACGCGCGCGACGTCGCCGTTATCCAGCCCGAATGGATAGAGCAGGAAGCGCCGCACCTTGTCCGCTACCATTATTTCGAGCCGCACTGGGAACAAAAACGCGGCGAAGTCGTCGCCAGCGAACGCGTAACGCTTTACGGCCTGACCGTATTGCCGCGCCGTCCCGTGTCTTACGGCAAAGTTGCGCCTGAAGAAGCGCGTGAAATCTTTATCCGCGGCGCATTGGTGGCGCAGGAAAGCAATCTTCAGACGGCCTTTTTTGCACACAATAAAAAGCTGATTAAAGAAATTACCGAACTCGAACACAAATCGCGCAAGCAAGACGTATTGGTCGACGACGAAGCACTGTTTGCGTTTTATAACGAACGCCTGCCCGAGCTGGTGTGGAAAGACGAGAAAGGCGGCGTTTGGGGAAGCGAAGAGGGCGGACAAACCCAGTCGGACAAGACAACCGGACAAAACGGACAAGCAAACCAGCGCAACGCAGGGCGTGTGGAGCAAGCCGCGCACGCGGATTCCAAAGATGCGTCCAACCGCGAGCGCGAACCGAGTTCACACACCCTACAAAATGTTTCAGACGACCCCAAACCCAAAAAGCAGCCCATATCCCCAAAAGGCCGTCTGAAACCCCTACCCCTTGCCGATATCCGCACCTTTGAAGCCTGGCTCAAAACCGCCGAGCGCGACAATCCGCGCCTGCTGTTCCTTAGCCGCGACGATCTGATGCAACACGCCGCCGCACACATCACCGAAGAGCAGTTCCCCAAATTTTGGCAAACCGCAGACGGCAAGTTCAAACTTTCCTACCGCTTCGAGCCGCACCATCCGCTCGACGGCGTGACCATAACCGTGCCACTGACCGTCCTCAACCGCCTGCACGCGCCGTCGCTCGAATGGCTGGTACCCGGTATGTTGCGCGAAAAAATCCAGCTGCTGATTAAAGCCCTGCCGAAGCAAATCCGCCGCATTTGCGTGCCCGTACCCGATTTCATCACCAAATTCCTCGAAAGCAATCCCGACCGCCAAGCGGCCATCATTCCCCAGTTGGCGCACTTTATCGCCAAAAGCGCCGGCGATATGCGGATTCTCGAGCAAATCGACCAAGACGCATGGGCGGTGCAAGAATTGCCCGAACACTGCTATCTGAATCTGCGCATTATCGACGACGGCGGACAAGAACTCGCCGGCGGCCGCAAACTGCATGAGTTGCAGCAACAACTCGGCCAAGCCGCCGCCGTTACCTTCCGCGACAACACCCAAGAATTCGAGCGCGACAACGTTACCGCATGGGACATCGGCACCCTGCCTGAATCCATCAAATTCGCCCGCGGCAAACAACAGCTCACCGGCTACCTCGGCCTGCAAAAAGAAAAAGACGGCCGCATCGCCCTGCGCCTGTTCGACACGTCCGCCGCCGCAGAGCAGGCACACCGTCAAGGCGTGATCGAATTGATGAAGCTGCAATTAAAAGAGCAGGTAAAAGATTTGAACAAAGGCATCCAAGGCTTTACCCAAGCCGCCATGCTGCTCAAACACATCAACGCCGACACCCTGCGCGACGACCTCACCCAAGCCGTCTGCGACCGCGCCTTTATCGGCGAAGATGAGCTGCCGCGCAACGAAAAAGCCTTTAAAGAGCAAATCAAACGCGCCCGCAGCCGCCTGCCCGCCGTCAAAGAAGCCCTCAGCCGCTACTTGCAGGAAACCGCCGCCGCCTACGCCGAACTCAACGGCAAACTCGGCAAACACCCATTGACCCACCTTCTAAGACTACGCCTGCAAACCCTGCTTGCCCCCGGCTTTGCCAGTCATACCCCATGGGCACAATGGCCGCGCCTCCCCATCTACCTCAAAGCCATGACCCTGCGCCTCGAAAAATACAGCGGCAACCCCGCCCGCGACGCAGCCCGCGAAGCCGATATACAGGAATTGGAACAAATGTGGCTGGAAAAAACAGATAGCTTGGTGAAACAAGGACAACCCATTTCAGACGACCTCGCCGCGTTTAAATGGATGATTGAAGAATTGGGAGTGTCGCTGTTCGCGCAGGAATTGAAGACACCTTATCCGGTGTCGGTGAAGAGGTTGTTGAAGGAGTGGGAGGGAATTAAATAAAGGATAAAAAAGCCGTCTGAAAATTTTCAGACGGCTTTAGGCATATAAAGAAATTACACTACTGATCTTTTAGGTTTTCACTCAATTCTGCTACGAATTTTTCACTCTGATCTAACTGTAGATTTTCTTTAGACTCCTTTTCATCAATATCGTTAATAGATTCCTCTTCAAGACTATTTTTTGCTACAAGCTCCTCTTTACTACGTTCCCATTCATTTTTATATATTTCATAAAAGCTTGGACAAATGGGAGTACTATCTGCTGCATAAAGCTTGACTTCTGGAATTTCGATCTTATAAAAATTTAAAAATTCTTTCAAGAAATTTTGTAATTCTTCATGGTCCTGTTTATATCGCACACCTAAAAGATTATTCTGAGCATTTACAAGCTCTTCATAGTCTTTATTCCTAAAAACATCAATTACTAATACTGGATATAAGTTACCATCAGCAACACCTTTGAAGCATTGCATTTCTGCTAACCTTATTTTCCGTTCAAATTTAGTAAGTTTTTTATTTTGACACGCATCTAGCAACAAAATACCTAAACCTGGAGAAATAGTTAGTGTGTCAATTGATGAGTTCTTAGATATTCGGAAACCTGAATCAATCCCCTTCCCTAAAAAATCAAATTTATTAGGGTGCAGATCAGCCTGTTCTTCCATTTCCTCCGAAACCAAATCGTTGTTTCCACTCAAGGAGTCGGTAGCAGAATCTTCAGCAGATATTGGCATAATACTACTATTAGGAGTGGGAAATGAGGCAACCCATGCATTTCCTTTCGTATTAAGATTAAATTGTTGTATAACCTCTCCGAATTGTTGTAATGTTTGTATGAAAGCCTCAATACAAACTGACACATGATGTACGCTTTCTATTTTACAGCAAAATAAGATTTCATCACCTACAGTTTTCCAAAGTTTAGGAGAACCTGATTCTAACTCTTCATCGGATAAGCCGGCAGACTGTCCTATTTGCTGATAAAGTTCTGACAATTTTCTTGGAAATGTTCCATAAAACTGCTGAAAGGCCTTTAGCCATTCCAGTGGACTACTCTTACTATGTTTAAATGCGGTCGAACCCGTTAAATCAACTGATAAAAACAATCGGACTCTATATGCAGGAACCTCATAAGATGTAGATTCCTGTATTGTAGGTTTTACACTTTCATGGGGAGTCATAAAAATCCTAAATTACAACAAGCCAAGTGATTTGGCTCGAATATTTACTGCAGATGTACTAACCTGAAACTCTAGCTCAGCATCTACTGTTCCTTTTTTATATATTTGCTTAAATTTTTCTTCTGGCATTAATAAAGAAGCTGCAAACCAATTAGCTTCTCTTTCAGCAACTTGTTGATCCTTGTCATCTAAATCTACATATCTAGTAGCCCTAAAAATTTCATTATTTCCCATCTTTTCCCGAACATTAGGGTAATGTAAAAAAAAGTGACCTAATTCATGGGCAATTGTGAATCTATCCCTTTCAATGGATGTGAAAGGGGAAATAAATATTTCAAATTTAGCATCCTTATCCACCAAAATTGAGCCACTGTGCACATCTTCTTGGCTAGTATGCCCAATAGAAATTTTCCCTCCTAATTTTTTTACTAGTACAAAAAGGTCGTCTGTATAGTTGAATTGCAGTTTAGTCGATATTTCTTGCGCAAACTCTTCCACTCTCTTTTTTTTCGCATATAGAGGTATTGGGTTTGTATACATTGTGTGATTCATAATATAGTCCAACCTAGCAGTAAAATCGGGCATTATAATGCCCGATTTTACTGCTAGGTTGGACTTTCTTCAATTAATTTGTTTCAAATTAAGTGAGTGTAGCACGCACGCAGTCTTTTTTAAAAATGTTCTTTCCAACTAAACCAAAGGCCGTCTGAAAGTATTCCCCAACTTTCAGACGGCCTTTTTATATTCATATCCCTGTTTCATATCCCTGTTTATTTTTCCAACCGTGCAATCAGTTCGTCGGCCAAGTCTAGATAAGCCTGGGTGCCTTTGGCGTGGGCGTCGTAGGCGAGGGCGGGGAGGCCGTGGCTGGGGGCTTCGGCGAGGCGGATGTTGCGGGGGATGACGGTATCGAAGAGCAGGTTGCCGAAGTGTTGTTTGAGC
Organism: Neisseria sp. HMSC070A01; assembly: GCF_001810165.1. Lineage (NCBI taxonomy): Bacteria > Pseudomonadati > Pseudomonadota > Betaproteobacteria > Neisseriales > Neisseriaceae > Neisseria > Neisseria sp. HMSC070A01. The sequence goes on along the minus strand of NZ_KV800116.1, from coordinate 37,154 downwards.
TGTTCGCTGACTTCGACGACGAGGCGGCTGCGGCTGTCGTACATGGTGCGGACGATGCCGGTTACGTCGAGGTCGGGGTTGATGGCTTGGCGGATTTTGCGGACGGTGGCCACGAGGTCGGAAATGCCTTCGAGGGCGTAGTATTCGCAAAGCATGGGGACGATGACGCCGTTGGCGGCGACCAGGCCGTTGAGGGTGAGCAGGGTCAGGGACGGGGGGCAGTCGATGAGGACGTAGTCGTAGTTGTCGGCAACGAGCTGCAGGGCGTTTTTGAGGCGGATTTCGCGTGCGATTTCTTGGACGAGTTCGACTTCTGCGCCGGCCAGTGTGCGGTTGGCACCCAATACGTCGTAGCCGCCTTCTTTGCTGCGGACGACGGCGTTGGGGATGTCGGTTTCGCCGAGGACGACTTGGTAAACGCCGTTTTCGATGGTGGCTTTGTTGATGCCGCTGCCTGTGGTGGCGTTGCCTTGGGGGTCGAGGTCGACGACGAGGACGCGGCGGCCTTTGGAGGCCAGGGAGGCGGCTAGGTTGACGGTGGTGGTGGTTTTGCCGACTCCGCCTTTTTGGTTGGCGACGGCGAGGATTTGTGCGCTCATTTGCTTTGCTGTCGTGTTAAGTGTGGATGGCTGGATTGTACCGTTATTCGGTATGCTTGGGTTGTTTTCAGACGGCCTTTTTGCGGATGATGACGATATGGCGTTCGGCATTGAGTTGGGGGACGTGCAATGCTTCGACTTTTTCGACGGCGACGCTTTCGGGCAGTTTGTCGATTTCTTCTTGCGGGTATACGCCTTTCATGGCCGCCCAGTAGCCGCCGTCTTTGAGGAGGTGCTCGGTCCAGTTGACGAAGTCGGCGAGTTCGGCAAAGGCGCGGCTGGTGATGACGTCGGTGCGGCAGTCGGCGGCGGCTTCTACGCGGCCGCTGATGACGCGGACGTTTTTAAGGCCGAGTTCGATGACGGCTTGTTGCAGAAAGGCGGTTTTTTTGGTGTTGGCATCGAGGAGGGTGATGTCGAGGTCGGGGCGGCAGATGGCGGTGGGTATACCGGGCTGTCCGCCGCCGGAGCCGACGTCGAGCATGGTTTGCGCGTGTTCGATATAGGACAAGAGGGTCAGGCTGTCGAGCAGGTGGTGGCTGACGGTTTGGGCGGGATCGCGCAGGGCGGTCAGGTTGTAGGTTTTGTTCCACTTTTGCAGCAGGGCGGCATAGTCTAGCAGTTTGGCCTGTTTGGCTTCGTCGATGTCCAAACCCAGTGCCTGTATGCCGTCGCGGAGCTGTTGCGCCTGATTCATTTGTTATTCCTTATTGGTTAAAACGCGTTGGATGTAATGGTAACGGAAAGCATGCCGTCTGAAAATGTTTGTGCTTGTTGAATCAACGTTTCATCTTGTGAAAGACGATGGGCTGCTCCGGTGCGCGTGTGAGTTGTTTGGGCAGGGTCAGCATGGCGATGATCCATACGGAGAGGGTGTAGTAAAACACGCCTTGCCCGCGCATACCGGCCAATGCGGCATTGCCTAAGATGGCTTCAAAAATCAAGCCTGCCGCCGCCGAGGCACACGCTGCGACACCGGCAAGGAAGATGGCGTAACGCGAATGCCGGCGCATCATTTTTTTATACGCCAGCTTGGTCAGCCCGCCGGCAATCGGCAGATTGAGGAAGGCAAACATGCCGCAGACAAACCATGCGACGGAATCCTGCCAGCCGCTTTGCCATGCCCATGCGCCGTCTTTGACCGTGACCAGCAGGCCTTGGCCGTCTGAAAAGGCGATTTGCACGATATTGTGCAATATCATCGCCAGCGACAGGGTGAGGAACATCAGTGCGACCAATAGGGGGCGGTAGGGTTTTTCTTGTGTCAGATACATGGCGGTTTGCCTTGTTGTGGGATAAGTCGAAATGATAGCAGATTGGCGGTTGATTCACGTTTGTTAGCGCTGAAATTGCTGACAAAAACGGTCAATTAAAAAAGAAATGAAAAATTCTTTTTTCTTGGTAAACCTTGGCGGATAAAGGGTAAGAAAACGTTTTCAGACGGCCTAATCTCTTATTTTTATATGAACCGAACAGAAAATCTTTGCATTTCTCCGTAAAATCTACTAAATTCTCAATAACATATTATAAAGACCTGAAATCTGGAACCCAAACCGAAACTGCCTCCCGCCCTTTACGCTCGGAAACTCAGCAGGCAAAAAAGTTTCACACACAACAAAAACAAAACAATTCCTCTGAAATCAGTTGTTTATAATGATAGATAACCACAAGGCAAACCATGCCTGACTTTAGTAGGAGTAAAACCATGGCTGAAGCAACCGATGTCGTATTAGTAGGCGGCGGCATTATGAGCGCCACTTTGGGCGTATTGCTCAAGGAGCTCGAACCATCTTGGGAAATTACCCTGATCGAACGCTTGGAAGATGTAGCGTTGGAATCATCAAATGCATGGAACAACGCCGGTACGGGACACTCTGCCCTGTGCGAATTGAACTATGCCCCCCTGACTGCCGACGGTACGATCGATCCGACCCGCGCCCTCAATATTGCCGAACAATTCCACATCAGCCGCCAGTTTTGGGCGAGTTTGGTCGAGGAAGGCAAACTGGCCGACCGCTCTTTCATCAATTCCGTCCCCCACATGTCGCTGGTGATGAACGCCGATCATTGCGATTATCTGCAAAAACGTTTCGACGTGTTCAAAAACCAAAAACTCTTCGAAAAAATGGAGTTTTCTACCGACCGCGCCAAAATCGCCGAATGGGCGCCGCTGGTCATCAACGGCCGCGATGAAAACCAATCTATCGCCGCCAACTACTCCGCCGAAGGTACAGACGTCGATTTCGGCAGCCTGACCCGCCAGATGGTCAAATACTTGAGCGACAAAGGCGTAAAAATCAAATTCAACCGCCATGTCGACGACCTCAACCGCGAATCGGACGGCGCATGGGTGCTGAAAACCAGCAGCACTAAAGACGATGACGACCCGTTGACACTCCGCACCCGTTTCGTCTTCCTCGGCGCAGGCGGCGGCGCACTGACCCTGCTGCAAAAATCCGGTATCCCCGAAGGCAAAGGCTACGGCGGCTTTCCGGTTTCCGGCCTCTTCTTCCGCAACAGCAATCCCGAAACGGCCGCGCAACACAACGCCAAAGTGTACGGCCAAGCCTCCGTCGGCGCGCCCCCAATGTCCGTTCCGCACTTGGATACCCGCAACGTCGACGGCCAACGCCATTTGATGTTCGGCCCGTATGCAGGCTTCCGCCCCAACTTCCTCAAACAAGGCTCGCTCATGGATTTGCCGATGTCCATCCACATGGACAACCTCTACCCCATGCTCCGCGCCGGTTGGGCTAATATGCCGCTGACCAAATACCTCTTGGGCGAATTGCGTAAAACCAAAGAAGAACGCTTCACTTCGCTCTTAGAGTATTATCCGGAAGCCAATCCTGACGATTGGGAACTGATTACCGCCGGTCAGCGCGTACAAATCATCAAAAAAGACCCGAAAAAAGGCGGCGTACTCCAATTCGGTACCGAAATCGTCGCCCATGCCGATGGCTCGCTGGCCGCATTGCTGGGTGCGTCCCCAGGCGCATCAACCGCCGTACCTTTGATGATTAAGCTGATCAACCAATGCTTCCCAGGTCATACCGAATCATGGTCAGGCCGTCTGAAAGAATTGGTGCCCGGCTACGGTATCAAGCTGAACGACAATCCGACTTTGGCGGACGAAATCATCAGCCACAACGCGACCGTTTTGGGCATTCATCACTAATTGAAGCAGACACAAAGGCGGGCATTCTTGCCCGCCTTTTTTCAAACCATTAAAATAGCGGCATTCAGGCCGTCTGAATCTAATCTGCGGCAGCATGTTGCACGATTCAAACCCGAAAATCAGCCCCAATAGAAAAACGCCATGACCGATATTCTCAACAAAATCCTTGCCACCAAAGCAGAAGAAGTGGCCGCCCAAAAAGCCGCCGTTTCCTTGGAAGACATCAAAGCCCAAGCGCAGGCAGCTGCGCCGGTTCGCAGCTTTATCGGCTCGATCCGTGCAAAACACGCGCAGAACCTGCCCGCCATTATTGCCGAAGTCAAAAAAGCCAGCCCAAGCAAAGGCCTGATCCGTCCTGATTTTCATCCTGCCGAAATCGCCGCCGCCTATGAAAAAGCCGGCGCGGCCTGTTTGTCCGTGTTGACGGACGAACCTTACTTCCAAGGCTCGCCCGAGTATCTGAAACAGGCGCGTGCGGCTGTGGCGCTGCCGGTCTTGCGTAAAGATTTCATCATTGACGAATACCAAATTTATCAGGCGCGCGCGTGGGGTGCGGATGCGATTCTTCTGATTGCCGCCGCATTGGAAGCCGAGCAGCTTGAGCGTTTTGAAGCCGTCGCCCACGAATTGGGCATGACCGTATTGTTGGAATTGCACGATGCGTCCGAGCTGGAAAAATGCCGCAACATGACCACGCCGTTGTGGGGCGTCAACAACCGCAACCTGCGTACGTTTGAAGTGACCCTGCAACAAACCCTCGACCTCTTGCCTGAGTTGAGCGGCAAAACCGTTGTAACCGAAAGCGGCATCCGCAACAAAGAAGACGTCGATTTCATGCGCGGCCACGGCGTGCATACTTTCCTGATCGGCGAAACCTTTATGCGTGCCGACGATATTGAAGCAGAAGTCAAAAAACTGTTCTAAACCCTAAAAAACATCAGGCCGTCTGAATTTTCAGACGGCCTGAGACCTTTGCAAAAATAGTCTGTTAACGAAATTTGACGCATAAAAATGCGCCAAAAAATTTTCAATTGCCTAAAACCTTCCTAATATTAAGCAAAAAGTAGGAAAAAATCAGAAAAGTTTTGCATTTTGAAAATGAGATTGAGCATAAAATTTTAGTAACCTATGTTAGTGCAAAAGTCTCGGCCTGAATCCATTGGAGACGAGAAAAAATGTTTACTGTACAGCGCATTTACGCCTATCAACCCGATTCTAAACAAACCACCGTCTTTATCGACCGCCTCTATCCGCGCGGCGTCCGCAAAGAGGTTTTTGCCACTGCACTTTGGCTGAAAGACATTACACCCAGTGCAAACCTGCGCCGCTGGTATCACGAAAATCCGGCTCAAAATTTTGACGGTTTTGTCAGCCGTTATCATGAAGAGCTGCAAGGCGATGCCGAGCAGGCCGCCATCAAGCGGCTGCTGGATTTGGAGCGGCAACACGGCAATATCCTGCTGCTGACCGCCGTCAAAGACCCCCGACATTCCCACGTCTCCGCACTGGCTCAATTTTTGGGTGCAACGTTTGAATATCGCGATTAAAAAACAGTATTTGCACCGGATACAAAAAGGCCGTCTGAAAACAAGGTTTCAGACGGCCTGCTATTTTCAAATCAAGAAGGATAACGGTGTGCCACCAATTTTCCGTCTATGTATTCGCCGATATAGACTTGCGAGGCTTCAAGGTGGAGGCGGTCGAGTTCTTGTTGCAGCCACTCTTCATCACGCTTAATGATTTCGAGGATGTCGGGGTCGACTTGGCCGTCTGTAATCAGTGGATAGCGCAGGCTTTCGTCGCCGTACTTAATGACGGCGAGCTGGCCGTTTTGTTCCATCACGGCACGTTTGACGGCAGAGATTTCGTAGATGCCGGCGGCGCGGAGTTTGAACATGAGGTCGTGTGCGCTGATGCCGTTTTTCATGCATTCATCGGTTTGGATTTTGCCGTTGACGATAACCCAGACGGATTTGCCGTCAATGATGGATTTGACCCAGCGGTTGTGGTTTTTGATGAATTTCAGGCTCAAGACCAACAGCGTCCACAAAATCAGCACGAGGAAAAATTGCAACAGGCCGACGCTGTCGCTGTAAATCACGCCACCGATGATGCCGCCGAGTACATAGTTTTGCACTTGGTCCATGGCGGAGGTCGGCGCGAGGTTGCCTTTGCCTAAGAGGTTGATTTGCAAAATCAAACCTAAAATACCCATCAGCAGTTTGAGGGCGAGCAGGGAGTATGCTTCCATGTGTGTGTATCCTGTTATTCTTTATCGATGAGTTCGATATTGTTGTTGACCAAATTGATGGGCGTCAGCGTGTAGGCGGAGAAGTCTTGATTGAAATGGACTTCGTAGTATTGGTTTTTGATGCCGATAATCATGCCGTTGAACAGACGCGTGCTGTTGACGATGATGTCTTGTTTTTCAACTTTTTGGTTTTCAATCAAGGCATTGAGAAAACCCACCATGCGCGAAGTATCGGCGGCAAAGTTTTGACGCTCGCTGTACGAAAGATATTGCGTGCCGCAGATGAGGATGAGCAACAACAGCGCAATAATGCTCAGGTCGCGGTATTTGGTATCCATGCGGTGGCGCAGGTATTGCGATACGGCGAGCAGGAGGATGACGAGGGCGGCGAAAATCAGGATGTATTTCAAGTAGTCGTTGAAATACATATGATTTTCAAGATAAAAGTGAGAAAAGAATTTCATGGTATTTGATAAATTTGGGAAGGGTAATAAGGCCGTCTGAAACTTAAATTTCAGACGGCCTCGTCTATTAAACAAGGATGTTGCGTCAAGTTTTCAAAATAGGGTGTTTTTAAAGCGGTATCAGTTGATAAATCCGTCGTCTTTCATTTTCTTTTCGGCAAAATACTGGCTGATCACCAGCAAGCTGGCCAGAATGATAATGAAAAGACCGGCCATGGTCAGGGAGATTATGATTCTACTCTTTATTGTTCAACTGCGGCAATACGGAACCTTCGCCCAAGGACAACAAACCGCTTTGCGAGTAAATACCCAGTTTGGCGCGGGTGTCGGTGATGTCGAGGTTGCGCATGGTCAGTTGGCCGATGCGGTCGAGCGGGGTGAATGCGGCGTCTTCAACTTTTTCCATGCTCAGGCGTTCGGGTTGGTAGGTCAGGTTGGGCGATTCGGTGTTCAGAATCGAGTAGTCGTTGCCGCGGCGCAGTTCGAGGGTAACTTCGCCGGTGATGGCTTTGGCGACCCAGCGTTGGGCGGTTTCGCGCAACATGAGGGCTTGGCTGTCAAACCAGCGGCCTTGGTAGAGCAGGCGGCCGAGGCGCAGGCCGTTGATGCGGTATTGTTCGATGGTGTCTTCGTTGTGGATACCGGTTACCAAGCGTTCGTAGGCGATGTGGAATAATGCCATGCCCGGGGCTTCGTAGATGCCGCGCGATTTGGCCTCGATGATGCGGTTTTCGATTTGGTCGCTCATGCCCAAACCGTGGCGTCCGCCGATGCGGTTGGCTTCGAGGAAGAGTTCGACGGGGTCGGCGTATTCTTTGCCGTTCAATGCAACCGGCACGCCTTCTTCAAAGCGCACGCTGACTTCTTCGGGTTTGACTTCGACGTTTTCGTCCCAGAAGGCAACGCCCATGATGGGTTTGACGATTTTGATGCCGCTGTTGAGGAACTCCAAGTCTTTGGCTTCGTGGGTGGCACCCAGCATATTGGAGTCGGTAGAGTAGGCTTTTTCAACCGACATTTTGTAGTTGAAGCCGTTGGCAATCAGAAATTCGCTCATTTCGTGACGGCCGCCGAGTTCGTCGATAAATTGTTGGTCGAGCCAAGGTTTGTAGATTTTCAGCGCGGGATTGGTCAAGAGGCCGTAGCGGTAGAAACGCTCGATGTCGTTGCCTTTGTAGGTGCTGCCGTCGCCCCAGATATTCACATCGTCTTCTTTCATGGCGGAAACGAGCATGGTGCCGGTAACGGCACGGCCCAAAGGCGTGGTGTTGAAATAGGCGATGCCGCCGGTGGAAACGTGGAACGCGCCGCATTGGATGGCGGCGATGCCTTCGTGTGCCAACTGCGCGCGGCAGTCGATTAAGCGGGCGTTTTCTGCGCCGTATTCCATCGCTTTTTTAGGAATGGCGTTGTAGTCGTCTTCGTCGGGCTGGCCGAGGTTGGCAGTGTAGGCATAAGGCAGCGCGCCTTTGAGTTTCATCCACAACAGCGCGGCGGAGGTATCGAGGCCGCCGGAGAAGGCGATGCCGACTTTTTGGCCGATGGGGAGATTTTGTAAAATGGTATGGTTTTGGCTCATGGGAATTTCTCCAGACTTGAAAAGTTGAAACCATTATCTTATAAATGGAATACATTGTCAGCAATAGGCCGTCTGAATGTTCGAAGGCCGCATTAAAGAAACCTCATCATGAACGCTTTTAACCTCATCATCATCGGCGACGAAATCCTGCACGGCAGCCGCCAAGACAAGCATTTCGCCTTTTTCAAATCTTTATTGGAATCGCACGGGCTGAAACTCAATCAGGTGCAATACCTGCCTGACGAGCCCGATTTGCTGGTCAAACAACTGCGCCGCAGCTTTTCAGACGGCCTGCCGACTTTCGTTACCGGCGGCATCGGCTCTACGCCTGACGACCACACGCGCCAAGCCGCCGCGGCTGCTTTGGATTTGCCCGTCGTCCGTCATCCTGAAGCCGCCAAGTTTATCGAAGGCGTAACCCTGAAACGCGGCGAGCCGCTTGATTCGCCGGAACACGCCCAACGCCTGAAAATGGCGGATTTTCCCGAAGGCGCGGAATTGGTGCCCAATCCGTTTAACAACATCGCCGGATTTTCCATCCGCGGGCATTATTTCTTCCCCGGCTTCCCCGTGATGGCGCACCCGATGGCCGAATGGGTATTGGAGACTTATTACGCCGACCGCTTCAACCAAACCGAACGCGGCAGCCGCAGCGTGTATGTGTTCGACCAACCCGAATCGCGCATTACGCCGATTATGGAACATCTTGAACATACCTACGCCGGTATCCGTTCGTACAGTCTGCCCACCGTGGGCCGTACCGCTTCAGACGGCCGTTATATTCCGCCGCATATCGAGTTCGGCATCAAAGCGGAAGGCGAGGCCTGCCGCTTGCTGGATGCTGCGTGGGAAGATGCGTTGCAGGGCTTGCAGGCGATTGGCGCGACTTTGAAAGAAACGGTGGAATAATGCACTTATCCCCAGCCCAATCCAGACGCGCACTGACTTTTGCCTCTTTGCTGTTTTTGCCGCCGACCCTCATCATCGGCATTTGGCTGGCGCAATATGGCGGCTTTGCTTTCGAGCCGCCGCTGATGCACGCTGTCCATGCCCATGCGGGCACATGGTTTGATCCGATTGCCACCGTGTTGCACTATCTGGGCAAAACCGCGATTGCCGTGCCGCTGATCGGCGCGGTTGCCGCCGCCCTATATTTCACCAATAAGAAGCGTGAAGCACTGTTTTGCGTGTTGGCGGCATTGGTGCCGACTTTGAACATGCTGATTGTGAAGGTATGGTTTGCCCGCGAACGTCCGCTGCTTTGGCCGCGTCTGGTTGAAGAGAGCAATTTTTCCTTCCCCAGCGGCCACAGTACGTTTTCCGCCGCCATTGCCGTCATGCTGATATTGCTTTGCCGCCGCACGCGCTACCGCCGCGCCGCTTGGGTGGCCGGTATTGCCTTTGCCCTGTTGACCGGGTTCTCACGCATTTATTTGGGCGTGCATTATCCCACCGACGTTTGGGCAGGCTGGACAAACGGCACGCTGACGGCCTTGTTGGTGTATATGCTTATCTTCAGGCCGTCTGAAAAATAGAAGAAATAAATCATGAATACACGTTCACCCAACACACCTTATTGGCTCAGAAACGGCCATGCCGATACCCTGTTTGCCAAACTGCTGCAAGGCAAGGCGCCCGACTACCGCCGCGAGCTTCTGCCCGACAGCACCGGCAAAACCCAAGTTGCCTACGATTTTGTCGACAGCGCCGACCCCGATGCGCCGCTGGTGGTTTTGTTCCACGGACTGGAAGGCAGCAGCGAGAGCCATTACGCGGTCGAATTGATGAAAGCCGTACAGCAGCGCGGTTGGAACGGCGTGGTCGCCCATTTCCGCAGTTGCGGCGGCATCGCAAACACCGCGCCCGTGTTCTACCACCTCGGCGATACGACTGAAATCGCCTTTATGCTCAACACGCTGGCGCAACGCTATTCAACCATTTACGCCGTCGGCGTTTCTTTGGGGGGCAATGCCTTGGCCAAGTATTTGGGCGAGCAGGGCAGCAATGCCGTTCCGCGTGCTTCTGCCGTCGTTTCCGCGCCGGTCGATGCCGTGGCGGCCGGTACGCGTTTTGACCAAGGCATGACGCGACTGATTTACACGCGTTATTTTTTGAATTCGCTGCTGCCGAAAGCCCGAGCGATTCCTCAGTTTCAGACGGCCTTGAGCCGGCAAAACTGCAAAACGCTTGGCGATTTTGACGACCGCTTTACCGCGCCGTTACACGGTTTTGCCGACCGCCACGATTACTACCGCCGCAATTCCTGCAAGCCGTTTCTGAAAGGCGTGGATACGCCGTTGCTGCTGCTCAATGCCGTCAACGACCCCTTCCTGCCGCCGGAAGCCCTGCCGACCGGGCGGGATGTGTCCTCGGCCGTTACGCTGCTGCAACTGGCATACGGCGGTCATGTCGGCTTTGTCAGTCGCGATCGGGGTCGTCTGAATCTGCAATGGCTGCCGCAAACGGTGTTGGACTATTTCAAGCAGTATCAGCCGTAAATGAAAAAGGACATATATGCGACACACCCTTAGAGTGTAGAAAGTAAAAAGGCCGTCTGAAAACAAGTTTCAGACGGCCTTTTGAATGGCTTGATTATTTGCCTTTGTTGTCGGCTTTGGCTTCTTTTTTCAGAGAAGCGTACAACTCAGGGTCGCGGTTTTTCAGCAAGGACGCAACGGCCAAGTCGTCACGGTTTACTTTAGCCAAATCGACGCGCTCGATGTGTACCAAACGCAGCAATTCGCGTACAGGCTTAGGCATATTGCGGCCGGATTCGTAACGGGAACCACCGGATTGAGTCACACCGATGCGGCTCCAGAAGTCCATTTGGTTCAGGCCGAGTTTTTTACGGATATCGCGGATGTTTTCAATTTTTTCGAACGATTTCATGAATCTTCCTTATTGTGGTATTTGTTGCATGCCTCTAGGCATAAAAATGGGTCTGCAAGAATGCCGGCATCCCTTTCCTGTAGGCTTTGGGGTGATATGTGGGCGTATTGCAAATGACTGATCTAGATAATTAGACAGTATATTCGAAAGAAGTTTTCTGCTGTCTGCCATAATTTGTGTAAATATTTCTTAATTCATTATTTCGTATAATTTTTAGCATATAAATCATCAAATTATGCGATTATCTTAAATATGGCGTAAGTAAATTTTTACATAATTAAACAATTCAATTTGGGTAAAAACTTAATTTCGAGTTTTTATTCGGTTTTCTGGGTTGAGAATGCGAATAAATTTCAGGCCGTCTGAATCTGTATTTTCAGACGGCCTGAAGGTTTTTTCAAGGTTAAGGCTTACCGCTGGCAGGGCTGACGGTGAGGATTTCGTAGCCGGTTTCGGTAACCAAAACTTCGTGTTCCCATTGGGCGGAGAGGGAGCGGTCTTTGGTGACCACTGTCCAACCATCGTTCAGGATGCGCAGATGGCGTTTGCCTTGGTTGATCATCGGCTCAATGGTGAAAATCATGCCCGGTTTGAGGACGAGACCCTCGCCTTTGCGGCCGTAGTGGACTACTTGAGGCGCTTCGTGGAAACCGCGGCCGATGCCGTGTCCGCAGAATTCTTGCACGACGGAGTAGCCGGCATTTTCGGCAACCTGTTGGCAGGCATAGCCGACGTCGCCGAGGGTGGCACCAGGTTTGACCGCTTCGATACCCGCCATCATGGAGGCGTGGGTTACGTCGATTAGGCGTTGGGCAATCGGGGAGACTTTGCCGACGGTAAACATACGGCTGGAATCGCCATGGAAGCCGTCTTTTTTAATGGTCAGGTCGATGTTGACGATGTCGCCTTCTTTCAGCGGCTTGTCATCGGGAATACCGTGGCAGATAACGTGGTTGACGGAGGTGCAGCAGGATTTCGGGTAAGGCGGGTTGCCGTAGTTGAGGGGGGCCGGATAACCGCCTTGAACGTTGACGTGGTAGTCGTAAACGAGTTTGTCGATTTCGTTGGTGGTGACGCCGGGTTTGACGAATTGGCCGATGTAATCGAGGGCTTCGGCGACCAAGCGGCCGAGTTCGCGCATTTTTTCGATTTCTTCGGGGGTTTTGATGATGACTTTGTCCATGAGGTTTCCTTCTTGTTTCAGACGGCATGGGGGCCGTCTGAACGGGACGGGTGTGCCGTCTGTTTAAAACAGGTTGTCGAGATTGTCTTTGTTGCGCGGTTTGGCTTGTGGTTTGGCCTCAGGCTCGGCTTTGGGAGTCGGTTTGGACTCGGGGGCTTTGGCTTTTGCCGGTTTGCTGTCTGCGGCTTTGTTTGCTACCGGTTGGCTGTCTGCTTGAGGTGTGTTTTGAGCGGCAGGGCTGCTGTTGTCGGATTGTGCTTTTTCTGATTTGTCGGTTTCGGCGCGTTTGTTTTCTGTGCGTTTGCCGCGGCGTGCGGCAGGACGGTCGTTTTTTGCACCTTCTTCGGCGTTGTCGCTTTTTTCGGTTTGGGGAACAACCGGGTTGCCGGAGGCGGTTTTTGCGTCGCCGTCTTTGGCAGGCTGAACGGTTTCAGGTTCGACAGTGCCGTTGGGGCGCCAAACTTCAATGCGTGTATCGGTTTGTTCGGCAGGGCTTTTTTCGGGTACGTCGGTTTTGCCGGAGTTTAGGGTGCTGAATACGCCGGCAACAAGGGCTGCGACGGCGATAAAGCTGACAAGGAATAAAGCGCGGATTAAGTGTTTGGGTTTAAGTTGGAAAGGGGCTTTATTATTTTTTGACATGATGGGTCAGGTAATAGTTGGTGGGATGGCCGTCTGAATGTTCAGACGGCCCTGAATTGCCTGTGAATCAGTTGGCAACGTAGTTTTGATAGAGGGTAACGACTTTTTGTACGCCGACGGTCGTGCTGACTTTTTGGGTCACGCGGGCTTGTTCGTCGGGCGTGAGGATACCCATGACATAGGTCACGTTGCCGTAAGTCACGATTTTGACACGCGCCTGGGTGGCCGGGCTGAGGCCCAACAGGGCGGCGCGGACTTTGGATGTGCCCCAGGTGTCGTTGGTCACATCGCCGAGCGAACGCGCTTGCGAGGCAACGGTGATGTAGTTGTACACGCCTTCTGCGGCTTGTTCGGAACGGGCGATGCGTTCAACAAATTGTTTTTCGCCTTCGGTAGCCACTTGGCCGAGCAGGAGCAGGTGGCGGTTGTAGCCGACAACGTTCAGTTTGGGCGTGTAGCCTTGGACTTGGTTGTTTTGGCGCAGGTAGGAGCGTGCGGTGGTTTCGACGCGCAGGGCCATAACGTTGTCGTCGGTTTGCGCGCCGGTGGTGCGGCGGTCGACGGCGGATTTGGTGCCGACGGCTGCACCGCCGATCAGTGCGCCGACGCAGCCGCTCAGACTCAGGCTCAAAAGGGTCGCAGTCAGAACGGGGAGGGCGTAGCGTTTGATATTCTTCATATCCTTTTCCTTGGGTATGGACGGTTGGGTGTTCAGACGGCCTTTAAGGGATGGGCTGTCTGAAAAGAAAGGGTTACATGCCTTCAAGCAGGACGGAGTCGATGCAGTCGCATATGGCGTGAATCAGCAAAATATGGTTTTCCTGAATGCGGGCAGTACGCGGATAAGGGACGTTGAGCAAAACGTCGGTATCTTTGAGCATGGCGGCGATTTTTCCGCCGTCGCGGCCGGTCATGGCGATGACGTGCATGTCGCGTTCGTGTGCCGCTTTGATGGCTTCGATGACGTTGGCGGAATTGCCGGAGGTGGAGATGCCGACCAATACGTCGCCGGCACGTCCGAGCGCGCGCACTTGTTTGCTGAATACGTGGTCGAAACCGTAGTCGTTGCCGATGGCGGTCAGGGCGGAAGTGTCCGTTGTCAGCGCGACAGCGGCCAATTCCATGCGCTCTTTTTCAAAACGGCCGGTCATTTCGGCGGCGAAGTGTTGCGCGTCGGCAGCCGAACCGCCGTTGCCGCAGGCCAGGATTTTGCCGTCGTTCATCAGGCATTGCAGCATCAGCTCGGCGGCCTGTGCGGTCGGCTCGACCAGTACTTTTTCAGCTTCCTGCTTGGCGCGGATGCTCTCGGCAAAATGTGCGGAAACGCGTTCTTGTAATGTTGTCATGAGGTTAACCTGTAATATTTTGAATCCATTCGGGCGGGCCGTCGCCCTCGATCAGTACCGCGTCCAGGCGGCAGGGCGCATGGTTTAACCCGTGCTTTTGCAGATAATACTCTACACTTCGTTGCAATTTCAATAATTTGGACGGCGAGATGCTGTATGCGGCACCACCGAAACCTCGGTTTTTGCGGTATTTTACTTCAACAAACACAATCGTACCGCCGTTTTTGACGATTAAATCGATTTCGCCGTAGGCACAATGCCAGTTCCGAGCCAGCAGCGAGCAGCCTTTGGCCTGTAGGAACGCCAGTGCCGCATCTTCGGCCGCCGCCCCCTGTTTGTGGTTTAAGCGCATGAAAAGTTTACCCGTTATATAATTATTGTTTTTAAAGAGACGCCGTTTCAGACGGCCTTGAATCTATGTACACAAAACACCTGCAAAAAGCCGTCGACAGCATCGAAAAACAAACATTATACGTTGTCGCCACACCCATCGGCAATTTAGCCGACATAACGCTGCGCGCGCTGGCCGTGCTGCAAAAGGCCGACATAATCTGCGCCGAGGACACCCGTGTTACCGCCCAGCTTTTGAGTGCGTACGGCATTCAGGGCAAACTCGTGAGCGTGCGCGAACACAACGAGCAGCAAATGGCCAACAAAATCATCGCCTATCTTTCAGACGGCCTGAGCGTCGCCCAAGTTTCGGATGCGGGCACGCCAGCGGTATGCGATCCGGGTGCGAAACTTGCCGCCCGCGTGCGTGAAGCCGGATTTAAAGTAGTGCCTGTGGTCGGCGCAAGCGCGGTCATGGGGGCGTTGAGCGTGGCCGGTGTGACGGAATCCGATTTTTACTTCAATGGTTTCCTGCCGCCTAAGGCCGGCGAACGCCAAAAGCTGCTGGCCAAATGGGCGGAAGCCGATTTTCCGATTGTGATGTTTGAAACGCCGCACCGTATCGAAGCAAGCCTTGCGGATATGGCCGCGCAGTTCCCCGAACGCCGTTTGACTTTGGCGCGCGAAATCACCAAAACGTTTGAAACCTTCCTCAGCGGCACGGTTGCCGAAATCCAAGCCGCCCTCAAAAACGACAGCAACCAAACGCGCGGCGAGATGGTGCTGGTGTTGCACCCTTCGGTAAAAGAGAAACACAGCGATTTGCCTGAAGCGGCGCAAAACACCATGAAAATCCTTGCGGCCGAGTTGCCGACCAAACAAGCCGCCGAGCTTGCCGCCAAGATTACCGGCGAGAATAAAAAGGCGCTGTATGATTTGGCTTTGGAATGGAAAAAGCAGGGATAGTGGCTGATTGGCAAACTGTATATCAAAGGCCGTCTGAACAATGGATTTCAGACGGCCTTTTTTGATTGGATTTTAGAGGGTTTCAAATGGATCCGATAGGTTCAATACGCTTCTAAGTTTGCGTTTCAGACGGCCTGATTGTTTGGCAAACCTGCTTCAACGCTGCCATGCGCTGCGCAAATATTCGATGCAGTCGGTCAGGGCGTAAAACGGGGCGTTGCCGTGATTGGCGTTGGGGTAGAGGGTAAAGCGGACGTCTGCGCCGAGATGGTGCAAAGTGCCGGCAAGGATTTTGGCTTGTGCGACCATGCCGCGACTGGTTTGATCGGGACGGTTGTTTCTGCCTTCATGTTCGCCTGCGCCGAGGCGGATGCCGATTCCTTGCGGCAATGTGCCGGGCAACCAATCGAGTACGCGGCGGTCTTGCCACCAGATAGACGGCGACACCAGCAAATAATGGCGGAAGCGTTCGGGGCGGGTGAACAGGGAATAGAGGCCGTACAAGGCGCCGAACGAATGGCCGAAGACGGCTTGGTTTTGGGTATCGATGCGGTATTTGCCGTCGAGCAGGGCGGAGAGTTCGTCGTCGATAAAGCGGCTGAAGCGGTCGGCTTGGCCGTATTGTTTGCGTTCGGATTCGGGCGCGTTGTCGGGCAGCGGCGGCGTGTAGTCGAGTGCGCGTTGGCTTAAGTCGCGGATGGTGCCGCCGGTGTAGCCGATGCCGACAATCAGACAGGCGGCATGGCTTTTGGTGATGGGGTTGATGAGCAGGGATTGCGCCATATTGAGGATGGCGGGGAAAAAGGCATCCCCGTCAAGAATATACAGTACGGGATAGCCGCCTGCCGGACGCTCGCCGAGTGTCGCGGCTTGAATGCGGTAAGTGCGGCCGGTGTGGGCGGAAGTAAGGGCGGTTTCTTCGGCTTGCAGCAGGGTGGCGGCTTGCCAGTTAGGACGGATGGACATGATGGGGTGCTTTAATCAATGGTTGCTTAAGGGAAAAGGCCGTCTGAACAATGGTTTTCAGACGGCCTTATTGTACGGATTTCTGCCTTTTTAACAATACGCGCGATTAGCGTACGTCAACGTAGGAGCTGCTGTGCAGTTCGCGCAGGAGGTTGGTGGTCGCCTGTTGCGCTTTTTGTTGGGACAGGTATTGGCGGACGGCGTTTTGTTGGCGCTCTTCAGGCGTACCTGCTTCGCGGACGTCGTTCAGCTTGATGATGTGCCAGCCGAATTGGGTGCGGACAGGGGCGCTGATTTGGCCGGGTTTGAGTTTGTGGACGGCTTCTTCAAATGGGGCAACCATCATGCCGTCGGCAAACCAGCCCAAGTCGCCGCCGTTGCCGGCACTGCTGTCTTGCGAGTATTGGCGTGCCAAACCGCCGAAATCTGCGCCGCTGCGGGCTTGTGAGTAGATTTTGCGGATGGTGCTTTCTGCGCCGACGGCAGCATTGTCGTTGTCGGCTTTAATGAGGATGTGTTGGGCATGGTATTGGCGCACAGGGTCGGCTTCGGGCAGGGTGATGCCTTGTTGTTTGGCCTGCTCGATGTAGCGTGCCACTTCGGAGTCGCTCACACGGCTGTTTTGCATGATGGCCTGTTGGCGCACTTTTTCAACAATAATGCTGTCGGCGATGTCTTGACGGACGGCGGCAGACGGATTTTTGATGTTGGGATTGTGCGCGATGACAGCTTCGATTTCGCTATCGGTCGCTTGGATGTTGCGGCGTTTGCCGGCTTGGAGGATCAGGGATTGGTTGATCATTTGTGCCAAAACCTGTTGGCGCAGCTCGTTGGCGTCCATTTGTGTGCCTTTAGGCATGGTTTGACGCGCTTGCGCTACGGCTTGTGCGACTTGGCGGTGGGTAATGACTTCGTTGTCGACAACCGCGGCAATGCCGTCTGAAAGATGTACGCCGCTTTGTACGGCAGGCATGGTGGTGGCGCTGACGACTGGAGTTTTATTGGTACGCGCTTTGGTCGCTTTGGCTTTAGGAGCGGCGTGCGCGCCTGCTGCGAGTGTGAGTGCGGCGACAAGAATCAGGGGTTTGAAGTTCATTGTTTGACTACCTCGTTGGTTTTGCTGTAACCGGGGATGGCTAAGCGGAGTTTTTCGAATGGGTTGTTGCCGATATTGCTCAAGTCTTTGAGTTGGAGGTTGAAGAATACGGCGTTTTTGTGGCTGTTTTCGCCGGTAACATAGCGTTGGCCGACCAAGCTCGCGCTCCAGCAGCCGCAGTTGCTTTTGTATTCTGCACCGATGAGCATTTCCAGCGGTTTTTTGGCTTCTATTTCGTAGTTGTAACGGGCGACGGCGTATAGGTTTTTGCTCAACGGCCATTGGGCGGCAAGGTCGACTTGGCTGAGTTTGTCATAGAAATAGTCGCCGTTGGCTTGCAGATAGATGCGCTCGTTGCGTCCGTATTTGTAGCGCGCGCTTAAGACTTTGCCGGGTTCGGGGTTGTAGGCAATCCCTGCGGCGTAGCTTTCGGCACGGCTTTGGTTTTGGTTGTAGTGGATGTCCAAGTCGATGCGGATGCTCGGGGTAATGTTGCCGTGTGCAAAGGCTACCCAGTCGGACTGGCTGCGCGGATAACGGCTGACGCTGCCGTCAGGCAGGACGTTGTCGTTTTTGAAGTAGAACTTCTGGCCGATACCTGCACGGAAGAGTTCCGCACCGGTGTTGGGGTTGAGGATGCGGCTTTGTGTGGCCAGCGTCAGGCTGTTGGCAGAATTGATGCGGTCGTTGCCCGAATACAGGTTTTCGCGGAACAGCTGCGAATAGGTAAAGCTGTTTTCGGAGCTGTCAAAATTGGGCAGGTCGTTTTGGGACTTGGTCGGAATGTAGTTGTAAAACAGGCGTGGTTCGAGTGTTTGCAGGTATTCTCCGCCGAAGAGCCGGGCCCTGCGCTCGAAAGTCAGGCCGCTGTCGACGTTGATAATCGGCAGGACGCGGCTGACATTGCGGCCGCTTTGACCGTTGAAGCTGTTGAGGCTGTAATAAGTGGCGTGTACGCCGACTTTAGGTCGGATGTAGCCCCATTGGTTGTGGAAATCCCATTTGACGCTCGGGTAGAGTACCACGCGGCTGCCGTCTTGCTTGGTATCGTGGTCAAAACGGGTGAATTGGCCGAACACGTTGAGTTGCGCTTTGCCGAGATGGCTTTGCCAACGGCCGGTCAGGCGGGGCATGATGGCATAAGGTTCGTCTTTATAGCCGTCTTGGTTGGCCAGCGTTTGGTATTTTTGTACGCGCAACGAGCCGTCAAAGCTGCCGCCTAGCAGTTTGTCGCTGTAATTGAGCCATGCCTGACGGTCGAGGTTGACGTTGCGCGCGATGTCTTCGCGGCCGTAGAAGTCGCGGTAGTAATCGTCGTCGGAAACTTGGTTGTAGTTGATGCCGCCGCTGATTTTGCTGTTCAGCTGCTGCTGGTGTTTCCATTTGAACTGGTAGCGGTTGTTGTGGACGCTTTTTTGGTCGTTCGGCATCCAGTCGCCATCGACTTCGCCGCTGTAATTCGGTTGCAGATAACGGACTTGGCCGCCCAGTTGCACGCCGCGTTTGCTGATGATGCCCGGGCGGATGGTGGCATCCAAATTCGGCGCAAGGTTGAAGTAGTAGGGCAGGCTCAGCTCAAGGCCGTCTGAACCGGTGGCAATGGTCGGAACGAGCAGGCCGCTTTTGCGGTTGCCGTTGATGGGGAAGTCCGCCCAAGGCGTGTAGAGGACGGGTACGCCGCCGAATACCAGCGAAGCGTGTTTGGCCACGCCGATACCTGTCGATTCATCGGCTTCGATGCTTTGCGCTTGGATATACCAGCTGGCATCGCCGGGCGAACAGGTATTGAATTTGGTGTTGATGAGTTTGTAGAGGCCTTTACCTTTGAGTTCGGCTTTTTCGCTGACACTTTGAAGGCGGCGGCTGCCTTGCTCGGTATTGAGGCGCACGGCAGTGCCGGAACCGGTTTGGTTTTTGAGGTTGTAAACCAATTGGTCGCCGGATACGGTCGAACCGTTTTGATACAGGGTAAAGCGGTCGCCGGCGGTAACGGTATCGGCGGCTTGGTCGTATTGCGCCCAATCGGCGTTGAGAACATCGGCATTGCGCTCGACAATGACGTCGCCTTCGGCACGGACGCCGACTTGGGTCTGACCTTCTATTTTATCGGCGTTGACGCGGGTGTAATCGGCAGGCAGGGCAGGCTCGCCGCTGCGTTTGATTTCGGCGGTTTCGGCCGGCTTGGCATCTTTGTGGTCGCAAAACAGGCAAGTGCTGCCCAAGGAAAGCGGATCGGCTTCGCTTTGGCCGGTTTTTGCCGGTTTGGATGCGGCGGTGTGGGCAGGGGTATAGTCTTCCGCCTGCGGAACAGAAGCATCTTCCGCGCGCACGGCTGTTGCGCCAAAGCCCATAATTAAGGCGAGTACCAAGGGTTTGAGTGAAAATAAACGAGCCAAAATCGCCCCTTAAATCGGTTTGCCAGTTAGAATAGCGGTTATTGTAACCTGAAATTCTGCGATACCGCTATGCAACGACAAACCGAATTACAAAACTGGCTGGAGTCTGTTTACCCGAACCAGCCGTTCGAATTGAGCTTTGCGGCAGCCGATGCCGACTTCCGCCGTTATTTCCGCGCGACGTTTTCAGACGGCCAAACCGTCATCTGTATGGATGCGCCTCCTGAGAAGATGAGTGTTGCACCGTATTTGAAAGTGCAAAAATTGTTTAATATGGTCAATGTGCCGCAAGTGCTTCATGTGGATGAAGCATTGGGCTTTATGGTGTTGAACGATTTGGGCAACACCACATTCCTGACCGCCATGAATCAGGAAAACAGCGAAACCGCCCACAAAGCCCTGCTGCTCGAAGCCATCGACGAACTGATCGAGCTGCAAAAGGCCAGCCAGCCCGGCAAACTGCCGGAATACGACCGCGAAGTCATGCTGCGCGAGATTAACTTGTTCCCCGAATGGTTTGTGGCCAAAGAATTGGGCCGCGAGCTGACCTTCAAGCAACGCCAGTTGTGGCAGCAAACCGTCGATACGCTGCTGCCGCCCCTGTTGGCGCAGCCCAAAGTGTATGTCCACCGCGACTTTATCGTCCGCAACCTGATGCTGGCAAAAGGTCGCCCGGGCGTGTTGGACTTCCAAGACGCGCTTTACGGCCCGATTTCCTATGATTTGGTGTCGCTGCTGCGCGATGCGTTTATCGAATGGGAAGAAGAATTTGTATTGGACTTGGTCATCCGTTACTGGGAAAAAGCACGCGCTGCCGAGTTGCCTGTGCCTGCCGAGTTTGACGAGTTCTACCGTTGGTTTGAATGGATGGGCGTACAACGCCATTTGAAAGTGGCCGGTATTTTTGCCCGCCTGTACTACCGCGACGGCAAAGACAAATACCGCCCGGAAATCCCGCGCTTCTTGAACTACCTGCGCCGCGTATCCCGCCGTTACAACGATTTGGCGCCGCTTTATGCATTGCTGGTCGAATTGGTCGGCGATGACGAATTGGAAACAGGCTATACCTTCTAAGCTTGGTTTTTTAAGATTTGATTCCACTTTTCAGACGGCCTGATCAACAAAAGGCCGTCTGAAACCTTTACAGAACACATAAAAATGACTTACATGATTTACCCCAAAACCTACGACGTGATTGTCGTCGGCGGCGGCCATGCCGGTACCGAAGCCGCGCTTGCCGCCGCACGCATGGGTGCGCAAACCCTGCTGCTTTCGCACAACATCGAAACCCTCGGTCAAATGTCGTGCAACCCCTCCATCGGCGGCATCGGCAAAGGCCACCTTGTGCGCGAACTCGACGCATTGGGCGGCGCAATGGCGTTGGCCACCGACAAATCCGGTATCCAGTTCCGCCGCTTGAACGCCAGCAAAGGCGCGGCCGTGCGAGCCACGCGCGCGCAGGCCGACCGTATCCTATATAAAGCCGCCATCCGCGAAATGCTGGAAAACCAAGAAAATCTGGAGCTTTTCCAACAAGCCGTCGAAGACGTAACGCTCGACGGAGAACGCATCAGCGGCGTGGTCACCGCGATGGGCGTGGAGTTTAAAGCAAGCGCCGTCGTGTTGACCGCCGGCACGTTTTTGTCCGGCAAAATCCACATCGGTTTGGAAAACTACGAAGGCGGCCGCGCCGGCGATCCTGCCGCCAAATCCTTGGGCGGCCGTTTGCGCGAATTGAACCTGCCTCAAGGCCGTCTGAAAACCGGCACGCCGCCACGCATCGACGGACGCACGATTGACTTCTCCCAGCTTACCGAACAGCCCGGCGACACGCCTGTGCCCGTAATGTCCGTACGCGGCAGCGCCGATATGCACCCGCGCCAAGTGTCCTGCTGGATTACGCATACCAACACGCAAACCCACGACATCATCCGTTCAGGCTTCGACCGCAGCCCGATGTTTACCGGCAAAATCGAAGGCGTGGGTCCGCGTTATTGCCCGTCTATCGAAGACAAAATCAACCGCTTCGCCGACAAAGACAGCCACCAGATTTTCCTCGAACCCGAAGGCCTGACCACTAACGAATACTACCCCAACGGTATCTCCACCAGCCTGCCGTTCGATATCCAAATCGCGCTCGTGCGCAGCATGAAAGGCCTGGAAAACGCCCATATCCTGCGCCCCGGCTACGCCATCGAATACGACTACTTCGACCCGCGCAACCTCAAAGCCAGCCTCGAAACCAAAACCATCCAAGGCCTCTTCTTCGCCGGACAAATCAACGGCACGACCGGCTACGAAGAAGCCGCCGCACAAGGCCTGCTCGCAGGTGCGAACGCCGTGCAATACGTCCGCGAACAAGACCCGCTCCTGCTGCGCCGCGAACAAGCCTATCTCGGCGTATTGGTGGACGACCTCATCACCAAAGGCGTGAACGAACCCTACCGCATGTTCACCAGCCGCGCCGAATACCGCCTGCAACTCAGGGAAGACAACGCCGACATGCGCCTGACCGAAGACGGCTACAAAATCGGCTTGGTGGGCGAAGAACAATGGCGCATGTTCAACGAAAAACGCGAAGCCATCGAACGCGAAATCCAACGTTTGAAAACAACGTGGTACACGCCGCAAAAACTCGCCGAAGACGAGCAAATCCGCGTATTCGGCCAAAAACTCAGCCGCGAAGCCAACCTGCACGACCTCCTGCGCCGCCCGAACCTCGACTACGCCGCACTGATGACCCTGCCCGACGCACAACCTGAAACCGCACTTGCCGACAGCGTGGTCGAACAAGTAGAAATTCAAGTCAAATACCAAGGCTATATCGACCGCCAAAACGAAGAAATCGACAGCCGCCGCGACATTGAAACCTTAAAGCTGCCCGACGACATCGATTACAGCAAAGTCAAAGGTCTATCGGCAGAAGTGCAGCAAAAGCTCAACCAGCACAAACCCGAAACCGTCGGCCAAGCCAGCCGAATTTCCGGCGTAACCCCTGCGGCGGTGGCGTTGCTGATGGTGCATTTGAAACGCGGGTTTAAAGATGCCAAGTAAGGGTTAATTTGAATAAAGGCCGTCTGAAAGTCTCAGACGGCCTTTTTGAATTTTAAAGAGCAAAAACATAAAAACTGATGACAGGGTAAAATACGTTGCACAAAACCTATGACAGACAAAGGGATAATATGGAAACTCAAATTTTAGAAAAAACGTTTGATACACATGACGAATTTAACCGTAAGCCGATAGCCGAAAACATCATCAAGTTGCTGACATCGCCCATCGACCTTTCTCCTATGGTTATCGACGGTGGTTGGGGAACGGGCAAAACCGAATTTTGCCAAAAACTGATTCGGCTTATGCAGCAGCAACATCCCGATTACCAGCCTGTCTATATCGATGCCTTCCGTTCAGACCACAGCGGAGAGCCTCTGCTGGCATTGCTTGCTGAAATCATCAAAACCTGTACACCTGAAGATACCGACGGACAGCCGTCTGAAAAACGCAAAAATATTACGAGGAAAGTTGCAAGAGCAGCAGGATTCGTGATGAAAACCGTTGCTAAAGCAGCGGTTGGTCATGTCCTAAAGCAAAATTTGGAAGATTTAGAGGAAGGAATGAGCCAAATTATAAATGATGGGCAAGAAGCAAAAAATGCGGCAGCAACTGTAGCTGGCGCTGCCACCGCACTTGCCAGTCATTCCATTGATGTGACTATTGATGCAACCGTCGAAGCCTTATTGAAAGAGCAAATCGAAGCGGAAAAAAATCTGGAAACGCTCAAAGCCTGCCTGAAAGAATTGGCAGCGGACAAACCGATTATCCTGTTTATCGATGAACTCGATCGTTGCCGTCCCGATTATGCGGTTGATATGCTGGAAGTTATCAAGCATGTCTTTGATATTGAAAACGTCAAAGTCGTGCTGGTTACGAATACCAAGCAACTGCGCGCGGCGATTAATCATCGGTACGGCGCAGAGGTGGATGCGCAA
This sequence comes from Neisseria sp. HMSC070A01, assembly GCF_001810165.1. Taxonomy (NCBI): domain Bacteria; kingdom Pseudomonadati; phylum Pseudomonadota; class Betaproteobacteria; order Neisseriales; family Neisseriaceae; genus Neisseria; species Neisseria sp. HMSC070A01. The sequence goes on along the minus strand of NZ_KV800116.1, from coordinate 13,280 downwards.
AAATACTTGGATAAGTTTTTAAAATATAGCTTTGCCTTGCCAGAGAAGGTTGTGGCTCAGGTTGAGGCAGGATGGGCGTTGGTTTCAGTTGAATATTTCAAACAGTTGATACGGAATAGTCATATGGCTGATAAACTACGAGGTTTAATTGAAGAACATAATGAAACAATATATTTTATTAGCGATATGATAGAACGGAACAATATATCGCTTAGGGAAACGGAACGATTAGTCCGGTTTTTAGAGATATATTACTCTTTGAATGGTGAATTCAGTAGCGAAACTGTACGGAAAGATGCAATTATACGTTTTACAGGTGTATTTATTTTTTGTTTTTTTCCAAAAATAGCTAATAATCTTGATAAAGATCTAATATATGCTAGAGACTTTGCCCAATTATTTAACATTAATTCTTTAGAGTATTTTAATGAATGGAATATTGATTCTGCATTTACAACGGCAAACATACTTGCGGCAATGTTAATTCTATATGCAGCGAAGATGGGAGAATTAGTAAGTTATAAAGAAGAAAGTAAATATTCTAATTATGAAAGATTTCCTGATGAAGAAATGTGGAGAGAATGCATACGTAAGAAATTCTTCAACATAGAAAATGATTGTGAGTTTAGCGATGAGGCTGATGTTGTATCTGCCTTAAAAGATACTATCCAGATTTTAAATCTTGAAAAAAACTAAAGATAAAAAGACGTCTGAAACCCCAAAAATCAGGTTTCAGACGGCCTCTAATCATTTTAATAAACCGATAATTGTCCTATCGACGCCGTCTGAATTTCAATACGCCAAGCTCGGAGACAAAGTCGTTTAGGGGGATGTCGTGGGGTTCGGTCGGCAAGGTGTCGGTCAGTTGGCAGCCGAAGCCTACGCCCAGGGTTTGGGTTTGCAGGCGGTATTTCATGGCGGAGAGGGTGGCGTCGTAATAGCCGCCGGCTTGTCCGAGGCGGTAGCCGCGTTTGTCGATGCCGACGATGGGGACCAGCAATAGGCTGAGTTGGTGGACGCGGATTTTTTTGCCGGTGAATTGGGGGACGTGCAATTTGGCGCGGCCGCGTTTGCGTTCTTGTTTGGCGCCGTCGGCAGGGTAGGGGGTGAACCACATCCGCCGCGTGTGAGGTTCGATATAGGGCAGGTAGAGTTTTGCGCCGCGTTTTTGTGCGGCACGGACAAAGCCGTCCAATCGCAATTCCTTGCCCATCGGCCAATACACGCCGATTTTCCGTCCTTTTTTGATGTAGGGCTTGAGCAGGCGGTTGATGGTTTCGGTGGCGGCGTTACGCTCGTCGGCGCTCATTTGGGCGCGTGCGCGGCGGAACTGTTTGCGTAGTGCCGATTTTTCGGGATTCCTCATTTTCAGACGGCCTTTCGGGATTGCGGTAGAATGTTGCGATTATAACGATTTTGTTAACATTCAAACAGGACGCACACGATGTGGCACATTGTCGCCATCGGCTATCTTTTTGTTGCCGTGATGTTTTCCGCCGCGCAGCCGAGTATTGCGCGCGCGTTGATTTATTTGGTTTTTTGGGCAGTGTTACCCACTGTGTTTACGGTCTTTGTCGTGACCATCCGCCGCCGCAACCGCCTGATGAAACGGCAGGAGCAGGCGGAGTTTGAAGCGGCCCGCCAAAAGGCGGTACAAGCGGGTGAAAAACAGGACGGGAAGGTATAAAATCCCTTTTCAGACGGCCTCTTATCCGCTATAATCCGTCAGTTTTCCATTTCGGAAACACGCTTTTATTTTTTTAAAACTTATGCCCACTTTCGCCGAAGGGTGCTTGACAATAGGCGCCGCCTATCAAGTTCTATGCGATTGAATGTGTGCTCTTTAACCCTTTCAAGGAAATAACATGTCTCAAATTACTATGCGTCAGATGATTGAAGCCGGTGTTCACTTCGGTCACCAAACCCGTTTCTGGAACCCGAAAATGGCCCAATACATTTTCGGTGCGCGCAACAAAATCCATATCGTAAACTTGGAAAAAACCCTGCCGATGTTCCAAGAGGCGCAAGAAGCCGTACGCCGTCTGGTTGCCAACAAAGGTACAGTATTGTTCGTAGGTACCAAACGCCAAGCCCGCGACATCATCCGCGAAGAAGCTACCCGTGCCGGTATGCCTTTCGTTGATCACCGTTGGTTGGGCGGTATGCTGACCAACTACAAAACCGTTAAGCAATCCATCAAACGCCTGGAAGAAAAAACTGCTGCCCTGGAAAACGCTGCTGAAGGCGGTTTCAACAAAAAAGAAATTCTGGAAATGCAACGCGACGTTGAAAAACTGGAACGTTCTTTGGGCGGTATCAAAAACATGAAAGGCCTGCCTGACGCGATTTTCGTTATCGATACCGGCTACCAAAAAGGTACTCTGGTTGAGGCTGAAAAACTGGGCATCCCTGTTATCGCCGTAGTCGATACCAACAACAGCCCTGACGGCGTGAAATACGTTATCCCTGGTAACGATGACTCCGCCAAAGCCATCCGCCTGTACTGCCGCGGCATCGCCGACGCAGTTTTGGAAGGTAAAAACCAAGCGCTGCAAGAAACTGTAGCCGCTGCCCAAGAAGCTGCTGCCGAGTAATTCGGTACACGGAAGAGGGGCGTTATGCCCCTTTTCTCAAATCCCGTTCTGAAATCCGTTTCAGACGGCCACTATTTCCAAACACGGCAATGGCCGTGTTCCCAAAAATCTAGGAGATTCAAAATGGCAGAAATTACTGCAAAAATGGTTGCCGACCTGCGCGCCGCTACCGGCCTGGGCATGATGGAATGCAAAAAAGCCTTGGTTGAAGCCGAAGGCAACTTCGACAAAGCCGAAGAAATCCTGCGTATTAAATCCGGTGCGAAAGCCGGTAAACTAGCCGGCCGTACTGCTGCCGAAGGCGTATTGGCTTACGCGATCAACGGCAATGTCGGCGCATTGGTTGAAGTAAACTGCGAAACCGACTTCGTTGCCAAAGACGCGGGCTTCGTAGAATTTGCCAACTTCGTTGCTAAAACTGCTGCCGAGAAAAAACCGGCTTCTGTTGAAGAACTGAGCGAACTGGTTGAAGCAGAACGTAAAGCCATCATCGCTAAATTGGGCGAAAACATGTCTGTTCGCCGCTTCCAAGTGATCGACACTGCCAACCAACTGGTTGCCTACATCCACGGTGCTTTGGCTACCGAAGGCGTATTGGTTGAGTACAAAGGCTCTGAAGACGTAGCACGCAAAATCGGTATGCACATCGTTGCCGCCAAACCTCAATGCGTATCTGAAGCCGAAGTAGATGCCGAAACCATCGAAAAAGAACGCCACATCTACACCGAGCAAGCCATTGCTTCCGGCAAACCTGCCGAAATCGCCGCTAAAATGGTTGAAGGCCGTATCCGCAAATTCTTGGCTGAAATCACTCTGAACGGCCAAGCATTCGTGATGAACCCTGACCAAACTGTTGCCCAATTCGCTAAAGAAAACGGCACTGAAGTAATCAGCTTCGTACGCTACAAAGTAGGCGACGGTATCGAGAAAGCCGTTGTTGACTACGCGGCCGAAGTTGCTGCCGCTGCTAAAGTGTAAGGCACTTATGAAAAAGAAAGCACCTAGATTCCAAACGAATCAGGGTGCTTTTTTTTGAGAAAACCGTTTACGGTACCTAATTTAAGACGGCCGAATATTCAGGCCGTCTGAAAACCAAAACAATAATAAACCGACACACTCTATCATTAATATTCCGACCGTTTGAAAATTCAGACGGCCCGAACTCCGACCGACGACATTCAAGAAAGCAAGGTATCCCATGACACAGCAAATCAAATACAAACGCGTATTACTGAAACTCTCCGGCGAATCCCTGATGGGCTCTGATCCATTCGGCATCAATCACGATACCATCGTTCAAACTGTCGGCGAAATTGCCGAAATCGTGAGAATGGGCGTGCAAGTCGGTATCGTTGTCGGCGGCGGTAACATTTTCCGCGGCGTATCTGCACAAGCAGGCAGCATGGACCGCGCCACTGCCGACTACATGGGCATGATGGCAACCGTGATGAACGCGTTGGCACTCAAAGACGCATTTGAAACCTTGGGCATTAAAGCGCGCGTACAATCCGCACTGTCTATGCAGCAAATCGCTGAAACTTACGCCCGTCCTAAAGCCATTCAATATTTGGAAGAAGGCAAAGTCGTGATTTTTGCCGCCGGTACCGGTAATCCGTTCTTCACAACCGACACTGCCGCCGCATTGCGCGGTGCGGAAATGAACTGCGACGTGATGCTCAAAGCTACTAACGTGGACGGCGTATACACCGCAGACCCGAAAAAAGATCCATCGGCAACACGCTATGAAACCATTACTTTTGACGAAGCCTTGTTGAAAAACCTCAAAGTGATGGATGCCACCGCCTTCGCCCTCTGCCGCGAACGCAAACTCAATATCGTGGTTTTCGGTATTGCTAAAGAAGGCTCGCTCAAACGCGTGGTAACCGGCGAAAACGAAGGTACGCTGGTTCACTGCTAATCATTGAAAGGCCGTCTGAAACAGCCGAACGGGATACATTCGGCTTTCAGACGGCCTTTTATTTTCAGTCGGTTGCGTGGGCATTGGCTCATGGTTTGAAAAGGTTGAGAACTTGCTTGACCATAATGCCCAACCGACAATTCGATAGTAAAAGGATACCCCATGAATATCACCGTCTTGGCTGTCGGCACGAAAATGCCGCGTTGGGTCGATGAAGCCGTCGGCGAGTACGCCAAACGCTTCGGGCGCGATGTCAATTATGCGCTGAAAGAAATCAAGCCGGAAAAACGCGGCGCGGGTGTGAATGCGGCTCAGGGCATGGTGGCTGAAGAAAAACGCCTGCTGGAAGCCATACCACAGGGTGCATTTTTGGTGGTATTGGACGAACGCGGCAAAGCGCCGACTTCGGTCGAATTGGCGCAACATTTGAAAAGTTGGCAGCAAAACGGCGAACACGTCTGCTTTATTATCGGCGGCGCAGACGGCATGACCGACCGTTTGAAACAACAGGCAAACATGATGATGCGCCTTTCCAGCCTGACCCTGCCGCATGGCATGGTGCGCGTTTTGCTGACCGAGCAGCTTTATCGTGCCGTTTCGATTTTGCACAACCATCCTTATCATCGGGAATAATCCGTTTTGATTGCTGGGATAAAAAGGTAATGCCGCCTTGTCGGTTTGAAAGAAAATAGGGCAGGTCGGTTTAACGTGGGGTTGAACCTGCTTTCAGACGGCCTGATTTTTCCGCATGAATCCTTTATAATCGTTTCTTTGATAAATCAACATCTTTCGGGAGAACCCAAATGTCCGATTTCCGTCAAGACTTCCTCAAATTCGCTTTGGCACAAAACGTGTTGAAATTCGGCGAATTTACGACCAAGGCCGGCCGTCAGTCGCCTTATTTTTTCAATGCCGGTTTGTTCAATGACGGCGCATCGACTTTGCAGCTGGCGAAGTTTTACGCCGAAGCCATTATTGCCAGCGGCGTGAAGTTCGATATGCTGTTCGGCCCAGCCTATAAAGGCATTATTTTGGCGGCGGCGACAGCGATGATGTTGGCGGAAAAAGGCGTAAACGTACCGTTTGCCTACAACCGCAAAGAAGCCAAAGACCACGGCGAAGGCGGTGTGTTGGTAGGCGCGCCTTTGAAAGGCCGCGTGCTGATTATCGATGATGTGATTTCCGCCGGTACATCCGTGCGCGAGTCGGTCAAACTGATTGAGGCCGAAGGCGCAACGCCTGCCGCAGTGGCCATTGCGCTCGACCGCATGGAAAAAGGCACGGGCGAATTGTCGGCGGTGCAGGAAGTCGAAAAACAATACGGCCTGCCGGTGGTTTCGATTGCCAACCTGAACGACTTGTTCACGCTCTTGCAAAACAATGCCGAATTTGGCGGCTTCTTCGAGCCGGTCAAAGCCTATCGCGAACGTTACGGCGCGGTTTAAACCATAACATCATGCTCAGGTCGTCTGAAAACTGTTTCAGACGGCCTGAAACATTGGCTAAAATATATTTTTGATTCAATACACTTACGGAAAATACTCATGCCTGCTTGTTCTTGTCCTCATTGTAAAACACCGCATTGGGTGAAAGATGCCCAGTTGAACGTGGCGCAGGGTTTCGTGGTCTGCACGCGTTGTTCGGGGATGTTTAAGGCCAAGGATTATCTGTCGGGCAACCTGCCGGCCGATCCGGCCCATCTGCCTGTGGCGGTAACGGATGTGCGCCTCGTGCATAACATCGGCGCGCAAATCCTCAAGCATTCCAAACTCTCGCGCAAAGAAATTTCCGATTTGCTCAACAGCGCGCTCAAGGAAGAGCCTAAGGTGGAAGAGCAGGTAGCGGTCAAAACGCGCAAGGACGGGTTCAACTGGACGTTGGCATCGTTGATTGCGCTGACGGTTTTGATTATGCAACTCTTTTATCTTGCCCTGCTATGAGTAATATCGCCCATTTTGTCGCCAGCTTTCGCGAAGCCGCGCCCTATATCCAATATTTGCGCGGCAAAACCATGGTGGTCGGCGTGACCGACAGCCTGTTGGAAGGCGAAACCCTGATCCGTTTGGCCGCAGATTTGAACCTGTTGGCCAGCTTGGGCTTGCGTTTGGTCTTGGTGCACGGTTCGCGGCATTTGCTCGACAAATTGGCTTCGGGTCGGAATTTTGTTCCGAAATACAGCGGCAGCCGACGGATTACCGATGAAGCGACCCTGATGGAAGTGAAGCAGGTGGCGGGGATTATCCGCAGCGATGTTGAAGCAGCTTTGTTCAGCAGCGTATCTGCACAGCAACGGAGCAAGCCGCCGGTTATCGCGTGCGGCAACTTTATTACCGCCCGTCCGTTAGGCGTTATCGACGGCGTGGACATGGGCTATACCGGTACCGTCCGCAAAATCGACGCGGAAGAAATCCGTTTGCGCTTGGATAGCGGCGCCGTGGTGCTGATCAGTCCTTTGGGGCATTCGTACAGCGGCAAAACCTTTAATCTGAGTATGTGCGAAACCGCGCAGGAAGTGGCCATGGCTTTGCAGGCGGAGAAGCTGGTTTTCTTGACCGAAGAAGCCGGTATCCGCCGTGCCGACGGCTCGTTGGCCAATACTTTGTCTGTCGGTGAAGTGCGGGAACTGATACACGACAATCCCGATGCGCCGGCCGATTTGTTGCATGCGGCGGTAGGCGCGTTGGAAAACGGCGTATCGCGGGTGCAGATTCTCAACGGCCGCGAAGACGGCAGCCTGTTGCGCGAGCTGTTTACCCGAGAGGGCAGCGGTACGTCTATTGCCCGAGGGCCGTTTGTTTCCATCCGTCAGGCACGCAGCGACGACATTCCGCACATCATTGCCTTAATCCGTCCGTTGGCGGAACAAGGCATCTTGTTACACCGCAGCCGCGAGTATTTGGAAAACCATATTTCCAGTTTTTCCGTATTGGAACACGATCAAAACATTTACGGCTGCGTGGCGCTGAAAATCTTTGCCGAGCCGGACTGCGGCGAATTGGCCTGTCTGGTGGTGTCGCCCGAAGCGCGTGACGGCGGCTACGGCGAATTGCTGTTGGAACATTTATTCCAAAAAGCGCGCGCCTTAAATATCAAAACGCTTTTCGCCTTATCCACGCACACGGGCGAATGGTTTGTCGAACGGGGCTTTCAGACGGCCTCGGCCGATGACCTGCCTGCCGAACGCCGGCAGGAATACAATGCCAACGGCCGCAATTCCAAAGTATTTGTTTATGACTTGCAGGCCGTCTGAAAACTTCAATCCTATTATCCGTTTTTAAACATCACTCAAATCTTATGTTGAAAATCATCTCTGCCAACGTCAACGGCATCCGCTCCGCCTATAAAAAAGGTTTTTACGAATATATCGCCGCATCGGGCGCGGACATTGTCTGCGTGCAGGAACTGAAAGCTCAAGAAGCCGATCTGTCAGACGATATGAAAAATCCGCACGGTATGCACGGCTACTGGCATTGCGCCGAAAAGCGCGGTTACAGCGGCGTGGCGGTGTACAGCAAACGCAAACCTGACAATGTGCAAATCGGCATGGGCATTGAAGAATTTGACAGGGAAGGCCGTTTTGTCCGTTGCGATTTCGGCAAGTTGTCGGTAATTTCGCTGTATCTGCCCAGCGGCAGCAGCGCGGAAGAGCGCCAACAAGTGAAATACCGCTTTTTGGACGCGTTTTATCCCATGCTCGAAGCCATGAAAAACGAAGGGCGCGACATCGTCGTCTGCGGCGACTGGAATATTGCCCACCAAAACATCGACTTGAAAAACTGGAAGGGCAATCAGAAAAATTCGGGCTTCTTGCCAGAAGAGCGCGAATGGATAGGCAAAGTCATCCACAAGCTCGGTTGGACGGATATGTGGCGCACACTTTATCCCGATGTGCCGGGCTATACCTGGTGGAGCAACCGCGGACAAGCGTATGCGAAAGATGTCGGGTGGCGCATCGATTATCAGATGGTTACGCCGGAGTTGGCCGCCAAAGCCGTTTCCGCACATGTTTATAAAGATGAAAAATTCTCGGATCACGCCCCTTTAGTTGTGGAGTATGACTATGTTGCCGAATAAGTTTTTTGGTAAGTACGACTGGAATATAAACAGTAAAACCGGCGTAGGTGCGGTTTGGGTTGTGGCGGCATTTGTGCTGCCCATGCTGGTGTGGGCAATATTCATGCTGGCGCGGATGTCCGGTTGGGTTGCGCCGACCAAGGCCAATCCGACATGGGCGTTGGTATGGCTGCTGTTTTCCCTACCTTGCCTGCTGATTGCGGCCAAATGCTTTGCTTGGAAGGGCTGGCGGCTGATTGCCAACATCGTACTTTGTCTGGCGACTTGTGCCATTCTCAGCGTGCCTGCCGCCTTGTTGATCGCATTTACACTCAACGACTTGCTCAAATAGGCCGTCTGAAAATGCAGAGCTTCGAACTCGAAGAAATGGCTTTGTTTCTGATACGCGATGCGGATGAAGCGGAAATGTGGATAGACCGCTGGGCGGTCAGCTATCCGATTGTTCAAACTGCCGAAGCCGATAGTCGGCAAACCGTTTCCGAATGGCAACACGCCATTCAGACGGCCTTTGACCATATCGTCAGCAGAAATATTGCCGTCGTGGCTCATGGTGTTGGTGTGTCCGCATTTTTGGCATGGCTGTATCAAGCCGACATCCTGACGCAAAAACGCCTGACCAATATTATTTTGGTCTCGCCGCGTCCCGAAGCTTTTCCCGAAGACGAAATCCATACGTTCCAACGCGTCCGTTGCCCTTGCCGTACGGCGTTGGTCATCGCTGAAACAAACGGTACGCCACGCGATTGGGCGCAAGAACAGGCCGACCGCTGGCAGGCGCGCCTGCTTCAATCGCCGCATTCCGGCCGGTTAAACGGCGCACTCGGCGGTTGGCAATGGGGCATGAAGCTGATGCAGGAAATGTTGTTGAGTAAGTAGTGTAGCAATATCTATTAATATTAATAAACGAAGGCCGTCTGAAACCGATATGTATTTCAGACGGCCTTTATAAAGGTTGAAATAAAACTAAACACATTTTTTCACTCAAATCGAACACACCTCCAACAAAATGCCATAAAATCCGCCCATTGATTTGAATGTAAAGAGATACCTATGAAACTGAAAACCTTAGCCTTGACTTCATTGACCCTGTTGGCATTGGCCGCTTGCGGCAAACAGGCGGAAACCAGCGTTCCGGCAGACAGCGCCCAAAGCAACACATCCGCTCCGGCAGCCCCTGCCGCATTGACTGAAGGTGTCAATTACACCGTCTTGTCCAACCCGATTCCGCAACAGCAGGCCGGCAAAATCGAAGTATTGGAATTCTTCGGCTACTTCTGCCCGCATTGTGCCCATTTGGAGCCGGTTTTGAGCGAACACATCAAAACGTTTAAAGACGATACCTATATGCGCCGGGAGCATGTTGTGTGGGGTGATGAAATGAAACCTTTGGCACGTTTGGCGGCCGCAGTGGAAATGGCCGGTGAATCAGATAAAGCCAACAGCCATATTTTCGATGCGATGGTTAACCAAAAAATCAACTTGGCCGATACCGATACCCTGAAAAAATGGTTGTCCGAGCAAACTGCGTTTGACGGCAAAAAAGTATTGGCTGCATTTGAAGCGCCCGAAAGCCAAGCACGTGCGGCTCAAATGGAAGAATTGACCAATAAATTCCAAATCAGCGGCACACCGACCGTGATCGTCGGCGGCAAATACCAAGTCGAATTTAAAGACTGGCAGTCCGGCATGACCACGATTGACCAGTTGGTGGACAAAGTACGCGAAGAGCAGAAAAAACCGCAATAAGTTGAAGGCTGAATGAGTAAAGGTTTTGCATCCCTTATCTCTTTTTCCTTTACTGTGCTGAAAGATCCAAATTATGTGTGATTACTGTTCTGACCTGCGATCTACTGTTCGTATCAGGGTTCCGAAAGAATTATCGCAAATGTTACTGCGAGCCTCTGATCGTTTAGCAGACGGCACGCTCATCGACATTACCCCAGCCTACGGCAAAGTTTATGGTCCCAGCCTTGATTTTGCTAAAACCATTGCCAATAGCGGTTACATTACCCATACTGATTCTCAGGGTAATCGTGACATATATGGTTGGAACGATTTCGTGGTACATTATTTTCAATGTACGCACTGCAATGCCGTTTTCAGGCTTGATGCCGAAACCTACCATGGTAGTGGTGGCCAATGGGAAATGTTGGAAGAGGCATCGGTACGCTATGAAAATCCTTAAAAGGAATAGATTTCATAGTTATATGTGAATAGTAATTCTTGCTAGAGTAAAAATAAAAACGCCGTCTGAAACTTTTCAGACGGCGTTTTCTGTCAAATTAGCTTACAAACCTGGGAACATGCCTTTCATTCCCTTCATGCCTTTGGCCAAACGCATCAGTTTGCCCAAACCGTTGCCGCTGAACATCTTCATCATTTGTTGCATTTGTTCAAACTGTTTGAGTAATTTGTTCACTTCCTGCACGGTCGTGCCCGCACCCACCGCAATACGGCGTTTGCGGCTGGCTTTGAGCAGGGCAGGGTTGGCACGTTCTTTTGGAGTCATCGAGTTGATGATGGCTTCTACTTTGCCCATCGCTTTTTCAGCCGTTCCTTCGGGGATTTGTTTCGAGATTTGACCCAGTTCGCCCGGCATTTTCGACATCAGGTTTTCCAAGCCGCCCATATTGCGCATTTGCTGAATTTGTTCTTTAAAGTCGTTGAGGTCAAAGCCTTTGCCTTTTTGCAGCTTTTTCGCCATTTTGGCGGCGGCTTCTTCATCAATACCTTTTTGAACATCTTCAATCAGGGTCAATACGTCGCCCATGCCGAGGATACGGCTGGCAAGACGGTCGGGGTGGAAAGGCTCGAGGCCGTTGATTTTTTCGCCGACACCGATAAATTTAATCGGTTTGCCGGTCACATGGCGTACGGACAATGCCGCACCGCCGCGCGAGTCGCCGTCCATCTTGGTCAATACGACACCGGTCAGTGGCAGGGCTTCATTAAATGCCTGAGCAGTGTTCACAGCATCCTGACCCAGCATGGCATCGATAACGAACAAAGTTTCAACCGGGTTGACCGCCGCATGAAGCGCTTTGATTTCGTTCATCATCTCTTCATCGATTGCCAGGCGGCCGGCGGTATCGACCATCAATACATCGTAAAAATGTTTTTTGGCGTAATCGACGGCAGCAGTTGCAATTTCAACTGGTTTTTGGTTGGTATCGGATGGGAAAAAGTCCACGCCGACCTGTTCGGCCAACAGACGCAGCTGTTCAATTGCGGCAGGGCGGTAAACGTCGGCAGATACCACCAAAACTTTTTTCTTCTGATCATTTTTCAGTAGGCGCGCGAGTTTGCCGACGGTTGTTGTCTTACCGGCACCCTGCAAACCGGCCATTAAAACGATGGCAGGCGGTGAAACCGACAAATCCAGCGTTTTGTTTTCCTTGCCCATCAGTTCGACTAAGGCTTGGTTGACCACGCCGATAAAGGCTTGGTCAGGTGTCAGGCTGCCGACGACTTCTTGACCGAGGGCCTGTTCTTTGACTGTGTTGACGAATTCTTTAACGACGGGCAATGCAACGTCGGCTTCCAGCAGGGCAAGACGAACCTCGCGCAAGGCTTCTTTAATATTGTCTTCGGTCAGCGTTGATTGGCCGCGAATATTTTTAAGTACCTTGCTGAAGCGGTTGGTCAGGTTGTCTAACATACTTATCCTTGATAATGAGAATAGCTGCCCAATACAGGGCATTCTTTGTTAAAATAAAATTGGGATTATTTTACACGATAGTCCGAAGTTATGCTTCAAGAACACAAACACGCACAGGCCGTCTGAAACCCTGCCGGCCGTACGTCAAGTGTTCATAGTATCTATTGAGAAAGATATTTATGCCGATTGTCTTAATCTGCCTGATGCTGGTGTATGCCGGATTGGGCGCATTTTCCTGGTTGCAACATAAAAAGCACAATAATAAATCTTACCCGCTGAAAACCGAGCTGCTGATTTTGAGCGGCGCATTATTGGTACATGGCGCAGCATTGATGTTCCCGGTATTGCAGGATAGGGTATTGATTACCGGTTTCGGCTATTCGCTCAGTCTGATAGTCTGGCTGATGCTGATGATGTACTGCTTGGGCAGCTTCTTTTATTGTCTGCGCGGTGTGCAACTCCTATTGTATCCCTGTGCCGCATTGACCTTATTGCTGGGTTTCCTTTTCCCGGGAGATTTCACAGGCCGTCAAATCGTAGACTTATTGCCGCTGTCGCACATTGCATCATCATTGCTCGCATACGGATTGTTTGGCATCGTTACCTTATTTGCCATCCTAATCCTTTTAATCAACCGTAATTTGCACAAACGCCGTTTTTCCGCATTGGTCAGCTTCTTGCCGCCTTTATTGAGTTTGGAGAAACTTATGTTCCAAGGTATTTGGGCAGGTTTCATTTTATTGACCTATTCCGTTATCAGCGGTACGTTTTTTGCAGAAGCTGTTTTCGGCAAACCCATGACCTTCACGCATAAAACCATCTTCAGTATTATGTCGTGGCTGATTTATGGCGCATTATTGTTGAAACACAGCATGACCGCATGGCGGGGTAAAAAAGCTGCCGTTTGGACTATTGTCGGATTTGTCAGTCTGATTTTTGCCTATATAGGCAGTAAATTTGTCTTAGAAATTATCCTGCACCGTATTGGATAAATAGAAACCATACAAAAAGGCCGTCTGAAATACTCTTTCAGACG
>NZ_KV800115.1:0-34653 GCF_001810165.1 Neisseria sp. HMSC070A01 | reverse complement strand
AAAGGGCAATATATAAGGCCGTCTGAAAACCAGTTATCCTGATTTTTCAGACGGCCTTTACTATCCAATCTTTCCTTCAACGGCCAAAATTCTCACGGCGTTCGCGCCAGTCTTGGCGGATGGAGCTGCTTTTGCCGACCGGTGTATCTTGTTCGACTTCCCAAATAAAATTCGTTCCACCGCCTATCGGATGCGAGCCGCGCAGGCCGATGTGGCTGCCTTGGTCGGCAATGGCGGTGCTGCTGCGTGTTTGGCCGCCGAAATGGGTTTGCGAGGTTTCGATGCCGCTTTTGATGCTGCCGTAAAGCTGTACGTCGGCATGTGCGGCGAGTGCGGCGGTGGAAAGTGCGGCAGTGAGGAGAAGTTTCAAGTTCATGGTTTATCCTTTTTTGGAGAGGAATTGTGGGGCGATTGTATCGGCCTTGTGCGTAAACAAGTTACAATTCTTGCAAAATCTGACAGGAGTTTTGATGATGCGCTCTTTACGCGCCGCCGCTGTGCAAATGGTGTCGTCCACCGACCCCGAAACCAATATTGCCACGATGAAACGCCTTGTCCGCGAGGCGGCCGAACAAGGGGCGGATTGGGTGTTGTTGCCCGAATATTGGCCGCTGATGGGCAAAAACGATACGGACAAGCTGGCATTTGCCGAGCCTTTGGACGATGGACGCGTTGGCGAAACCTACGACACCCGTTTTCAGACGGCCTTAAGCGAAACGGCAAGGGAATGCGGCGTGGTGTTGTTTGGCGGTACGGTTCCGCTGCAAAGCCCAGACGCGGGCAAGGTGATGAACACGATGCTGGTGTATGACCGCGACGGCAACCGAATCGGGCTTTACCACAAAATGCACCTTTTCGGCTTTTCCGGTTTGGGCGAACGCTACGCCGAAGCCGATACGATACTGGCGGGCAGCGATGTGCCGAAGTTAAGCGTGGACGATGTTCCGCTGGCGGCCGGGGTCTGCTACGATTTGCGCTTTCCTGAGTTTTTCCGCGCGCAGCAGCCGTTTGATGTTTTGCTGTTGCCGGCTGCGTTTACCTACACGACCGGCAAGGCGCACTGGGAATTGCTGCTGCGCGCCCGCGCGGTGGAAAACCAATGCTACGTCATTGCATCGGCACAAGGCGGACTGCATGAAAGCGGCCGCCGCACATTCGGCCACAGTATGATTATCGACCCTTGGGGCGATGTGTTGGCGACGTTGCCCGAAGGCGAAGGCGTGATTTGTGCCGATTTGGATACCGCGCGCCTGCAAAGCGTGCGCACGCGCCTGCCTGCCCTGAAACACCGATTACTTTAAACACGCACTATGTCCCACTCCCAACCCACACGCATTCTCGGCATCGACCCCGGCAGCCGCGTAACCGGCTTCGGCGTTATCGATGCCCACGGCCGCGAGCATCATTATGTTGCTTCCGGCTGTATCAAAACGCCAACCGGCGCGTCGCTTTCCGAACGCATCGCCGTGATTGTCCGCCATATCGACGAAATTATCCGCCACTATCAGCCGCATCAGGCGGCCATCGAACAAGTGTTTGTCAACGTCAACCCGGCCGCGACTTTGATGCTCGGTCAGGCGCGCGGAGCGGCGATTGCCGCTTTGGTCATGCACGGCTTGCCCGTGTTTGAATACACCGCGCTTCAGGTCAAGCAGGCGGTGGTCGGCAAGGGCAAGGCCGCTAAAGAGCAGGTGCAGCATATGGTGGTTCAAATGCTTGCACTTTCAGGCACGCCGCAAGCCGATGCCGCCGACGGACTCGCCGTCGCCCTCACCCACGCCCTGCGCAATCACGGATTGGCTTCGCAACTCAATCCCGACGGCCTGCAGGTCAAACGCGGCCGTTTCCAATGGTAAGCCGACATTCAGGCCGTCTGAAATCGTGTTCCAGCCCGTTTTCAGACGGCCTTTCGGTTATAATAGCCCTTTGCCCACATACAGCGAGCCTGCATGAAAGCCGCCTTCCTTTTTCTCTACCTTATCCGCCTGCTGCCCTTTTGCGTGTTGCACAAAATTGCCGACGCGATCGGCATTCTCGCTTATTACGCAGTCAAACCGCGCCGCAAAGTCGGCGAGGTCAACCTCAAAAAATGCTTTCCTGAGTTGAACGACAGCCAGCGCACCGCCCTGCTCAAACGCCATTTTCAACACATGGCAAAGCTGATGCTCGAATACGGCCTCTACTGGTACGCGCCTGCGGACAAACTGCGCTCGTTGGTGCGCTATCAAGACAAACACCATCTCGACGAAGCCCTCGCCGCCGGCGAAAAAGTCATCATCCTCTATCCGCACTTTACCGCATTTGAAATGGCGGTTTACACGCTCAATCAGGATGTACCGCTGACGAGTATGTATTCGCACCAAAAAAACAAAGCCCTGGACGAGCAAATCCTGAAAGGCCGCCACCGCTACAACAATGTTTTCCTGATCGGCCGCACAGAAGGCCTGCGCGCCATCATCAAACACCTGCGCAAAAGCGATGCGCCCTTTCTTTATCTGCCCGACCAAGACTTCGGCCGCAACGATTCCATTTTCGTCAATTTCTTCGGTATTCAGACGGCCACGATTACCGGCCTCAGCCGTATCGCCGGCATGACCAAAGCCAAAATCATTCCCGCCATCCCCACGCGTGAAGCCGACAATACCGTAACCCTGCGCTTCTATCCGGCTTGGGACAATTTCCCGACCGAAAATGTCGAAGCCGACACCCAGCGCATGAACGACTTCATCGAAGAGCGGGTACGCGAGCATCCCGAACAATATTTCTGGCTGCACAAACGCTTCAAAACCCGTCCCGAAGGCGAAAGCAGCTTTTACTGACTACATAAAATTACAATTTAAGCATGAAAAAGCGGCAAAACCTTTCTTTTGCCGCTTTTTCATTTTAATTGTATCAAACCCAATCTCGGCTTCAATTTCAAACAATCAAATCAAATTCCACTTTAAATGCTTTAAAAACAACTTTTTTCAAGGCAATTGAAACTTTCAAACAACCTTATATTTTTTCTCAAATAAAAAATGCTCTATTCAATACCCTTTTCATTTATATGTTAAATTTAATTTCATTTAAAAACAAAATGTTATAAAATAACCTTTAAAATAAAACAAATTTTAATCATTCAAAATATGAAATTAAATTAAATTTAAAACAAGAAACACAAAATAAACATCTAATTTTAAATTAATTATGAAATTTAATTGCAAAAATATGACAATAACCGCAATTTACCCTAAACCAAATCTTCAGAAAAAAATACTTGGCAAACTGTAAAATTTCGCGTAAATTTCACTACATCAAATTACAAAGCATTCAGACGGCCTCAGCCGGTTTTAGATGTTTTTGTAAGCAGTTTTCTGATATTGCAAGCAATTGCAGTATTTTTAGAGGATTTCGGCGCAATACCCGAAATGAAAGTTTACCGGTGCAGAGTTGAGCTGCATCTGTAAAGCCGCAGGTGAAAGCCTGTATTGTTTGTGAAGCGTAAATCTCTGATTTGAGGTATTGGGGCAATCCTGTGGGGGATTGCCTCTTTTTTTATCTGCGCCGTCATGCCACAATGGCATCATTCCTTATCCAACCCGATCACGCCATGACCCCGATACTCGCCTTCGACATCGAAACCATTCCCGACGTAAACGGCATCCGCCTGCTTTACGATTTGCCTGCCGATTTGCCCGACAACGAAGTCGTCCTGTTTGCCCAACAGCAACGCCGCGCCAAAACCGGCAGCGACTTTATGCAACACCATCTGCACCAAGTCGTCGCCATCTCCTGCTGTATGCGCTGGGGTCAGGACAAAATCCGCGTCAGCACCATCGGCGATCCCGAAGACAGCGAAGAAGTCATGATTGCCAAGTTTTTCGAGGTCATCGAAAACTATACGCCGCAACTCGTCAGCTGGAACGGCGGTGGTTTCGACCTGCCCGTCCTCCACTACCGCGCCCTGATACACGGCATCAGCGCCGCCCGCTATTGGGACATGGGCGACGGCGATTTTGGCGACAGTCGCGACTTTAAGTGGAACAACTACATCAGCCGCTACCACACCCGCCATTGTGACCTGATGGATTTGCTCGCCCTCTACCAACCGCGTGCCAGCGTGCCTTTGGACGATATGGCCAAACTCTGCGGCTTCCCCGGCAAACTGGATATGGACGGCAGCAAGGTTTGGGACGCTTATCACGCAGGCCGTCTGAAAGACATCCGCGACTATTGCGAAACCGATGCCGCCAATACCTACCTGATGTATATGCGCTTTCGCATGATGAGCGGCGCGCTCGATGCCGACGAATACGAAGTCGAAATCAAACGCATCAAACACTATCTGGCCGCACAAGCCGAAGAAAAACAACACTGGGCGGAGTTCGTCGCTGCTTGGCGTTAAACCAGGCCGTCTGAACAGACAAACCAGAAAACCAAAAGGGCGTGATCGACACGCCCTTTTTTATATTCCGACAAACCATGCCCGCTAAGCAGGCAAACGCCCCAGCGTAACCCTGTCCAATCCTGCCAAATCCTGTTCGGTTGCCACTTCGGCAAAACCGTTCTCCAGCATAATGTTCCGCACCGCTTCGCCTTGGTCATAGCCGTGTTCAAACAGCAGCCAACCGTTGGCTTTCAGGTATTTGGGGGCTTCTTGGGTAATGTGGCGTATATGGCTGAGGCCGTCTGAAAAGTCGGTCAGCGCGTTTTGCGGTTCAAACCTCAAATCGCCCTGCGACAAATGTTCATCGCCATCCTCAATATACGGCGGATTGGAAACAATCACATCGTATCGGCCTTCAGACGGCCTGTCGGTATCAAACCACGAACCCTGCGCAAATTCAACTTTTGCACCCAATTCTGCCGCATTTTGACGGGCGGTATCCAAAGCACCGACGCTGATGTCGGATGCGCGAACATCGGCATCAACGCGTTCAAGCGCGACGGTCACGGCAATGGCGCCGCTGCCCGTTCCCAAATCCCACACGCGGCCTTGCGGCGGCAAGCGTTTGAGCACGGCTTCCACCAAATGCTCGGTTTCAGGACGTGGAATCAGCACATGCGGATTGACGGCAAAGCGTCGTCCGTAAAACTCGCGTTCGCCCAACAGATAGGCCATCGGCTCGCCTTTCAGACGGCGTTGCGCCAAAGTCTCCAAGGTTTGCAGGGCAGATTCTGCCAAATCGTCCGTACCGCGTGTAACCAGCTGCGCGCGCGTGTAACTCAGCGCATATTGCAACAACATCCGCGCTTCGTTTTTGGGCAGTGCCGATTGGCGCAACCATTCATCAAGCGTCATTTTTCGTCCCATCTGCCAGCGTTGCGGCTTTTCTTTCCTTATTCTTTCCGGCAAACGTGCCGATGGTGGCAACAGCAAATGCGGCATACCACAAATAAAATCCTGCACCGTAACGCACGATATCCGCCGTATTTCCTGCTTCATCGACGTGTACGGCTTTCACACTGAAAGCCACCAGCGCCAAGCCCCAAAGCGCCGCATGGACAGGCACGACCTTCTTCCGCAATGCCAGCAACACAATGGCCGCCAACCAAACATAATTTGCATAGGCCGCACAATACCTGATATCCAAAGAAGCAAATATCGACCCCAAAATCAAAACGGTCAAACCCTTCATGCTTTCATGATTGCCCAAATAAAATGCAACATTGGACAAAGACGCCATCCAAAGGGCAACCGACACCAGCAACATTACTATGGGAAAACTTGATTTCCGATTCTCTTCCTGCATGGTTTTATCCTAATGTAAAAGGCCGTCTGAAACCTTTCAGACGGCCTGCCGTTTAAATTTCGCTACCGCCGACGGTCAGTCCGGCATCAATCCTCAGGGTCGGTTGTCCGACGCCGACGGGAACGCTCTGCCCTTCTTTGCCGCAGACGCCGATGCCGCTGTCGAGCGCGGAGTCGTTGCCTATCATGGAAACGTGTTTCAGCACTTCGGGGCCGTTGCCGATAATGGTCGCGCCTTTGACAGGGTATTGCAACTTGCCGCCTTCCACCCACCACGCTTCGGATGCACTGAACACGAACTTGCCGCTGGTAATGTCCACTTGTCCGCCGCCAAAGTTAACAGCGTAAATGCCCTTGTCGATGGACGCGATGATTTCTTCCGGCTCATAGCCGCCGTTTTCCATAAAGGTATTGGTCATGCGCGGCATAGGCGCAGAAGCGTAACTTTCGCGGCGGCCGTTGCCGGTCGATTGCGTACCCATCAGGCGGGCGTTGGTTTCGTCCTGCATATAGCCAACCAAAATACCGTCTTCAATCAATACAGTGCGGCGGGTTTCGTTGCCTTCGTCGTCGATATTGAGCGAACCGCGTCTGTCGGCAATATCGCCTTGATCCACAACGGTCACACCTTTGGCGGCCACGCGCTCACCGATTCGGCCGGAGAAAACGCTGGTTTCTTTGCGGTTGAAATCGCCCTCCAAACCATGTCCGACCGCTTCGTGCAGCAACACGCCCGGCCAGCCGTTGCCCAAAACGACAGTCATCTCGCCGGCAGGCGCAGGACGGGATTCGAAATTGGTCAGCGCTTGTTTGACGGCGGAATCGACAAACCGATGCACCAAGTTTTCATCGAAATACGCCAAATCATAACGTCCGCCGCCGCCCGCGCTGCCCTGCTCGCGACGCTCGCCCTGCTTGGCAATGACGGTTACATTCATGCGCACCATCGGGCGGATATCGGCAGCGTGTTTACCGTCCAGACGGGCGATGTACACCATGTCGTATTCGCAGGTCAAACCGGCCATCACTTGCACGATACGCGGATCGGCGGCTTTGGCCAGCGTTTCGACTTTGTTTAACAGCGCAACTTTGGCAGCGGAATCGAGGCTGGCAATAGGGTCAATCGCCATGTGGACAGGCTTGCCGTAGGCAGGTGTCGGCACTTTGACGCTGGCCTCGCCACCGGCCGCACCAATCACGCGAACGGCTTTGGCAGAGCGGTTGATCGAATCGATACACAGGCTGTCGGCGTAGGCAAAAGCGGTTTTATCGCCCGAAACGGCACGCGCACCCACGCCCTGATCGATTTGGAAGCTGCCCGATTTGACGATGCCTTCTTCCAAATGCCAGCTTTCATAGGCAGTACGCTGACAATAGATGTCGGCATAATCGACATGGTTGGCGCCGATAATGCTCAGGCTTTGGGCGAGCAAATCGGGGGAAAGGTGGTTGGCTTCGAGCAAATCTCGCTGTACAGCGGCATAGGTTTGTTGCATAATTTTTCAGACGGCCCGACAAACAGGCAAAGTTAATTTGGCCTTGATTATACGGTATTTTATATGGCTTTGGATATGTTGATTGCTTGGGTTTATGAGTGATTGAAACAAATCAAAAGGACGTCTGAAACATAGGAATATAGGGCTAAAACGTTTGCCTTGCCCTATTTCAACGTCAGCCGCGTAAAGAAGATAACAAATCATCGTATGATTGATGCAGCGGCAGGCTGATAAAGATTCAAATAATAAATAGATTGGACTTAAAATGAAAAAATTACTTGTTGTATTGCTAGGACTGGCAAGTCTTAATGTTTGCGTTGCCAATCCTACCTATGATGCGACTAGGGGCGCATTACAAAATGACCCTGGTTTATGTCAATACGGATACAATCCTAACTGCGCGTCATCTCGTCAGCACCAACGGAACCAGCCTACGGAAATTATTCATATTAAAGTCCCTTCAAAATATGGAGCATGGGCAAATAATCCCAAAACAGGTATGTCAGGTGGAGCACTTGAGATGGATTCACTTGCTGCCGCGAAAAGACAAGCTATTAAAACCTGCGAACGAGATGGACAAAATAAACCATGTAAAGTTGAGGCCTGGGTTCGAAATGGCTGTATCGCTGTCGCTCAAGGAAAAGATGGTAAAAAATGGAGAAATTTTTTCGGTATAACCGATCCAGGACTTGCTGAAGCAGAAGCCTTAAAGAAATGCCAAGAGTCTGGGCTACCACAATGTAGGATTACCACTACCGAAGGCTGCTCACTACCTAAATTCTAATAGTCAAAAGGCCGTCTTTATTCAGACGGCCTTTTCAATCACAGCAAAGCCGATACCGAAATTTAACTTCCAAAAGAAGATAACAAATCATAGTATTATTTATGTAACATCAGACTAATAAAGATTCAAATAATAGATTGGAATTGAAATGAAAAAGTTACTTGTTGTATTGCTAGGACTGGCAAGCCTTAATGTTTATGCCAACGGCTGTGGCGGTGAATACCAACCTGCAACTGGAACTTGCCGTATTATCGACAGCTCAGGCAGACAAATTCTATATAACGTTGGCAGACCTCAATCTTCTAATAATGGTTCGGCTCAGAGCCAACCAAGCGTTGTCAATATCGATGTTCCTTCAAGATACGGTGCATGGGCTATTAATCTTAAAACAGGCATTTCTGCAGATGCCATAAATGCTCCCTCTCTTGAAGTAGCAAAAAAAGGAGCAATTAAGGCCTGTGAGCAAAATGGGAAAAACGCACCATGTAAAGTAAAGGCATGGGTAAGAAATGGGTGTCTTGCTGTTGCAAAAGGAAAGTTAAATGGCCAATGGATGTCTTTTCCTCGCTCAGAAGCTCCCGGTCTTGTAGAGGATAAAGCCTTAAAAGCCTGCCAAACTTCAGGATACTCACAATGTACCATAGCAGTTCCAGAAGGTTGCTCACTACCTAAATTCTAATAGCCCCATAAGCCGTCTGTTATTCAGACGGCCTTTTCAATCACAGCAAAGCCAATACAGAAACTTAATTTCCATATAAAACAATCTATTATAGAAAAACCCCTTATTTTTTTAGTTTTGCTATTGATAATAGTTATTATTAGCGTATAATCAAACCCACTCGGAAGACGTCCTAATCCGAGCCATTAAACGACAGATTTTATCCCCCTCTTCCCCATTATCTCTTGATACTCGGAGTGCGCATATACGAAACATACCTGTTCCCCTTTATATCAGATACTCAAAACCGAAAAACACGAAACCCACTGCCGATACAGTGGGTTTCGTGTTTTGTGGCGTTCGGTTTATCAGGCTTGGCCGACTGCTGATCAGGCCGTCTGAAACTGAATAGACCTGATTATCGGCAGGTTTTCATGTTCAACTTGCCATAACGGCCGACAATGTTTCTGATGTCTTGGGCATCGCGCTCGTCGACCGCCATAAAGACCACGGTCATGCGCGCTACGCTCAAACCGGTATCGGGTGCGCTTCTGTCTTCCTGTTCGACAATGCGCGCGCCGCCGAAACCTGCGCTGGACAAGCGTGAAATCAAAACTTGGGCGGAAGAGCGGCTGCGTGTTACGTCAATGCTGATTTCGCCGTTGTGAATGCTGCCGCTAAAACCACGGCTGCCCAAGGCATCAAGCTGGGCGGAAGTGTCGCCGTCGGCAGGCAAGACCACGCGGAAGGTTTTGGAAGAAGTTTCGCCACCGGATGCGCCGTTGCGTTTTTCGATACTGCGGCTGGCCGCATGGGGCCATTTGCCCAACAGGCCTTTGATGCGGTGGTAATCGTCTTCATCCATCACCACGGTGGCGCTGCTGGTACACAAGCGTTCCACACCGGCCGCGTCCATCTCTTCTTCGGCTGCGCGGCGTTCTTGCGCCTCTTTCTCGCGGCGCATTTTTTCTTTTTTCTCTTTCAACTGCTGCGCTTCTTGCTTTTTACGCAAAGCTTCCGCTTCTTCGGATTCGGGTTCTGCCATCATCAGGCCGTCTGATTCATCCGCCACCCAATCGGGTTGCGATGCCTGCTGAGGCTCGGCTTTGGGCGCGTCCAAAGAAGACGGGCGCAATAATTCGTGCGTGCCGCCTTCCAAGGCCGATTCGGGTTTGGCGGTTTTATGTTGTGTCCGATAGGCAACCATGCTGCCAAAAACAATGATGTTGAGTGCGACCAAGACCGCAAACAGCCATTTCATGATGCGTTTTCCTTTTTATTGTCCGTTGCGATGGGCAATCCAATGCAAGAGCCCGTGAATCACGAGATTATCGACGATTTTCACTTGATTGTCATGAACAAATGCCTCGGGCAAGGCTTGCACGACTCTGGCCGCGCCGCCGCCCGTGATAATAATATCGACCGGTTTGCCCCCGCCCGTTTTGTCTTTCAGACGGCCATGCATCATCATCAGCGCGCCGCAAACGGCATCCATCATGCCGCTGGCAATGGCGTTCGGCGTTGTGGTTGGGAACGGATATACCTTGCCGATGGGGCGGTTGAGGTTGGCGGTTTTGAGCGCCATCGCCTCTTTCATCAAGTGGAAACCGGGCATGATGGTGCCGCCGAGATAATGATTGTCTTCCGTCAGCGCGTCGGTGGTTACGGCAGTACCGCAGCTGACGACGACGCAGGCGTTTTGCGTAAAGCGGCGGCTGCCCAGCGCATTAAACCAGCGGTCGGAACCATGTTCTTCAGGGCGGCGGTAATGGTTGCGGATGCCCAAAGCCTGCGGCATGGAAGACAGCCATTCGACCGGACGGGTTAATTGTTCTTCAACCATCGCTTTTTTTACCGAACCGCACACGGCGCAACCGACAATCTTCACACCTTCATCGGCAAATCGCAGCCATTCTTCGCCCAGCTGGGTCAAATCACGATACGGCGCGCGGCCGACTTCAGAAAATGTGCCGTTCTCCACCCACGCCCATTTCAACTGACTATTGCCGCCGTCCAGCAACAAAAAGCGTTCCGGTTTCGCAGCGGCAGGTTGTGCCGGGCGGTTATCCGGGCGCAAGCTGATTTCGCCGCTGACGATGGTTTTCTCACCCTCGCCCGTCAGTAAACGCAACGCGCCTTGTGCGTCCACGCCTTTGACTATGCCTTCGTGGACAACGCGCCCTTCTTGAAGCAGCAAGACCGGCCTGCCTGTGTCGCGGTTGGCGGCATCGTATTCGCCGACACATGACGCGAATCCGTTTTGCGCGTATTCGTTCAGCAGCGCATCGAGTTGCGCCAACACCGCATTCAATAAGGCTTCGACGCTTACGCCCTGCTTAGAGGCCGTCTGAAACAAAGCCTGCACGGAAGTAGCGTTTTCCACTTCTTTCGGCAATACAAAATTAATGCCGATGCCGATGACGGCGACGGTTTTATTCTCCACCCGCGTCGTTTCAATCAACACGCCGGCCAATTTATCGTTGGCCACGACCAAATCGTTCGGCCACTTGATGTTCACGTTCAAACCGATATCGGCAAGCGCGCGGCGGCAAGCCAATGCCACCACCAACGCCAGCGAACCCAGCTCATACTGCGGCTTGTCAAACGCCCAGCCCAAGCTGAACATCAAGCATTCGCCCTGTCGGTTGACCCAGCTTCGCCCCTGCCGTCCGCGCCCTTTGGTTTGAAAATGCGCCACACACAAGGCCTTGTGCGCCAAACCTGCCGACCGGCGCGCCAACGCCATGATTTCATCGTTGCTGGACGAGCATTCGTGTTTCAACTGCGCGCGAAAACCATGTTTCCCGGCCATTTGTTGCAGAGATTCTTCGGCAAACACAGCCAATGGGCGCACCAAGCGCCATTGCCCGTCATGCTGGCGCAGCAAACCGCGGATATGTCCCGGCATCTGCTGCCAAAATCCGTTTAATTGTTGCGGCTTCATCCCGGCCGCACGCGCCAGCTGAGAAACGTGTTGTGGCAGGCCGTCTGAAAGCGCGGCGAGCAAGGCCCAATGGCGGCTGTTCAAATCCGTCATGCGCCTCCTCCGGCTTCGCGGATTTTCGCCAACGTTTTGGTGGTCGAAGTCTGGTGTAAAAACGGAATCGAAAATACTTTGCCGCCGCGCGCAAACGTCTCGGCCGCACCGACAATTTTATCCACAGGCCAATCACCGCCTTTAATCAATACATCGGGTTTGACCATTTCAATCAGCGCGGCCGGCGTGTCGTCATCAAACCATGTAACCAAATCCACGCTCGCCAATGCCGCAGCCACTGCCGCGCGGTTTTCCAAAGGATTAATCGGACGATCGTCCCCTTTGCCCTGACGGCGCACCGAAGCATCGGTATTCAACGCCAATACCAAAGCCGCACCGGCCGATCGCGCCTGTGCCAGATACGTTACATGGCCTCGGTGGAGAATATCGAAACAGCCGTTGGTAAACACCAGCGGACGGGGCAACGCCGCCAAACGCTCCGCCAGCTTTTCGGGCGGACAAATTTTGGATTCGAATTCTGGAGCTGACCATTCGGACATGATGCGGTTCCTTTGGAAATAAAACAGAAAATAATCGGGGTATTATAAAGGATAACGGCGAAACGCCATAAAAAGATACCGAACGGTACGATATTCGGGTTTGACTGCGTATTCATCGGCATTTGACAGACACCGCAGACGCCGTTTTTGCCGCTGCCATGATGGAACGGTTTGATGAACACTGTTTTTGAAAACCAATAAACTTGAATAAAATTCAGGGTATAAACGGAAAAAAGCCTGCATATAATATGCAGGCTTTCATCTGGGGTGGCTGATGGGGCTCGAACCCACGACAACTGGAATCACAATCCAGGGCTCTACCAACTGAGCTACAGCCACCGTAAAAATTGGCACGCCCGACAGGAATCGAACCTGTAACCCCCGACTTAGAAGGTCGGTGCTCTATCCGGTTGAGCTACGGGCGCTCATGCCGATTCGTGCTTAGAATTTTGTGGTCGGGGCGGTGGGATTCGAACTCACGACCCTCTGCTCCCAAAGCAGATGCGCTAACCGGGCTGCGCTACGCCCCGACTGAAGACCCGAACTATACAGACCCTTTTCAGCCCGGTCAACACTTACTTTGCTTTATTTTTCTATTTTTTATTTATCTTATTATTTTTAATCATTATTTATTTTTATGTTTCGTCATCGGGGTCACTCTTTTGTGTCAGGCCGTCTGAAAAATGCGATAATTTGAACGCAATATTTGTCCCTATTTAGAAGGAAAATCATGACTGCTCAACTTATAGACGGAAAAAAAATCTCCCAGCAACGCATCGAGGCGGTCGCGCAGGCGGTAAAGGCGCGCCAGGAAAAAGGTTTGCACACGCCTTGTTTGGCGGTGGTATTGGTCGGCGGCGATCCTGCCAGCGCGGTTTATGTACGCAATAAAAAACTGGCCTGCCAAAAAAGCGGCATTGAATCGCGCTCTTACGAGCTGCCGTCTGAAACCACGCAGGACGATTTGTTGAAACTGGTGGACGAATTGAACGGTGATTCTGCCGTCGACGGTATTTTGGTGCAACTGCCGCTGCCGGCCCACATCGACAGCCAGGCGGTTTTGGAACGTATCGTGCCGCATAAAGATGTGGACGGCTTCCACCCTTACAACGTCGGCCGCCTGGTCGTCAAAATGCCGCTGATGCGCCCGTGCACACCCAAAGGCGTGATGACTTTGTTGGAAGCCTACGGCATCGACCCGAAAGGCAAAAAAGCCGTGATTGTCGGCGCGTCCAATATTGTCGGCCGCCCGCAGGCGTTGGAATTGCTGCTGTCCCGCGCGACGGTAACCATCTGCCACAGCGCTACGCAAAACCTTGCCGATGAAGTTGCCGCCGCCGATATTTTGGTGGTCGGCGTGGGCATTCCGAATTTTGTTAAAGGCGAATGGGTCAAACCCGGCGCCGTCGTTATCGATGTGGGCATCAACCGCTTGGAAGACGGCAGCCTGTGCGGCGATGTGGAGTTTGATGTCGCCAAAGAACGCGCGTCCATGATTACGCCCGTTCCCGGCGGTGTCGGCCCGATGACGATTGCCACTTTGTTGGAAAACACGCTACACGCGGCCTCATTGCACGATTAACCGCCGTCATTAAATTAGGCCGTCTGAACATGGTTTTCAGACGGCTTGACCTGCTTTTTTGTTTTTTACCTTATCGGCTTCACATGTCCTTACTCGCTTCACACACCGACAACCCGAATTTCCGCAACGCTTCCTATATCCTGATGGGTTTGGCTTTGCTGATTGTCTTGCACTACCATTTGCTGCCGCTGCTGCTGTCGGTTATCCTGACCTATATCTTTATTACGCGCACCAACGGCGTCATCCTCAAACTCCGCCGCCGTGTTTTGCCGCGCAACACGCGGCTGCATAAATCGCTCAATGCGCACAATATCAACCTGATTTCCACTACGCTGACACTGGCCATCGTGTTCAGCATCATCACGATGATGTCTTTGGGCATTTACCACCTGATACACGGCGGCCATGTCGGTTTTATGCTGGCAAAACTGGCGGCGATTTTGGAAGACACCAAAAACAGCCAAGACCTGCCTGCGGCCATTCTCAATATGCTGCCCAACAATATGGCCGAAATCAAAGCCTCGGCGATCAAGCTGATTGACGAATACCGCGCCGCGCTGACCCGCATCAGTAAAAACAGCATCACGTCCTTCGTGTACATCCTCATCGGCATCATCATCGGCGCCATGCTCAGCTTCCACCGCCTGAAAATGCGTAAAAACCGCCGTAAAATGCCATTGTTTAAAGCCGAATTGGTGCACCGCATCGTCAATTTTGAAACCAGCTTTGAACGCGTGTTCCTCGCCCAAGTCAAAATCTCGCTGATCGACACTTTCCTGACCGGCCTGTACCTTTACTTGGTTTTACCGCTGTTCGGCGTTGAGCTGCCGTTTAAAATGACCGTCCTGATCGTCGCCTTTATCGTCGGCCTGATTCCGGTGGCGGGCAACCTGATTTCCAACACCATCATCATTATTTTGAGCCTCGGCGCATCGCTTTACGTCGCACTCGCCTCGCTGGTGTTCCTCGTTGTCATCCACAAGCTCGAATATTTCCTCAACGCCAAAATCATCGGCTCGGAAATCGAATCCAGCGCATGGGAATTGCTGGTGGCAATGGTCGTCTTTGAACGCATTTTCGGCATCGGCGGCATCATCGTCGCGCCGGTTTATTACGCCTATTTGAAAAACGAATTGAAACTGCGAAAATTGATTTAATCAGTTGCATTTATACACATCAAAGGCCGTCTGAAAACGACAATCGGGTTTTCAGACGGCCTTTGCTTTACCTTTTCTTACACTTTACGGCATAATGGCAGCCACGCATTTCTAGAAGAAAGACAAACAATGTCAACCAAAACCCCTTCCCTATTCGGCGGCGCGATGATTATCGCCGGTACGGTTATCGGCGCAGGCATGCTTGCCAACCCGACCGCCACGTCCGGCGTCTGGTTTGCCGGCTCGCTGGTCGTGTTGCTGTACACCTGGTTTTCCATGCTCTCCAGCGGCCTGATGATTTTGGAAGTCAACACCCATTATCCGCACGGCGCCAGCTTCGACACCATGGTCAAAGACCTGCTCGGCCCGGCTTGGAACATCATCAACGGCGTTGCCGTCGCCTTCGTTTTATACCTGCTCACTTACGCCTACATCTTCGTCGGCGGCGACCTGACCGCCAAAGGCATCGGCAGCGCGGTAGGCGGCGAAATCTCGCTCACCGTCGGCCAACTCGTCTTCTTCGGCATCCTCGCCTTTTGCGTTTGGGCATCCGCACGCTTGGTTGACCGCTTCACCAGCATCCTCATCGGCGGCATGGTATTGACCTTTATTTGGGCAACCGGCGGCCTGATTGCCGACGCCAAAATGCCTGTCCTGTTCGACACCCAAGCCCCTGCCGGCACCCACTACTGGATTTATGCCGCCACTGCCCTGCCCGTCTGCCTTGCCTCATTCGGCTTCCACGGCAACGTCTCCAGCCTGCTCAAATACTTTAAAGGCGACGCGCCCAAAGTGGCCAAATCCCTATGGGCAGGAACGCTGATTGCGCTTGTGATTTACATCCTCTGGCAAATCGCCATCCAAGGCAACCTGCCGCGCAGCGAATTCGCACCGGTTATCGCCGCAGAAGGACAAGTTTCCGTCCTGATCGAAACGCTGTCCAAGTTCGCCCAAACCGGCAATATGGACAAAGTGTTGACCCTGTTCTCCTACATGGCGATCGCAACCTCCTTCCTCGGCGTAACGCTCGGCCTGTTCGACTACATTGCCGACATCTTCAAATGGAACGACAGCATCTCCGGCCGCACCAAAACCGCCGCGCTGACCTTCCTGCCACCCCTGATTTCCTGCCTGCTCTTCCCCACCGGCTTCGTTACCGCCATCGGCTACGTCGGCCTGGCCGCCACCATCTGGACAGGCATCATCCCAGCCATGCTGCTCTACCGCTCGCGCAAAAAATTCGGCGTCGGCAAAAACTACCAAGTTTACGGCGGATTCCGGCTGATGGTTTGGGTTTTCCTCTTCGGCGTCATCAACATTGCCGCCCAAATATTGAGCCAAATGGAGCTTGTTCCCGTATTTAAAGGTTAAATTCCCTTAAGGCCGTCTGAAACACCCTCTTTCAGACGGCCTAATTCATTATTTTCCGCTACAATACCCCCTTTCCCCCAACGAACCCCGTCCATGTACGACAATATCCGTTTCCACCTCGACGAAGACTATCCCGACCAGCTCCCGCCCGAAAACGCCGCCACCCACATCGGCATGTACTGGCAGTGGGCGGCAAAATCAGGCCTCGTCAACCCCGTCTGGCAAACCGCCCCCGAAACCGCGGCCGACTTCGCCGCCATGACTGCAGGCACAATCAGCGGACGGCACTTCCTGCTCAAACACATGGACGGCGCATTGACGGCGGACGACTTTACCGAACTCGGCCAACGGTTTACCGAGTTCTACTACACCGACGAAGAAGACGGCTACGGCGCATTTATGGAAGACTACGTCCTCGCCCTCGACACGCCCTCGCTCGGCGGCTTCTACCACGTCAAAAACACCCCGGAAACCTTCGCCAAACTGACACCCGTTTTTCAGACGGCCTTTGAAAAATGGCAAAGCAGTTTGAAAGCAAAAAAATAAGGGCCCGAACCATGAAACTCATCATCCTCGACCGCGACGGCGTCATCAACCAAGACCGCGACGATTTCGTCAAATCCGTTGACGAATGGATTCCCATCGAAGGCAGCATGGATGCCATCGCCTTTTTAACGCAGGCAGGCTACACCATCGCTGTGGCCACCAACCAATCCGGTATCGGCCGCAAATACTTTACCGTGCAAGACCTGACCGAAATGCACGCGAAAATGCACCGCCTTGCCGTTCAAGCCGGCGGCACCATCGACGGCATATGGTTTTGCCCGCATACCGCCGTTGATAACTGCGAATGCCGCAAACCCAAACCCGGCATGATTCTCGACATCATCGAACGCTTCAAGGCCGATGCCGCCGAAACCTGGCTGGTCGGCGACAGCCTGCGCGACCTGCAGGCCATTGATGCCGCTGGCGGCAAATCTGCGCTCGTCCTGACCGGCAAAGGCAAAAAAACGCTGGCCCAACATGAGCAAGACCTGCCCGAACACACCCAAATCTTCGACAACCTGCTCGCTTTCTCGCAATACATCATGCGCGAAAACACACAAATCGAAGAAACCGCGCAAGCCATCTTATAAACAAACAACAAGGCCGTCTGAAACCTGATCACACCGGCGTTCAGACGGCCTTCCAACGACAGACTTTTCCCCGATATGCTGATTATCCGCAACCTGATTTACTGGTTCATCCTTTCCTCCAGCATTATTTTGCTGTTCCCCTTTATGCTGCTTGCCCTGCCCTTCCAAGGCGGCGCACACAAAATGGCGCAAATTTGGGTACGCATCCTCAACTGGTCGCTCAAGCACGTCATCGGCTTAAACTACACCTTAAGCGGCGCGGAAAACATTCCCGACCACCCCGCCATCATTTGCGCCAAACACCAAAGCGGCTGGGAAACCCTCGCCCTGCAAGAAATTTTTCCGCCGCAAGTCTATGTTGCCAAACGCGAACTTTTCAAAATCCCTTTCTTCGGCTGGGGCTTGAAACTGGTTAAAACCATCGGCATCGACCGCAGCAACAGCCGCGAAGCCAACAGGCAGCTGATAGAGCAAGGCCTTGCGCGTAAAAACGAAGGCTATTGGATTACCATTTTCCCCGAAGGCACACGCTTGCCGCCCGGCGAAAAAGGCCGCTACAAACTCGGCGGCGCGCGTATGGCCAAAATGTTTGAGATGGACATCGTCCCCGTCGCGCTCAACAGCGGCGAGTTTTGGCCGCGAAATTCCTTCCTCAAATACCCCGGCACGGTCAGCGTCATCATCGGCAAACCCATTGCCTACAGCAGCGGCAACGAAGCCGAACTCATGGCCCAATGCGAGCAATGGATAGAAAGCCAACAGCCCCTGATTACCGGACAAGGTCCGTTCGCGCCACAAACCAAATAAATCATTCCATCGGGTGGGTCGCCATGCCCGCCCCTTTCCCTCAAACACCATGCCCCGCCTCCATACCCACACCCTTTCAGACGGCCTGACCATTCATATCCAGCTCAAACGCAGTGCCAAGAAAAACCTCATCTTGCGCCCCGTTTCCGCCGATACCGTCAGCATCAATATCCCGCCGTTTGTGACCCAGCGCAACTTTACCCAATGGCTGAACGACAACGAGGCCATCCTGCGCCGCACCCTAAACAAAACACCAGCCCAGCAAAAATCCACCGACACGCTTCCCGAATGGATTTGGTATCAAGGCGTTCAGACGGCCTTGTCCGTCCACACAGCAAACCACATCCAAATCAGGCCGTCTGAAATCCTGTTGCCCGAAAAAGAAACCGCCGCCCAACTCACCCATTTGCGCCGCTTCCTGCTCGAACGTGCGCACGAATATCTACTGCCGCGCCTCGAAAGCCATATCCGAAGCACCCGCCTGACCCCGAGCGCCATTTCCCTTTCCAACGCCAAAACCTTCTGGGGCGTATGCCGCCACACCACCGGCATCCGCCTCAACTGGCGGCTCATCGGCGTGCCCGAATATGTCGCCGACTACGTCTGCCTGCACGAACTCGCCCACCTGCGCCACCCCGACCACAGCCCTGCATTTTGGGCGCTGACCCGCTCGCTCACACCGTATGTCGATCAAGCCAAACAATGGCTGAAGGCACACGGCGGCGAATTGTTCTTTCTCGGCTAAGCCTTTACTTTCAGTATTTTTCTGCAAGCAAACACCGGCCCAAAGCAAAGAATCAACGCCTTCCAAACAAATCATGTAGCCGCGCGTAAAATCGAGTTTATCCGCTTGCCGCCCTACAGGCATGCCGATAAGATGATGTCGTTCTCCAAACCCTTTTCAGAAAGGAAAACCGATGACCAAAGCAAAATCGTTACTGGCCACCGGCATTTTGGCTCTTTTCTCCGCCACGGCATTCGCCTCCCCGCTGCCTTCCGAAATCTACCGTCCGGCAGGCTCACACACCATCAAAGCCGACCATCAAGGCGACGGCGAGTTTGAATACGAAGCCGAACTTTCCGGCCGACACAATTCCATTCCTTCCCTGGCCAAAAAAGTGATCGCCCACGCGCGCAGCAAAGGTTTCCATGTGGTCGAGTCCGAAATCAAACACGACGATGCCGATCTGAAATTCAAACGCGGCAAACAAGAGCTGGACGTTTCCATCGAAGACAAAGGCCAAGGCCGTATCGAATACAAAGCTGATTTAGATTTGGACAAAAACTAAATCCAAACCGTAAACAAAGGCCGTCTGAAATCCCATCAGGTTTCAGACGGCCTTTTGTCGCCTTGATTCAGATAAAATGACCGTCAGTTTACAAAATTTCCAACTCAAAACATTGTACAATCTGCCCACTTATACCGATAACATCCCCAACATTGCCATGAAAAAACGTCTGCTCCTCCTTACCATCCTGCCCCTTTCCCTTTACGCCGCCGATGTGCCGCCCAACGTAAAACCCGAGCTTCAAGTCAACACAGCCGAACCCCTGCAACCCGAAGCGCACAACATCCCTGCCGAACAGACAAACAGGCCGTCTGAAAAAATCATCAACGTCGATGCCGACACCCTGCTTGCCAACACCGAATTACTGGCACGCGCCATGTATTCCGCCGTCGTCGCCCACAATATCCCCGGCATCAAAGCCGTTTTGCCAATTTACGAACAATGGCCAGAACACGACCGCGCCATGGCGCGCTATGCCAAAGGTTTGCTTGCCCAATCCGAAGGGCGAGCCGCCGAAGCCATCGGCCATTACCGCCGCTTTATCGCCGAGCAGCCCGACGCTTCCGCCGTCCGCTGGCAGCTTGCAACCGCCTTGTTTGAAGACAAACAAAACGAAGCCGCGGCCGACCAGTTCGACAAACTGCAAACCGAATCCCTCCCGCCCGCCTTGCAAGAACGCATCGAAACCTACCGCAAAGCCCTGCGCGAACGCGACTCATGGCAATTCAACGCCGGCCTGAACATCACGCGCGAACAAAACATCAACCAAGCTCCCGGCCAACGCCGTCTGGGCAACCACCTGAACGACGAACAATGCCGCGCCGTGCGCCTTGTCTATCCTGACGACGACTGTTTCCGAGGCTGGACATTCCCCGAACCCATCGATGCCACCGCCGTCCATTACCAAATCGGTGCAGAAAAAAAATGGTCGCTGCCCCGCGGCTTCTATGCCACGGCAGGTGCAGACCATTACGGCAAAATCTATCCCAAACACACCAACTACAACGACCTCACCACACGCTTCTCGGCAGGCATCGGCTACGCCGACCAGCGCAGCGATATCGGCATTACTCCGTTCCACGAACGCCGCTTCTACGGCAACGACCCCTACACCTACACCAACGGCGCACGCCTTCACTACAACCATTGGTGGCAACCCAAGCTGCAAACCCTCAGCGCATTTGAAGCAGGCCGTCTGAAAAACAGCCGCCGCGAACATTCCGACAACACCAGCCAACTGCTCAGCAATTCCATCATTTACTACCGCAACGCGCGCCAATACTGGGTAGCCGGTATCGACCTCTACCGCGAACGCAACCGCGACGACAAAAGCGACAGCTTCAACCGCTACGCCCTGCGCGGCACATGGGGACAAGAATGGCCCAAAGGCCTCTCCACCGTCCTACGCCTCAGCGCCGCCCAACGCCGTTACCAAGCCCCCGGCTTCTTCAGCAACGAACAAAACCGCCGCGACAAAGAAGCCTCCGCCTCCCTGAGCGTATGGCACCGCGCCCTCCATTTCAAAGGCATCACCCCGCGCCTGACCATTGCCCACAACAAAACATGGAGCAACGACAAATTCTACGAATACGGCAAAACCAAAATGTTTGTCGAATTGAGCAAAACGTTCTGACAAGTAGAAACCAAAGCCATATTGCCCACACTGTGATGCAATCTCTATTTTGACTGTTTTAAACTCACAAGGCCGTCTGAACTTTTTCAGACGGCCCATATTTTCGATAAACCCTTAATTTTTCCATTGTATAAACGAAATTTTATAACAGCATTAAATATCAATTTGAACAAATAAACTGATTTTAAATTTCATAAAATAATTAAAATAAAGAAATTTTAGAATAAAATTGCTAAAACAAAAAATCAAGCCTTGTTTAATTCTGCTAAAACCTGTAACCTGTATCAAAAATAAACAAGAGAGTCCATCATGTCCCAACACCACCCTACTGACGATATTAAAATTAAAGAAGTCAAAGAGTTATTACCTCCAATCGCGCATTTGTATGAGCTGCCTGTTACGCCTCAGGTTGCCAATTTGGTTTATAAAACACGTCATGAAATTTCGGATTTGGTTCACGGCCGCGACAACCGTTTGCTGGTCATCATCGGCCCATGTTCGATTCACGATACCAAGGCGGCGGTAGAATATGCGCAAAAATTGCTGCCCTTGCGCAAAAAATATGAGAAAGAGCTGCTGATTGTGATGCGCGTGTATTTTGAGAAACCGCGTACAACCGTTGGCTGGAAAGGCCTGATTAACGATCCGCACTTGGACGGTACGTTTGACATCAACTACGGCCTGCGCCAAGCGCGTCAATTGTTGCTGACTTTGAACGAAATGGGTATGCCTGCTTCGACTGAATTCTTGGACATGATTACGCCGCAATACTACGCAGACCTGATTTCTTGGGGCGCGATTGGTGCGCGCACGACTGAAAGCCAGGTACACCGCGAATTGGCCAGCGGCCTCTCCTGCCCTGTCGGTTTTAAAAACGGTACGGACGGCAACCTGAAAATCGCCATCGACGCCATCGGCGCCGCCAATCATCCGCACCACTTCCTGTCTGTAACCAAAGCCGGTCATTCCGCGATTGTCCACACCAGCGGCAACCCTGACTGCCATGCGATTTTGCGTGGCGGTAAAGAGCCTAATTACAGCGCGGAACACGTTAAAGACGCGGTTGCGCAGCTTCAAAAAGCCGGCGTGAGCAGCAAACTGATGGTGGACTGCAGCCATGCCAACAGCCGTAAAGACTTCCGCAAACAAATGGATGTGGCGCGCGATGTTGCGGCACAGTTGAAAGCCGGTGAAGAAAACATCATGGGCGTGATGGTGGAAAGCCACTTGGTTGAAGGCCGCCAAGACAAGCCTGAAGTTTACGGTCAAAGTATTACGGATGCCTGCATCGGTTGGGATACGACCGAAGAATTGCTGGCCCTGCTTGCCGAAGCGAAAGGTTACCAAGCGTAAGTGCGAAAACATTAAAAAGACCGGATATGTTCCGGTCTTTTTTGTGTCTGTCATTTTGATTTCTTCACTCGAGATACCGAGCAAATTTTAGTCAGGTTTAACATCAAAACAGTATGTTAGAGAATATTCAGGCCGTCTGAAAACCCGATCATTCAGGTTTTCAGACGGCCTCTACTACTTTTCTTTTCAATTAAAACGTGTGTTTAACCGTCGCAGTCACACTACGCGGCGTGCCGTAGACGTGAATATCCGGCATGGTGCGGTAGCGTTTGTTGAACACGTTTTCAAAGTCCAAACCGATGCGGGTGGATTTGCCGATTTTGTAATGCGCGGTCAAGTCCAGCGTGGCGTATGGGCGTTGGGTCAACGCGGCCGCGGCAGCCGGATTGATGTCTGCAGGGTATTCGTCCAGTGTGTGGCTGCGGCTTTGCCAGTTGACGTTGGCACCCAAGTTCAAACGGTCGGTCACGTCATACGCGGTAAAGAGTTTAAACAAATGAACCGGGTAAGACGGATGCAGTTGAACCCCTTCGCTGTCTTTGATTTTGGAACGTGCATAAGACGCATTCAACAGCCATTTATCGCTCAGGCGGCCACCGACAGAGAGTTCCACACCTTTTGTCGTGGTGTTGTCGGCTGCACGGTAGTATTCCTCGCCATTTGCGAATTTACCTGCGACAACGCCCAAATGGTCGCGTTTGTTCATAAAGACGGAGGCGGAAGCATTCAGACGGCCGTCAAACCATGACGCTTTCAAACCGGTCTCGTAGGTTTTGCCGCGCTGCGGTTTGAGCGCCGCGCCGTCCTTAGTCAGGTAACGCACTTGCGGACGGAAAATGGTGGTGTAGGATGCATAGGCGGTCAGATTGTCGCCGATGTCGTAGGTTACGCCCAAATAAGGAATGAAAACGTTTTGTTTGTGGCTGCTGTGTGCGAATTTGTTACGGCTGGTGCTGTAACGGTAACGCCAATCCACAAAACGGCTGCCGCCGATAAAGGCGAGTTTGTCGGTCAGTTTGAAACGGGTCGAGCCGTAAACCGACAGGTTTTTCATGCGTGAAAAACCATCGCGCAGATACGGCATATCGGGTTTGGCGATGTTGCCGTCAAATTTACGCAAATCGGGAATCATCGACTCGCCTTCTTCATAGAAAGACAGGTTTTCTTTGTTGTCCTGATAGCTGATGCCGACATTGAACTCGTGCGAGCGGCCCAGCGCTGGATAATTGCCGTCCAAGGCCAGCGCAAAATTCTGATCGCGGTATTTGCTGCGGTCGCGGTCTGAAGTGAAAAGTGCAGAGTAATCGGGATTGATTTCAAATGTACCGGCAATGCCTGAAACGATGTCGTTTTTACCCGAAACATGGCTGTAATCACCAGTCAGTTTCCAGCCGTTGTCAAACTCATGGCTAAGGGAAGTGAATACTTCGGCACTGTTGTCTTTGCCGTATGCCCAGCGTGCGGAAGAATTGCTGCGTGGCGAAGATTCAAACGGTTTGAATCCGTCTTTGCGATTACCTGCTGCTGTCAGATAGCTGAAACGCGAGCTGCCGGTATTGCGGAAACGATGCAGCTCCGTACCGAGGCGCCATTGGGTTTGCGGCGTGATATCGTAAGACAACGTACCGTAGAAAGTGTGATTATGGCGCGATGTGTTCGGCAGGTAATCGCCTCCATGGTCGCTGACCAAAATAGCGCGGCCGCGCAAGGTATTGTCTGCATTCAGAGGATGATTGGCATCAAGGACGAAGCGGTAGTGGTTCCACAAACCGACACCGGCTTCTACGCTGATGGCAGGTTTGGCAGTCGGTTTTTTGCGTTCCAACGCAACCGTACCGCCCGGCTCGCCCATACCGCCGTTGGACAAACCGCTTGCGCCGCGCACGACGACGACTTGTTCGTACAACGTGCTGTCCAGATTATTGGTGCCGCGGCGGATGGCTTTACCGTCGTAAAGGAATTTGGGCGCGCCATCCACGGAAATGCTGTCAATCGCCTGACTGCGCGAAATAAATTGGCTATGGCCGGAGACGTTGTTGCCCATTTTGCTGTGGAACACGCCCGGTGTTTGTTTCAATACGTCCTGCAGGCTGTCCAAGCCTTGGTCTTCGATTTGTTTTGCCGTTACGACAGACAGGGACTGTGGCGTTTCACGCTGGGTCAGGCGGATGCCTGTCGCGGCGGAAGATGCGGGAATGGTGTAGTTGGAAGTAGTCTGTTTTCCGACACCTTGGACGGTAACTGTCGGCAAAT
Organism: Neisseria sp. HMSC070A01; assembly: GCF_001810165.1. Classification (NCBI taxonomy): domain Bacteria; kingdom Pseudomonadati; phylum Pseudomonadota; class Betaproteobacteria; order Neisseriales; family Neisseriaceae; genus Neisseria; species Neisseria sp. HMSC070A01. The sequence goes on along the minus strand of NZ_KV800115.1, from coordinate 9,866 downwards.
CGACATGTTCTTGCAGCTGGGTATTTTCTACTTCAGTTGCGAAAGAATACGCCGAACACAAAGCCAGACTGACGGCAAAGCTTAATTTGCCATAGGGAAATACGGGTAGTGACATAGCTTCTCCAGTTAGCTGATGTTTTAATTTAGTGGCAGATTCTATCAAAAAGATGTAGTCCGATGAAACTATGTTCCAATCCCTATTTTCTAAGTAGTTTGTTTAATTAGAAATATTTATTTGTTTGCTAGTTATAAATAACTAAAAAGGCCGTCTGAAAACTGAATCATCAGGTTTTCAGACGGCCTCAATCTTTTTATCACAAAAAATCAGTCTGCCAATTTTCGTGCCAATTCTGCCAAACGTTTACCTTGTGCAAAGGCAATGTCGTTTTCTTCGGCGGTCAATGCCGGCTTGCTGTCGTGGCCGGAAACATGGCTTGCGCCGTAAGGCGTGCCGCCGCTTTGGGTATTGCTGAGCGCTGACTCGGTATAGGGAATGCCGCTGATGACCATGCCGTGGTGTAACAGGGGCAGCATCATGGTCAGCAGGGTGCTTTCTTGGCCGCCGTGCAGAGAAGATGTGCTGGTGAATACGGTGGCAGGTTTGCCGACGAGTTCTGCACCGAGCCAAAGGGGAATGGTGCCGTCGATAAAGTATTTCATCGCGGCGGCCATATTGCCGAAACGTGTCGGGCTGCCGAGCGCGAGGCCGGCGCAATTTTTGAGATCTTCGGCAGTCGCGTAGGGCGCGCCTTCGTCGGGAACGGCTTTTTCAACGGCTTCGCAAACGGTGGAAACTTTGGGAACGGTACGCAACACGGCTTCGCAACCGTCCACGCTTTCGATACCGCGCGCGATTTGGCGGGCAAGGTTGCGCGTGCTGCCGTTTTGGGAATAAAAGAGGACGAGGATTTTCAGGGGATTTGGGTTCATTTGGAGTTTCCGTTACAATGCTGTCAGGTTTCAGACGGCCTTTTGAATACTCGGGCCGTCTGAAAAGAAAAATTTCTATTCAAAAGTGGGAAAAGGTTATGCCGTTTTCGCAATGGTGGCAAGATTTTTTGAAAAGTAAGGGCGTGGCGTTTGCTTGGTTTGTCGTGCGCCGTTTTGATGACGAGCGTGTGCCGCAGGTGGCGGCAAGCATGACGTTTACGACGCTTTTGGCTTTGGTGCCCGTGTTGACGGTGATGGTCGTCATCGCTTCGGCCTTCCCCGTTTTCGACCAATGGTCGGGGGAATTTGTCTCTTTTATCAACCGCACCATTGTGCCGCAGGGCGCGGATATGGTGTTTGACTACATCAATGCGTTCCGCGATAAGGCCACCAAGCTGACGGCCATCGGCAGTGTGATGTTGGTCGTAACCTCGCTGATGCTGATTCGGACGATAGACAATGCGTTCAACCGGATTTGGCGCGTCAATTCGCAACGGCCTTGGATGATGCAGTTTTTGGTGTATTGGGCGTTGCTGACGTTTGGGCCTTTGTCTTTGGGCGTGGGGCTGTCGGTCGTAATCGGCCAGGTGCAATTGGTGGGCGGCTCGGAATGGCTGAGGGTTATCACTGCGGTTTCATTTATTACGGTGCTGCTGTGGGGCTTGTACCGCTTTGTGCCCAACCGTTTCGTACCGGCCAGCCATGCTTTGGTCGGCGCGGCCGTAACGGCGTTTTGCTTGGAAACGGCACGCTTTTTGTTCGCTTGGTACATGGGCAACTTTGACGGCTACAAATCGATTTACGGCGCATTTGCCGCAGTACCGTTTTTCCTGTTGTGGCTCAACCTGTTATGGACGCTGGTATTGGGCGGCGCGGTTTTAACCTCGTCCCTGTCCTACTGGCGCGGCGAAGCGTTCCGCCGCAGTCTGGATGCGCGTGGCCGCTTTGACGATGTATTGAAAATCCTGCTGCTGCTCGATTCTGCCCAACAAAACGGCAAGGCGTTGCCGGTGCAGGAGTTCAGACGGCATATCAATATGGGCTTTGACGAATTGGGCGAGCTTTTGGAAAAACTGGCGCGACACGGTTATGTCTATTCCGGCCGCCAAGGCTGGGTCTTGAAAACTGGGGCGGAGTCCATCGACTTGGCGGAGCTGTTCAAACTCTTTGTCTACCGCCCGCAAACGCTCAACAAAGACAAGGTCAATCAAACGGTTGACCACATCATGCAGCCCTGCTTGGAAACCTTGAACATGACGCTTGCCGAGTTCGGCGCCCATACAAAAAAACAATCCTCTTAAACCTGATGCCGTCTGAAAGCAAAAATATCAAGTTTCAGACGGCCTTTGCTATAATCGGCACACTACTGAATACAATATTCAACCTACAAGGAAAAATAGATGAAAACACCAGCCCTACTCTCTCTGCTCGGTTTGATTCCATCTGCCGCCTTTGCCGCCCACGGCGTAGGCCTCGGCCAACCGCCCAAATATCCGGCCAACTTCACCGCTTTCGAATACGTCAACCCCAACGCCCCCAAAGGCGGCACATTTACCACGCCTTTCCTCGGTGCTTTTGACACGCTCAACCCCTTTACCCTCAAAGGCAACCACGAATACGGCATCAGCATGCTGACACTCGACACCCTGACCGAGCAAAGCATGGACGAACCTTACGCCGTTTACGGCCTGATTGCCGAAGACATCGCCCTGGCGCCTGACGGCCTTTCCGTTACCTTCAAAATCAACCCCAAAGCCAAATTCCACAACGGCGACCCTGTTTTGGCCAAAGACGTTGCCGCTTCATTTAATATCCTGACCAAAGACAAAGCCGCCGCCCCCATGTACCACTTCTACTGGAGCGACGTGGCCAAAGTAGAAACGCCCAACGACCGCACCGTCGTGTTCCGCTTCAAGCAACGCAACTCAGAATTGCACATGATTCTCGGCAGCCTGCCCGTCTTCTCGCATAAAAGCTATCCCAAAGGCCTGGCCGCCGCGCCCAACAGCCTGCCCATCGGCTCCGGCCCCTACCGTTTTGCCAAAGCCGAAAATGGCCGCATCAGCGAGTTTGTCCGCGACAAAAACTACTGGGCGCAAAACCTGCCCGTACGCAAAGGCCGCTACAACTACGACCACATCCGCATCAAATACGTCAAAGACGAAGTCGTCCGCATCGAAGGGTTAAAAGGCGGCCAATATGACTTCGTACAAGAAAACGTCGCCCGCAACTGGGCGCGCGCCTACTCCGACGAAGTCCTCAAAAAACGCAACCTGTCCAAACACGAATGGCTGCAAAACAGCACCGCCGGCATGCAAGGCTTCGTCATCAATATGCGCCACAAGCCCTTGGACAATATTTACGTCCGCCGCGCCTTGATTGAAAGTTTCGACTACGAAAGCGTCAACAGCCGCATCTTCTACGGCGCATACCGCCGCACCGACAGCTTCTTCACCAACAGCACCATGGCCGCAACCGGCAAACCCGACCGTGCAGAAACCGCATTGCTCAAATCATTGGGCACCAAGCTGCCCGACGGCGTATTGGATCAAGACGTTCCTATGCCGCCGGTTACCGACCCCAAACTGGGCGTGCGCCCGAACCTGCTCAAAGCACGCGCCCTGCTTGAAAAAGGCGGCTATCAATACAAAAACGGCAAAGCAGTCGACAAACAAGGCAAACCGCTGACCTTTGAATTCCTCGCCCCAAGCAAAAACTACGAACGCATTACCGCCAAATGGCAGCGCGACCTCGCCAAAATCGGCATTACCATGAACGTGCGCACCGCCGATTCCGCCGTGTACCAAAAACGCATGAACGACTTCGATTTTGACGTAACCACCGGCTACTACGGCAACAGCGAAAGCCCCGGCAACGAGCAATACGACTACTTCAGCTGCGCCGCCGCCAAAACCGAAGGCAGCCGCAACCTGTCCGGCGTCTGTCATCCCGCGGTTGAAAAACTGCTGACCCATTTCAACAGCTTCACCAACCGCCAAGAGCTGCAAACCACCTCGCGCGCGCTCGACCGACTGATCCGCCACCAATACACCATCGTTCCAAACTGGTTCGCCGACCGCTACCGCGTCGTGTACCGTAACGATGTGGGCATTCCGTCCAAGCTGCCGAAATACTACGATCCCATCACCTTCGCCATGACCGCAGGCTGGAAGAAAAAGTAGTCGCATTTCGACAACACGCCCAAGCGGCCGAAGCCCTTGACGCATAGCTTTTGGCATAAAAACCCATTATTCGTTTAAAACCAATTAATCCATCCAAACCAAATAACCGCAAAAGAAAAAACAACTTAAAGCCAAATCAAAGGCCGTCTGAAACATCCGTCAGCAAAATCATCTGCAACGGAACATTTCAGACGGCCTTTTCGTCTCTTTTCAATCCAGTTTCGCAACCGAAACAAAATATCAAAAATTAACAAAAAAATTGCAACACAATACCCTCAAAATTTACAGAACCGTGTACACTTCCAACTTAAGATTTTGAATTATAAGAATAATCGTAATAAGAACTACAATCATCCCAATTTAACCAATATCAAGCGTTCATATAATAAAAGGAACAAAAACATGGAAATCAAACGTCTCTCTACCATTCTCAAACTGATTGCCAACCCCGAACGCATGGCCATCCTTTTCCTGCTGCTCGACGACGACCGCAGCATTACCGAACTGGCACAAGCACTCGGCTCTTCCCCGACCGGCATCGCCAACCACCTCGCACGCCTGCGCACCGAAGGCATCATCGATTTCACGCGCTACCACCGCATCATCGAATATCACCTCATCTCCGAAGAAGCCGCCACCATCCTCAATACCCTGCGTACACTCAAAGACCCAGCCGAATAAACAAATTATTCCACATCACAACAACAAGGCCGTCTGAAACATCAGCTTTCAGACGGCCTGCCCCTTTCAGCCCATATCGAAAAATAAACCAATCCGCTATACAATACCGCCCATGCCCACAGGCGCAATCCACCGCCCTCCCACCCAACAGCACACACGGAAACATCATGAAAATCGCCACTTGGAACGTCAATTCCCTCAACGTCCGCCTGCCCCAAGTACAAAACTGGCTGGCCGACCACCAAGCCGACATCCTCGCCTTACAAGAACTCAAACTCGACCAAGACAAATTCCCGGCCGCCGCCCTGCAAATGATGGGCTGGCACTGCGTCTGGAGCGGCCAAAAAACCTACAACGGCGTCGCCATCATCAGCCGCCACGAACCGCAAGACGTACATTGCGGCCTGCCCGCCCTCCCCGACGACCCGCAACGCCGCGTCATTGCCGCCACCATCAACGGCGTGCGTGTCATCAACGTCTATTGCGTCAACGGCGAAGCACTGGACAGCCCCAAATTCCAATACAAAGAACAATGGTTTGCCGCACTGACCGAGTTCGTCCGCGCCGAAATGGCCGCCCACCCCAAACTCGTCCTGCTCGGCGACTTCAACATCGCCCCGGCCGATGCCGACTGCTACGACCCCGAAAAATGGCACGAAAAAATCCATTGTTCCTCCATCGAAAGACAATGGTTTAAAAACCTGCTCGACCTCGGCCTGACCGACAGCCTGCGCAAAGTCCACCCCGAAGGCGCGTTCTACACCTGGTTCGACTACCGCGGCGCCATGTTCCAACGCAAACTCGGCCTGCGTATCGACCACATCCTCACCAGCCCCGAACTTGCCGCCAACCTTACCGACGTCACCGTCGACCTAGAAACCCGCGCCCAAGAACGCCCCAGCGACCACGCACCGGTAATCGCCGAGTTTGACTGCTAGATTTTGAAGCAATATAAACAATAAGGCCGTCTGAAAACTTTAAATGGTTTTCAGACGGCCTTATTGTTTGGCGTAGCCACTCAAGCATGGTTAGCAGAAATACATGGCTAATGAGTACCCACTTTACCTCACTGTGTTTTACTTATGCCACCATTTAAAGCGTATCTTCTCCCTTACTTTCCACGCAACGGATGATCCAATCTTCAAACTGTCGCCATTGGGCCTCTTCGGCATAGGTGGCGGGATTGGCAGCATCGTGGATAAAAATATCGAAGTTAGGTTCGGTACGGGAAAGGTCGAAGCCGAACCAATCTCCCATGCTGTGATGCGCTCCGATAATAAAGATTTCGCCTATGTCGGGGTGTTCGTCAGGCGGCAGGTCGTCAAGTTCTTCGCGCAATAGTTGTTGGTAATAGAGATTTTGTTCTTGCAGTTGGACGAGATTGTAGATTTCTATTTTGGGCGTTTGCGATACGGTTTGATCGATCATGCTGATGTACCACGAATAGAAAAAATCCCCCGTGCCACATTGCTGTAAAAATAAATAATAGCTTTCAGGCAGCTTGTTCTGCGTATATCCGCGTATCGCCTGCAATTCATCAGTTGAAAGGGGATGTACATTAAAATTCAGATGGTTGGCGTGAGATGCTTGGCTGTTTGCGAGCCAATATTGAAGTTGTTGCAAGGCTTGCGGATAGGTCATGATGGTCGGATTCTTTTTTTAAATGGATTATCGTTGGGCTTTGAATCAACTGGTGGGAATCAGCCTATGCGTTATTATATTCGTTGCCTGAAATGAAACAAAGGTCGTTTGAAAACGGATTCACGGTTTTCAGACGACCTTTGCTCTAAGAGTTTTTCAGACGACGTTTGAGGTCGTCTGAAAGTTTGAACCAATGGTTTGAACGGCAAAAAACGCGTGCGTGCGTACCGCACACACCCTACACCTCGGTTTTAAAGTTTGTGCCGTTCGCAGGTAGGGTGGCACGCGGTTGGTAGAGAAGCGGACTACGGCTTGCTGCTTTTTAATAACAAGTTACAAATGCTAATTCATCAATCACAATATATTTTTTATTATTTTGCGATATTTTTAAATTTCCCAAACATAAAATATAAGATCCCACTAAATCTTCCACATCATTGATATCAAATCGTTCGAAGAAAATTCGTTGCATTTGTGACGGCAAGCATAGACTAACATCATCTCGCGTACCAGAATTAAGCCAAATAGCCTCATAATTTCCCTCTTTAACATCAGCAATTTGCCCCCAGTATCCACAAAACCGGCCTATATGAGTTTGGTTAATCTCATGGAATGAGACAAAAAAATTAGATATAGTTCGAATTTCATCTTCAATTTCAATCTCTTGTTCTGAAACTCGAAACACTGGATTAATAACTAGGCTTCTTAACATAGTACTTAAACGGCGATGGGCTACTGCATTAGGACGATTACCATTTCCTCTAAATCGTACTCCTCTCCCTGCTCCATTTTCATTCATATCATCATTAATATGATTTACTGCTTCTGCTGCACCATAGTTAAGGTCTAATACAATCCGCTGCCCATCATTATGCAAAACATCTTCATCATCATTTTCTCCATTGATCAATCTACTTAATGGAGCACTTTCAATACACCCATCATTATGAGGGCGAGCTCCAAAACAGGCAGCCTGCCCATTTCTAGCCGCTTTTCTAAAAAAAGCGGGAGCATGGCAAGTCGGACATTCAAGGAATCTCCTTAATTGAGAGATAGTCCCTATATCAAGTTGAGAAAATTGATACGCATTGTAAGTTTGGTTATTTATAGTACAAAAAGCATTATCCATCACAGCTCCTCTAATTTATTTAGATTGAAGATCATCTGTATATAAATTGGACTATTTACATAAATTTCAAGAATAATATCAAACTTATCCGTCACTCTGCCCCAAACAACAAATTCTCTTTAATCCCCCGAATCCTATCCCGCAACACAGCAGCCTCTTCAAACTGCAAATCCCTAGCCGCCTGCTGCATGGCTTTTTCGAGTTTGGCGATTTCTTTAATCGCGTCTTCTTCGTTGTGGATTTCGCCGACTTTAACCTTGTTTTTGCCTTTCAGACGACCTTTACCGCTGTCTTCTTCGTGGTACACGCCGTCGATGATGTCTTTGACTTGTTTTTTAATCTGCTGCGGCACGATGCCGTGTTCTTCGTTGAATTTAATCTGTTTTTCGCGTCGGCGTTCGGTTTCGTCGATGGCGGCTTTTATGGAGTCGGTGATTTTGTCGGCGTACAGGATAGCGACGCCGTTCACGTTGCGCGCGGCGCGGCCCATGGTTTGAATCAGGCTGCGGTGGGAGCGCAGGAAGCCTTCTTTGTCGGCGTCGAGGATGGCGACGAGGGAGACTTCAGGGATGTCCAAGCCTTCGCGCAAGAGGTTGATACCGACAAGTACGTCAAACAGGCCGAGCCGCAAATCTCTAATGATTTCAACGCGCTCTACGGTGTCGATGTCGCTATGCAGGTAGCGCACTTTGATGCCGAGTTCGCTGTAATAGTCGGTGAGTTGCTCCGCCATGCGTTTGGTGAGGGTGGTAACGAGCACGCGTTCGCCTTTTTGGATGCGGTCGTTGATTTCGCTCATTAAGTCATCGACTTGGGTGGCGACGGGGCGGATGATGATTTGGGGGTCGACCAGCCCTGTGGGGCGGACGACTTGTTCGACGACTTGTCCAGCGTGTTCTTCTTCGTATTTGGCGGGGGTGGCGGAAACGAAGATGGTTTGCGGCATGACTTTTTCAAATTCGTGGAATTTGAGCGGTCGGTTGTCGCGTGCGGAAGGCAGGCGGAAGCCGTAATCGACGAGGTTTTGCTTGCGCGATGCGTCGCCTTTGTACATGCCGCCGATTTGGGTAACGGTAACGTGGCTTTCGTCGATGAACATGATGGCGTTGTCGGGCAGGTAGTCCATCAACGTGGGAGGCGGTTCGCCTTCTTTTTTGCCGGAGAAGTGGCGGGAGTAGTTTTCGATGCCTTTGCAGAAGCCCATTTCGTAGAGCATTTCGAGGTCGAATCGTGTGCGCTGTTCGATGCGTTGTTGTTCGACGGGGCGTTGTTCGCGGGCGAAAAATTCGATGCGTTCGCGCAGCTCTTCTTTGATGGACTCGCAGGCGCGCAATACGGTTTCGCGCGGGGTAACGTAGTGGCTGGACGGGAAGACGGTATAGCGGCCGACACGTTGGATAAGGCTACCTGAAAGCGGATCGAACATATCGAGGCGGTCAATTTCGTCGTCAAACAGGCTGATGCGTAGGGCATTTTCGGAGCTTTCGGCGGGGTACACATCAATCACGTCGCCGCGCACGCGAAAGCTGCCGCGTTTGAAGTCTAAATCTCCGCGTTCGTACTGCATGGAAACGAGCGTAGCGATGATGTCGCGCTGCTCGATGGTGTCGCCTTCTTTGACGGACAACACCATTTGTTGATATTCGGTCGGGTCGCCGATACCGTAAATGGCGGACACGGTGGCGACGATAATCACGTCGTCGCGCGTCATCAAGTTCTTGGTGGCGGAAAGGCGCATTTGTTCGATGTGTTCGTTGATCGCGCTGTCTTTTTCGATGAACAAATCGCGGCTGGGCACATAGGCTTCGGGCTGATAATAGTCGTAGTAGGAGACGAAATATTCCACTGCGTTTTCGGGGAAAAATTCACGCATTTCGGCGTAGAGCTGGGCAGCAAGGGTCTTGTTGTGCGCCATAATGATAGCGGGTCGGCCGCTTTGGGCGATGACGTTCGCCATGGTATAGGTTTTGCCCGAACCGGTTACGCCGAGCAGAGTTTGATAGGCCAGGCCGTCTGAAAGCCCTTCGAGCAGGCCGGCAATGGCAGTAGGCTGGTCACCGGCTGGGGGGAAGGGTTGGTGGAGTTTGAAAGGGGAATTTGGGTATTGGATGACTTCCATAAGACGACCAGTTTTATGTTCAGGGAAAGAGAAGATTATAACAAAGGGCCGTCTGAAAATTGATAGTGTGCCAATCTGATAAGACTAAATATTTCATCTCCTCTCTTTGCTACTTGAGGTTTATTCTGTTAGATCTCTCCTCTTCAATTCTCCTACCCCATAAAAGGCTTACACTCCGCATCAT
>NZ_KV800114.1:40269-62873 GCF_001810165.1 Neisseria sp. HMSC070A01 | reverse complement strand
CCAGTGTCTTAACCGCTTGACGACTCCCCAACTTACTAAATTATATGAAACAGCGGATGAATATCTAATCCTTCCACACAATAAGCTTCATATAATTGAGAAACCTGTTGGTAAATTGTATTTGCTTCTTGATGAGATTCACATGCTATAAATAAGCATGCCCCGGAACCGGTCATTAATGCATGACCATATTGGGATAACTCAACATAAGCCTTCCAAACTTCAGGATATTCCTGAAATACAACCGCCTGCATATCATTTTGAAACGGCTGTAATGATTGGAAAGTCGGCATTATGCTGGGTTTAGAATCCCGTGTCAAGCCTTCATGTGCAAAAATTTTAGCTGTTGCCACATGGACGGGGGGCTTAACGATAACATACCATTGTTTAGGAACATCTATTTCAGCCAGCTTCTCGCCCACACCTTTGGCAAAAGCACTTCTGCCAAAAATAAAAAAAGGAACATCCGCACCATGACTTACACCTAAATCAATCAGTTGCTGCCTGCTCAAGCCGCATTGCCACCATTGGTTTAAAACCATTAAGACAGTGGCCGCATCGGAGCTGCCACCACCCAATCCACCACCCGTCGGAATCACTTTATCCAACCAGATTTCGACGCCGTACGGTACGCTTGCATAGGGCAGTAATAATTTAGCCGCCCGATAAGTCAAGTCTTGCTCAGGCTTAAGCCCTTCAACCGGCGTATGTAGAATAATTTGCCCATCGGTACGCATTTTCAGATGAACGGTATCGTATAAGCCGATCAAACAGAAAATACTTTCCAAATTATGATAACCATCGCTCCTGCGACCGGTAATCCTCAAATCCAAATTTAATTTGGCCGGTGCAGGAAAGGCTTGGATTTCCGCTGAAACAGACATGTTATCCTCTATTTGCGTGCTGCGCATCGGGTTTGTCCATTTTTATCTAAAGAGTGGTTTACCGTGTCGAACACCAAGCGGATATTAAACTTGGCATTCTCAAGTTGAAGCGTTTTGGGTTGTCCCGAGCTATTTAATGTGCGCGATATTGTCCAGTCAAACTGCTCCAGTCGGCCGTCAGACAGGATTTTGTATGGCGCATTGGCAACGCGTTTGCCATCTGCCCAAATATGCAGATATTGAACCGGCAAAGCAAAGCCCAAAAGCTGTCTGCTCAATTCTTCAGCCGTTTCCGCCTGATAAACCTTACCCTTACTGTCTACTGCCAATACGCCTTCGCTGTCTTGGCACAGCTGGCCTACGGTACTACCCAACGGTGTATTGACATCAATGGTTTGAACCGCGTTCTGATAAGTCCAGTCAAAATTGGCATAAGAGCCTTTGCCTTCCACTTTGACAGCCAAACGACCATCTGCGCTAAAATCCTGCACCTGCTCTGCCGCTTGCCAACTGTTTTGCTGAGGCAGGTTTGGCTGCGCACAGGCAGCTAAAAGCAATAAGGCTGCAACCGATGATATTTGTTTTAAATTCATGGATATTCCTTCATAGGCCGTCTGAAATCAAACGCTTTTCAGACGGCCTTTTGGTTTTATTTGTGTTTTTGAGTATGCGGTTTGCTGGGCGTTATACCGAATTTGGACATTGTCTCTTTTAATACTCGGAGATTACTTCCGCGTTTCAAACCGTCATTCCAGATTTCTTTGGCCTTCTCTTGATCTCCAAGCGTCCATAGGACTTCGCCCAAATGTGCGGCTACTTCAGCTTCAGGTTCTTTTTCGTAGGCATATTGGATATACGGCAAAGCCATTTGGGCATCGCCTTTAAGATAATAAGCCCAGCCCACACTGTCATTAATGGCTGCGCTTTCCGGCTCCATTTGATAGGCCGTCTGAACCATTTTAAACGCTTCTTCCAAATCCTTGCCGTTGGACAGCAAGGTATAGCCCAAAGCATTCCAACCGTGCGGATTGTCCGGATACAGCTCTACCACACGGCGCAAATCGGCAATCGCCTTGCCTGGCTGATTCAGTTTTTCATACGTCATCGAACGCTGATACAACACATTGGCAAGCAACTCCGGAGAAGCTTGAGTTTTCAAGGATTTTTCGGTGGAACTTACCAAGCTGTTCAAAGCGTTCAACGATTCTTGAAGATTGGTATTTTTAGACAATACGAACAAAGCCGTACTCAACAAATCCTTAGCTTCAAAATATCGTCCTCTTTGCTCGGGCATTTTTTGTGCGCGTTGCACCAAAGCCCAAGCCTCTTTATGGTTGCCCTGTTTGGCTTCGATGGAAGCAGCCAAAATGGTTTTATCAAATGTATAAGCCGTAGCCGTTACCTTATCCAGCCATTGTTTGGCTTTGGCCAATTCTTCTACATCATTATATGAAACCGCACCAATCAACGCCGCACGGCTGCGCTGCTCTTCCGTACCGGCTTTATAAGCCTTTTCCAGATAACTGTTTACCGCAGAAATATTTTCTGTCTTGCTCGCTGACAATAAGGCGGCCTGAATATACAAATCAGGGTTGGGATTTTCTTCCAATAAAGTCTGCAAACGCTTGAATGCCCTATCATTTTGACCATGAGCGATCAAATTGGCAATGTCCAACTCCTGCCAAATCGGAGATAAGGTTTTGGTGTCTGTCTCTTTGAAAAAGCCGTCCAGAATATCAGGATGCCGTTGCGCCATCAGTCTCAATGTAACAAAAGTCGGCGGCAAAATTTCGTTGTCCAACTTGGCCAATCGCTGCAATGCCGCAATGGCGTGTTTCTTTTGACCGTCTTTTGCACTAAAAATTGCATCCGCAATCGCCGCTTCAGGGAAGTCTTGATAATTCAAGGCCGTTTTATGTACCTGTTTGACCGCGTCGCTAGTCAGATTCGGCTGTTGGGCTGCGGTTTGCGCCAAAAGCAGGAACACGCGCTTTTGCTCATCTTCACTACCGCCGGCAATCACCTTGTCCAATCCGCTCAAATTCTTATCGGCTTTGCCCAGCAGCAAATTACGCAACCAAGTCATACGCTTTTGTGTTTCACCAGGCTCCGGCTCGATTTCGCGCCATTTTTGGTAAATGGCTTCAGCCTGTTCAAACGCGTTTAACGAAACCGCCATCTCCAAAGCGCGTTCGGCCACTTCGGGAGATTTGGTGCGATGCAAAGTCAAAATATAAGTAAACAGCGCAGAAGCCGCATCGCCCTTTTGCAGGGCCAGTTCTGAATTTAACAAAGTGAAAACCTGCGAGGTGCGGTTTTGTATACCCAACAGACGTATCCGTTCCTGCTCGCGCTCTTCAGGAGAAAAACGGTCGGCGCGGCTTTTCTTTTTGATAATCTTAGCCGATTCAAAAACTGTATTTGAATCGCCGGGCGCAGCAAAAGTTTGTGTAGCAAACAACATCATGACAGCCGCAGCTGCTACTCGAATACGGGATGGAGAAAACAACATAACTATCCTTTTTGAGAACATGCCGACATTTTCAGACGGCCTAAGCACTTGCAGAACAGATGCAAAGTTTTATTTATCATTCAGGCATAACTGTAACACACGCACCCTATTTTGTTGACACAGCAACCGTAAACCTTGTGTAATCCTCATCTGCATAAAACCATCAGCATCAAAGATGAATACCGACCAAATTATCCATTTCTTCACTCAAGCTTCACACTTCAGCAGCCGTATGCAAGCAGAGCGAAATCAATTAGTTACCGCTGAAACGGTCAAAGAAGCAGCCGTTTTGGTCGGCATTGTCTTGCATGAAGGAATGTGGCAAATTTTACTGACTAAAAGAGCCGATACCTTAAGGCAACACACCGGGCAAATCGCCTTTGCCGGCGGCCGCGAAGATGCCCAAGACGACAGCCTAACGGCAACGGCGTTAAGAGAGGCTTATGAAGAAACCGCCATTCCGATTACCGTATGGCAAACTTTTACGCCGCTACCCTTTTATGACACACCTTCCGGCTACCGTGTTACGCCTGTTCCAGCAATTTGCGTCCAGCCCGTCAACCCCAAAGCCAATCCCGACGAAGTAGCAGAAATTTTTTATCTGCCTTTGGACTTCGCCTTAAACCTGCAAAACTACACATTCCGCCAACTTCATCACAACAATCAAACCCTCGCCCTCCCCGCCCTGCCTTTCCAACACTACGACATCTGGGGGCTGACCGCACTCATTCTATACGGACTGGCAGAACGTTATCAGCAATATTGCCAAGCTTTTAAATAAGGCAAGGCCGTCTGAAACCAATGTTCAGACGGCCTGATTTAATCCATTCTCTTTACGCGGCTTCTTCGAAATATTCGATACCTTCTCCGAACCATTTCATCTCATTGCGCAGGGCAACCACTTCGCCAATCACCATTAAAGCCGGACGCTCCGCTTCGGCGGCCAACAAACCCAAATCTTTCAGACGGCCTGTCCGCACGGTTTGATGCGGTAAAGTCCCATTGGAAATCACGGCGACAGGCGTAGAAGGCTGTCTACCATAAGCCATCAGTTTTTCCGCAATTTCAGCCGCTTTAAGCGTACCCATATAGATCACCAGCGTTTGGCGGCTTAAAGCCAAAGTCTGCCAATCGGGCTGACTGCCCTCGTGTTTGCTATGGCCGGTCACAAATAAAGCACTTTGGGCGCAATCACGATGGGTTAACGGAATACCGGCATAAGCAGTGGCACCAAGCGCGGCAGTAATGCCCGGCACAATGCGGTAGGCAATTCCGGCCTGATGCAGGGTTTGCACTTCCTCCCCGCCGCGCCCGAACACAAAAGGATCGCCGCCTTTCAACCTCACCACGCGCTCGCCTTTTTGAGCATGTTCAACCAATAGACGGTTGGTTTCTTCCTGCTGGACATGATGCGCACCGGCGCGTTTGCCCACGCTTATTTTCACCGCATCTTTACGCACCATCGCCAAAATCTCATCCGACACCAAAGCATCGTAAAACACCGTATCCGCAGCCTGAATCGCCTGCAAAGCATGTATGGTCAACAAGCCAGGATCGCCCGGCCCTGCGCCCACCAAAACCACTTCGCCGCCAAACGGCGTTTCCCGGTTTAACTGCGTAATCAATTCGCGTTCCGCCGCCTCGATATTGTTTTGAGCCGCAAAAATACCGAAACGGCTGTCAAACAACTTTTCCCAAAAATAACGGCGTTGTTCGACATTATTCAGCGTTTGCTTAACCTTCTCACGCCATTTGCCGGCAATACGCGCCATTGTACCCGTATGCAGCGGAATCAATGTCTCGATCATCTGCCGCCATTTCCGCGCCAATACAGGCGCAGTACCGCCGCTGGATATGGCTATTTTCAACGGCCCCCTATCCACCACGGCAGGCACGATAAACGAACACAAGTCCGCCGTATCCACCGTATTGCACAATTTCGCCCGTCGTTCCGCCGCTTCAAAAACACGGCGGTTAAACACACCGTCATCCGTCGCCGCAATAACGAAATACACCTCGTCCAGCATGGCTTCTTCAAACAGGCCGCCCAGCCAAACTATTTTCCCTTCTTCCGCCCATTGCTGAAACTGAGGATTTAAAGTTTCCGCAACAACGCGCACGCGCGCTCCGGCAGACAACAGGCTTTCCGCCTTGCGCTCGGCAACCTTGCCCGCGCCTGCCAGTAAAACAGGGCGGTTTCTCAAATCGGCAAACAAAGGATAATGGCTCATGGTCGTGTTCTTGCTTTTATCAATGATTGTCCGCCGATATTAAAGGCCGTCTGAAAAAATAGGAAAGAATGGTTTCTGATTTTCTTATGGTGTTTGGTTATATGCCTGCAAAAAACCGCCTTTCGAATAACAAAGCATTCAGACGGCCTTTTTGAATTTCAATCATAACCCGAATTATTTTAGATATTTGCTATCAAACGGGGAACTTATTTTCCGCTCTTCCTACTAAAAAGTCTTAACAATTATCCATATCAACAACTTAAGTGATATTAATTTGTTAAGGCAATTTCAAAATATAATATTTAGAAGCGAATATACAGCATGACAACTGAAGCAAAAACAGCCCCTTTACCGACTATTCTCTTTAACAAGGCAGCCTATACCAACGGCGATGATGTTATTCTGAACATCTCCAATGCGACAGACAAAATCACCTCTGTTACCGTCAGCCATTTGGGTACGGAAATCCAAAAATTGGATCATCTGGACGCAACCTCCGTCAAACTTTCTTCCGATATTTTTTCACCCAATTCGGGCTACGTCATCAAAGTAGAAACCGTTGACAACACCGGCAACCACACCAGCAAAACCCTGGGATTGTCTGTCGAAGACGACTGGACCATTTTCCCCCGCTATGGCGTAGTGGCGGGATCTAACGATAATTCGGCAGAACGAAACAACTCCATGACCAATGACCAGCTCGAAGGTTATCAAAACAATATCGATCAGCTGGCACAAATGCACATCAACAATTATTTCTTCTATGATGTGTACGACACAACCTCCAATCCATTTCCAAATGTCAACAGCTTCAAGCAAGAATGGGCGACTTGGGCTGTCAACAACGGCAAACCCAACCCTCCCCAAATCGATACCCTGCTGATTAAAAACCTCGTGAATAAAATTCACGAAAAAGGCGGCAGTGCCATGCTCTACAATATGCTTAACGCTGCCTCCAATGACGAACTCGATAACCCGGCCATCAAAGACATTTTAAATAATGTCAAACTCTACAATGCCCAAGAGCATTCCAACTTCGGCAAAGCCGGTGCAGAAACCAAAACATCCGTACAACAATTCGTCGATCCTGCCGACAAAAGCTGGCAAAACTATATCGTCAACACCATGATCAAAGCCCTGAAAACAGGCGGCTTCGACGGCTGGCAGGCCGATACCATGGGTGATAACCTCGTTTATAAAATACAAAACGGCCAAAAGACTGAAAACTTCAGAATGTCTGACGGTTATGACGATTTGTCAGCCGCGGCTGCGGAAAAGTTACACGATTACGGTCAAACTTATATGATCAACGACATCAGCACAGGCAGGGCCGATGTCTTATCCACCACCGGCATGGATGTTCCTTACTCAGAAATCTGGCCACGCGATTTTAAAGATACAGCCGGAAATACCCATTATGAAAACCACAACTATGCCGAGCTTAAACGCTTGGTAGGCCGTCTGTACGATTACAATCACGTTTCCCCGATTATTGCCGCCTATACTCAAAAAGGTACCCACCCGGAAGATCATTCTTCCGAACTCAATCCGGACAACGAATTGCTGGTCGATGCCGTTATCGCAGCGAGTGGCGGCTACCACATGACTGTTGCCGCATTAAACAACCACCCGGATAAAAACGCACATGGTTTTGGTATTTTGCAAGATCCATACTATCCCGCTCAAACGCTCAAAACCAACGAAGCCCTGGCCAAATCAGAATTCAACTATCAACAATTCATTACCGCCTATGAGGAGCTGTTGCGCGGCGAAGGCTTGGTTGAACTCAAAGACAGTCATGCCTCCATCGTAGCATCCGACGGCTACGACATGACTTCCACCTCAGGCGAAGGAGGCAAAGTTTATACATGGACCAAAGCCACCGCAGACGGCAGCCGAGTTGTCCAATTAATCAATCTCGCAGGCCTCGACAAAGACACCAATTGGAACAGCTCCAACCACCACACGCTGAAACTCGACAACCCTAAAGTCAGAATCCCGTTTGATATGGAAATCAGCGCAGAACAGGCCGAGCAAGCCATCGTACAACTGGCTTCCCCCGACTCAGACGATATATCCATGCACACATTGGAATCTTCCGTCATCTATGAAAACGGCAAACCGGTGGCACTGGAAGTCACCGTACCGAGCCTGGATGTCTGGGATATGCTTTATGTCAGCAATTTAGGGCAGGCAAGCGTCAGCCAAACCTTTGCCGACGGCAAAACCACATTCAACGGCACCCACGCCGACGACCATATCAAAGGTACTGAAAGCGAAGACATCATCTACGGCAACCGGGGCAATGATGAGATTCACGGCGGCAGCGGCAATGACAAATTGTCCAGCGGCACCGGAGACGACGTCATCAACGGCGATGCCGGCAGCGATATTCTCTACGGAGGCGGTGGCAATGACCATCTGAACGGCGGTTTAGACAACGACACGCTGTATGGCGGCGCCGGTAACGACACCTTGTTGGGCGAAGCGGGTAACGACATCCTTCACGGCGGCGCAGGCAACGACACACTGTTCGGCGGCTTAGGGGACGATATATTGCGCGGCGAAGCCGGTAACGATACCTACGTATTCAATCGCGGCGAAGGCCATGACACCATTTTCGACCATCACGGTACAAACGCCATCCAATTCGGAGCAGGCATTTCCCTCTCGGATCTGTCACTCGAAACCGTCAAAGAAAAGGACGGCACGACTTGGAACATCACCATTCGTAACGAAAACAATCACAACGACCTCATTACCATCGACCACCAATATTCCGATATCCAAGGTCAAAAAATCCCCTCAGTCAGCGAATTCCGCTTTGACGAAGGTACGTTCAACATTGACCAGTTAATGCATATTTTGGGTTAACCATTAAAATATCGAGCATCCCAAAGCCGGACTTTCAAAAAGAGTCCGGCTTTTCTTGCCTACAACGCCACTTCCATTTTTCAGACGGCCTTTGCCTGCGTATAATATCGTTTTGTCTACAATTTGAAATCCTGACCCATGACCGAATCCATCCGCCTGCCCGCTTCCACACTCAAGCCCTCTACCGTTGCCCTGCCCGGTTCCAAAAGCATCAGCAACCGCACGCTGCTCTTGGCGGCACTCTCCGACAACGTTTGCGAAATCCATTCTTTGCTCAAATCCGACGATACCGACCGAATGCTTGAAGCACTCGACAAACTCGGCGTGCAAATTGAATCTTTACCTGAAGGCCGTCTGAAAGTTCATGGCACCGGCGGCCGCTTTCCCAACCCAACTGCCGATTTGTTTTTAGGCAATGCCGGTACGGCATTCCGTCCCTTGACTGCCGCACTTGCCGTTTTGGGCGGCGACTATCATCTGCATGGTGTACCGCGTATGCACGAACGCCCCATCGGCGATTTGGTCGACGCGTTGCGCATTGCCGGCGCGGACGTACAATATCTAGGCAATGAAAACTATCCGCCGCTTCAGATCGGTAAACGCCAAGACAACGGCGAGCGCGTTATTCCAATTAAAGGCAATGTTTCCAGCCAATTCCTGACCGCCCTGCTGATGGCTTTGCCCTTGACCGGACAAGCATTTGAAATCCACATGGTAGGCGAGTTGATTTCCAAACCTTATATCGACATCACGCTCAAGCTGATGGCGCAGTTCGGTGTGGACATCATCAATGAAGACTACCGTGTATTTAAAATCCCGGCCGATGCCAAATATCATGCGCCAGAGCATTTATATGTAGAAGGCGATGCCTCCAGCGCATCTTATTTCTTGGGCGCAGGCCTGATTGCCGGTACACCCATCCGCGTAACCGGCATCGGCGCACACAGCATTCAAGGCGACGTTGCCTTCGCACGCGAATTGGAGAAAATCGGTGCGGATGTTATTTGGGGCGAAAATTTTGTAGAAATTTCCCGTCCTGCCGAACGCAAGGTTCAGGCTTTTGATTTGGATGCCAACCATATTCCAGATGCGGCCATGACTCTGGCCATCGTCGCATTGGCCACCAAACAACCCTGCACCCTGCGCAATATCGGTTCATGGCGCGTCAAAGAAACCGACCGTATCGCCGCCATGGCAACCGAACTGCGCAAACTGGGCTCAGACGTCATCGAAGAAGCCGAAGCCATCCATATTACACCGCCCGAAACGCTTACCCCCGATGCCGTCATCGACACTTACGACGACCACCGCATGGCCATGTGTTTCTCGCTGGTTTCGCTTTTGGGCGTCCCCGTCATCATCAACGACCCGAAATGTACGCATAAAACTTTCCCCGAGTATTTCCAAGTTTTTGCATCATTGACCAACTGATTGATTATTCAATATTTCAGACGGCCTGTTGCATACAAAAAACACAGGCCGTCTGAAAAATAAAAATAAAACTATACTTTTTCTTAATTTGTGCGATAATAGCTAAATAAATTCTTAGCGATTCATATTTCCTTTCGGAGAGAAAACATGTCAGACGAAAAAAGCAAAGCCTTAGCCGCAGCCCTTGCCCAAATCGAAAAAAACTTCGGCAAAGGCTCCATCATGAAAATGGACGGCAGCCAACAGGAAGAAAACCTTGATGTTATTTCTACCGGCTCCCTCGGCGTGGACTTGGCGCTCGGCGTCGGCGGCCTGCCCCGCGGCCGTGTGGTTGAAATTTTCGGTCCGGAATCCTCCGGTAAAACCACACTCTGTCTCGAGGCCATTGCCCAATGCCAAAAAAATGGCGGCATCTGCGCATTCATCGATGCAGAGCATGCTTTTGACCCGATTTACGCCCGCAAACTCGGCGTAAAAGTCGAAGAACTCTATCTCTCCCAACCGGATACCGGCGAACAGGCATTGGAAATCTGCGACACCTTGGTACGCTCCGGCGGTATCGATATGGTCGTTGTCGACTCCGTAGCCGCACTTGTGCCTAAAGCCGAGATCGAAGGCGAAATGGGCGACAGCCACGTCGGCCTGCAAGCCCGCCTGATGAGCCAAGCCCTGCGTAAATTGACCGGCCACATCAAACGCACCAATACACTGGTTGTTTTCATTAACCAAATCCGTATGAAAATCGGCGTAATGTTCGGCAGCCCTGAAACCACAACCGGCGGTAACGCGCTCAAATTCTATGCCTCCGTCCGCCTCGACATCCGCCGTACCGGTCAGATTAAAAAAGGCGATGACGTGATTGGTAACGAAACCAAAGTCAAAGTCATCAAAAACAAAGTTGCCCCTCCGTTCCGTCAAGCCGAATTCGATATTCTTTACGGCGAAGGCATCAGCTGGGAAGGCGAATTGATCGACTTGGGCGTCAAACATGACATCGTTGAAAAATCCGGCGCATGGTACAGCTACAACGGCGCAAAAATTGGCCAAGGTAAAGACAATGTACGCGTTTGGCTGAAAGAAAATCCTGATATCGCCAACGAAATCGATGCCAAAATCCGTGCGGCAGTCGGTATCAATGTCGATATTACCGAAGGCAAATTGGACGATACCGACGGCGAACGTCCTGAGGAATAAGTCTGTTTAAAATTAAAGGTCAAAAAAGACCAAATAAAGGCCGTCTGAAATCCAACCATTAATCGGATTTCAGACGGCCTTTTATTCAATACTGCTTAAAGCCCTAATGCCTGAGCGTGAAACTCAATATGCGAATCAATAAAGCTGGCAATAAAGAAATAATCATGGCCATAGCCCGGACGGACTTTATATTGGATAGCGAAACCTTTTTCTCGTGCTGAGCGGACAAACCCTTCGGGTTGCAGGACTTCAGGGTACAAAGTATCTTCACTGCCGACATCAATCAAAACAGGCAATTTATGCGAGGCCGTCTGAAGCAGTTCTGTACTGTCATAGCGTTTCCATGTTTCCACGTTTTGCCCCAAATAAGCAGAAAACACCTGCCTGCCACCTTCCGTATCGATAGGATGACATAAAGGCGCAAAAGCAGAAACCGCAGCATATCGGCCGGGATGCTTCAAAGCCAAATACAGCGCGCCATGCCCGCCCATGCTGAAACCTGCAATGCTGCGCTCTTTCGTTACCGGAAAATGATGCTCAATCAAATCAGGTAATTCTTGGCTGATATAGCTTTCCATTTGATAATGCTGCACCCAAGGTGCTTCAGTTGCGTCAACATAAAATCCGGCGCCCCGTCCAAGATAATGTTCACCGCCGTCGGCAACATGCTGACCGCGTGGCGAGGTATCCGGAAAAACTACGATAATATTCCATTGCGTTGCAAAACGTTGGATTCCGCTTTGTTGAACCAATTCAGAACCATCGCTATTTAAGCCGGAAAGGAAATATAAAACAGGCGCGGGATAACCTTTTAAGACTTGTGGCGGCAGATAGACATCAAATACCATATCCGTCCGGCAGGTTTGAGAAAAGTGGCGGTAGCGTTCCTGATGCCCGTTAAACATCTTTCTGCGTTCCAGCAAATGCAATTCTGAATTTTTCATTTTATTCCTTGTAAGGAAACAACAATAAGCAGAATGTTAGCGCAAAACCTGCCCATTGTGTTGTTGCCCCATCTTTTTAAGGCAACCAAATCTGCTTTAAATAAGGCTTGCCAATCATGCGAAATCATTACGCCGACAGCATTTAAAATCTATACACAATCTCTGTGGATAAATCTGTTGATAAGCTTTGGGTAATCGTAAAATTTTCTTTAGGAACAAACCAAGTCTTAAATTGACTAAAATTTAATCAAATAAGATGTAATAAAATCAATAAGTTATATTTATAAGATTTTACTATAATCATACAGTGAAAATTTATAGGTAAAACAAGGTTATGCGGCTTTGTGCATAAATTAGGGTTGACATCCCTAAAAATCGCCCCGAATCAAAAGCTGCGTAAAACAACGGCCGATTTCATCAGATGCCATTCAAAAGACACGCGGCCATACATTTTGCGTTACAATACGCACTTATTTTTAAGAAAGAAAAATATGCCATGAAAGCCTCCCAGTTCTTCATTTCTACCCTTAAAGAAGCCCCTGCCGAAGCCGCACTTGCCAGCCACAAGCTGATGATTCGTGCCGGTTTGATCAAAGCCAATGCATCCGGTCTTTATACTTGGATGCCGATGGGTCTGCGCGTATTGCGCAAAGTTGAAAATATCGTGCGTGAAGAAATGGCCCGCGCGGGTAGCGTGGAGCTGCTGATGCCGGTGGTACAACCTGCCGAGCTGTGGCAGGAATCCGGCCGCTGGGAGTTTTACGGTAAAGAACTGCTGCGCCTGAAAGACCGTCATGACCGCGATTTCTGCATGGGTCCGACCTGTGAGGAAGTCATCGCCGACATCGTACGCAAAGAAGTCAACAGCTACAAACAACTGCCGAAAAACTTTTACCACATCCAAACCAAATTCCGCGATGAAGTGCGTCCGCGCTTCGGTGTGATGCGCGCGCGCGAGTTCGTCATGAAAGACGCTTATTCCTTCCATGCCGACTATGCCTCGCTTCAGACGACCTATCAGGATATGTACGACGCTTACTGCCGTATCTTCACCCGTCTGGGTTTGGAATTCCGTCCTGTTGCTGCGGATACCGGCAGCATCGGCGGTACTGGCTCTCACGAATTCCAAGTATTGGCTGAAAGCGGCGAAGACGTTATCGCATACAGCGATACTTCCGATTACGCCGCCAATATCGAATTGGCGCCCACCTTGCCGCTCAAAGGCGAACGCGCCGCTGCTCAGTCCGAGTTGACCAAAGTACATACGCCAAATGTCAAAACCATCGAGTCTTTGGTTGAATTCCTCAATATTCCGGTTGAACAAACCCTTAAATCCATCGTGGTTGAAGGCGAAAACGAAGGCGAACTTGTTCTGCTGCTGTTGCGTGGCGACCATGAGTTTAACGATATTAAGGCAGAAAAACTGGCCGGCGTGAAATCACCGCTGACCATGGCAAGCCCTGCCGCGATTGTTGAACAGTTCGGCGCAAACGGCGGCTCACTCGGCCCTGTCGGCTTCAAAGGCAAAGTCTATGCCGATTTCGCCACCGAAAAAGGCGCAGACTGGATTATCGGCGCAAACGAAGACGACTACCACTATACCGGCTTCAACTTCGGCCGCGATGCTGCCGAGCCTGAATTTGTCGATTTGCGCAATGTCATCGAAGGTGACATTAGTCCTGACGAACAAGGCCGTCTGAAACTGGCGCGCGGTATTGAAGTCGGCCACGTTTTCCAATTACGCGACAAATATGCCAAAGCCATGAACGTCAGCTTCTTGGATAACAACGGCAAATCCCAAATCATGGAAATGGGCTGCTACGGTATCGGTATTACCCGCGTTGTGGCCGCCGCCATCGAACAAAACAACGACGAAAAAGGCATTATCTGGACCAAAGCAATGGCGCCGTTTGAAGTTGTGATTGTGCCGATGAACTACAAAAAATCAGATGCCGTACGCGAAGCCGCCGACAAAATCTATGCCGGGCTTCTGGCCGCAGGCGCGGATGTATTGCTGGATGACCGCGACGAACGTGCAGGCGTTTTGCTGAATGACTCCGAACTGCTGGGCATTCCTCACCGCATCGTCATCGGCGATCGCGCCTTAAAAGAAGGCAATGTCGAATATGCCGAACGCCGTGACAATCAGGCTCAAGCCGTTGCAGTATCAGAAGTTGTCGCCAAGGTTTTGGCCGCTCTGAAAGCTTAAGTTTTTTCAATGATAAAAAGGCCGTCTGAAACTGATTATTTCGTTTCAGACGGCCTTTTTCTGTTTTAATAAATAATATTTTTTCCGTAACTCTCTAATATTTCTTTGATTTTCAAAATGGTTTCTTTGGGCGGTGGATGTACGCCTGTTAATTTGTATTCGTCGCCGCACAAAGCCCATTTGTGTGCACCCAATTCGTGATACGGCAAAAGCTCGACCATTTCGACATTATCCATATCACCGATAAACTCGCCCAATAAATGCGCCGACCGCTCATCATCGGTATAACCGGGAACAACCACATAACGCACGCGCGTCGGCTGATTGCGTTCGGTAAGATAACGCGCGAATTTCAGCGTTTTGGTATTAGGGATACCGACAAGCACTTTATGAATTTCAGGATCGATTTGTTTTAAGTCGAGCATGACCAAATTGGTATGATCAAGCAAATCATTCAAAATCGAGTCATAGTGCAAAGCATAGCCATTGCTGTCGAGACAGGTATGGATATCGTGTTCCCGACAGGCCGTAAACCAATCGCGTACAAACTCATATTGTAATAACGGCTCGCCGCCGGTTGCCGTTACGCCTCCGCCTGTCGCACGCAGATAATGGCGATAGGTCATGACCTGCTTCATCACGGTTGCCACATCCAATTCCTGCGCCTGCTCGGTATGCAAATCCCAAGTATCGCGATTATGGCAATAAAGGCAACGCATCAGGCAACCTTGCAAAAAGAGCACGTAGCGCAAACCCGGACCATCGACAGCGCCGCAAGATTCAATCGAATGAATAATGCCTTTGCCGTTATAGTGGCGGTGGCCAAGGTTTTTCAGTTCCGGCTCGGGAGTGATCGCAAAAGTCGTGGACATAGTGTTCGGCTCAAAAATAATTTTGCTGATGTGAATTGTACGATAATAAAGGCCGTCTGAACATTTCAGACGGCCTTGGAGCTTTGTTTCAAAACAAACCAAATGCAAATTTAGCTTTTGGTTTGTTTCTCAACCCGGATTACATAGTTTCAGTGAACGTACGGGTAATCACGTCAAGCTGTTGTTCGCGGGTCAGCGAGTTGAAGCGAACCGCATAACCGGACACGCGAATGGTCAACTGCGGATATTTCTCCGGATGATGCATCGCATCTTCCAAAGTTTCGCGGTTCAATACGTTGACGTTCAAGTGTTGGCCGCCTTCCACTTCTCCTTCTTCATGGTGGAAATAACCGTCCATCAGACCGGCAAGGTTGCGTTCGCGGGAATGCTCGTCTTTACCCAACGCGCCGGGAATAATAGAGAAGGTGTAGGAAATACCGTCTTTGGCAAACTCAAATGGCAGTTTGGCTACGGAAGTCAACGAAGCGACTGCACCGTTGACATCACGGCCGTGCATCGGGTTTGCACCCGGACCAAACGGAGCGCCTGCGCGGCGGCCGTCCGGAGTATTACCGGTTTTCTTACCGTAAACAACGTTGGAAGTAATGGTCAGTACGGACTGAGTCGGAGTGGCGTTGCGGTAAGTTTTGTGGGTAGCCACTTTTTTCATGAAGCGTTCCACCAAGTCGCAGGCGATGTCGTCCACACGGTCGTCGTTGTTACCAAATTGTGGGTATTCGCCTTCAATTTCGAAGTCAACGGCAATGCCATTTTCATCACGAATCGGTTTTACTTTGGCGTATTTAATGGCAGACAAAGAGTCGGCAGCCACAGACAGACCGGCAATACCGCAAGCCATCGTACGGATCACATCACGGTCATGCAATGCCATCAATGCAGCTTCGTAGCTGTATTTGTCGTGCATGTAGTGAATGATGTTCAGCGCGGTAACGTATTGGGTTGCCAACCAATCCATGAATTTGTCCATGCGCTCAAAGACAGTGTCGTAGTCCAAAACTTCGTCCATAATCGGCTCGGTTTTCGGACCAACTTGCTCTTTAGATTTCTCGTCCACGCCGCCGTTGATTGCGTACAGCAGAGTTTTAGCCAAGTTGGCGCGTGCACCGAAGAACTGCATTTGTTTGCCGACAATCATCGGGCTCACGCAGCAAGCAATAGCGTAATCATCGCTATTGAAGTCAGGACGCATCAAGTCGTCGTTTTCGTATTGGATAGACGAAGTGTCGATGGATACTTTGGCACAGTACTCTTTAAAGCCTTGTGGCAGTTGTTCAGACCACAATACGGTGATGTTCGGCTCAGGAGACGGACCCATGTTGTACAGGGTGTGCAACACGCGGAAGTTGGTGCGGGTTACCAAGGTACGGCCATCCAAGCCCATACCGCCGATGGATTCGGTTGCCCAAATCGGGTCGCCGGAAAAGAGTTGGTCGTATTCGGGCGTACGCAGGAAACGGACCATACGCAGTTTCATCACCAAGTGGTCAATGAATTCTTGCGCTTGGGTTTCGGTAATCACACCGTTTTTCAGGTCGCGTTCGATGTAGATGTCCAAGAATGAAGATACACGGCCAAAAGACATCGCCGCACCGTTTTGAGATTTAACGGCAGCGAGGTAGGCAAAGTAAGTCCATTGGATGGCTTCTTGTGCATTTTTTGCAGGGCCGGAAATATCGTAGCCGTAAGAAGCCGCCATTTCTTTCATTTGGCCCAATGCTTTGTATTGCTCATTGATTTCTTCGCGGCGGCGGATGACTTCTTCCAAGTCCACACCGTTTTCCAAATCGGCTTGCAGTGAATTGAACTGGTTGAGTTTGTCTTTCATCAAGAAGTCGATACCGTACAATGCAACACGACGGTAGTCACCGATAATACGGCCACGGCCATAAGCATCCGGCAGACCGGTAATCACACCTGATTTACGGCAACGGCGGATGTCGGGAGTGTAAACGTCAAACACGCCTTGGTTATGGGTTTTGCGGTATTTGGTGAAAATTTCGCTGACTTCAGGGTTCAACTCAACGTTGTACACTTTGCACGCATCTTGCACCATTTTCAAACCGCCAAACGGCATGATAGAGCGTTTCAAAGGCTCGTCTGTTTGCAGGCCGACGATGGTTTCCAAATCTTTGTTAATGTAGCCTGGAGCGTGGCTGGTAATACCGGATACGATTTGCGCGTCGATTTTATACGGCTCGTGCGTACGGTTTTCAACCTTGATGCCTTCCATCACTTCCGCCCACAGTTTGGTTGTGGCTTCGGTTGCTGGTGCCAAGAAAGAGGCATCGCCTTCATATGGCGTGTAGTTTTTTTGAATAAAATCGCGGACATCTACGTTGGTTTCCCAGTTACCGCCAGTAAAACCTTCCCAAGCGGCTGGACGTTGCTGAACATCATTTGACATATCAAGCTCCTAATTTTATTGAAAATATAGACTATAAATTTTCTGAAAGGATAACATCAATACCCATTTATTTACAGGGGTTTTTGTGAAATAAAATTACAGATTTGGTTTTTCTTGATTTACGTCAATGAGAATAATTGTTACTTGGCACTACATCTCCGTTTTCAAACACTCGCGTTAAAAAACGGCGTAAAATACAAAATTCAGCCCTAAAGACAGACATCCTTCAGGGCTGAATGTTTATTGCATTTATATAAAAGGCCGTCTGAAACATTCAGACGGCCTTTTATTCACTTAATCAATTAAGCAAACGGATGGTGCAGAACGATGGTTTCTTCACGATCAGGACCGGTTGAAACAATAGCCACAGGCGCACCGCAAACTTCTTCAATACGTTTCAGATAAGCTTTAGCGTTTTCAGGCAGCTTGTCGTACTCTTTCACGCCAAAAGTCGACTCGCTCCAACCCGGCATGGTTTCGTAAATCGGTTTGCAGGTTTCCACCGCATCAGAGCCGCAAGGCAGAATGTCGGTTTTGCTGCCATCAGGCAATTCATAACCTACACAGATATTGATGTTTTTAATACCATCCATCACGTCCAGCTTGGTAATGCACATGCCAGAAATGCCGTTAACTTGAATAGAGCGTTTCAGAGCAGCTGCGTCAAACCAGCCACAACGACGCGCACGACCGGTTACAGAACCGAACTCATGGCCGCGCTCTGCCAAACCTGCGCCCACTTCGTCAAACAATTCAGTCGGAAATGGACCGGAACCCACACGGGTGGTATAGGCTTTAACGATACCCAAAACGTAATCCAGCATTTGCGGACCTACGCCTGCACCGGCAGAAGCGGCACCAGCCAAGCAGTTGGAGGAAGTTACAAACGGATAAGTACCGTAGTCGATATCCAGCAACGTACCTTGCGCGCCTTCAAACAACAGGCTTTCGCCTTTGCGGTTTTTCTCGTTCAAAACACGGGAAACATCGGTAATCATCGGCGTAATGCGCGGTGCAACTTTTTCAATGACCGCCATCACGTCTTCAAGTTTTACCGGCTCGGCATGGTGCAGGTGTTGCAACTGAACATTGTAATAAGCCAAAACGGCTTCCAGTTTTTCAACCAGTTTTTCAGGGTGCAACAAGTCCACCACGCGAATCGCGCGACGGGCAACTTTATCTTCATAGGCTGGGCCGATGCCACGACCGGTTGTACCAATTTTGCTTTTACCGCGGGAAGCTTCGCGTGCTTGGTCAAGCGCAATGTGGTAAGGCAGAATCAATGGGCAGGTCGGCGCAATTTTCAGACGGCCTTCAACGTTTTTCACACCGGCGGCGTTCAATTCGTCGATTTCACCCAGCAATGCTTCAGGAGAAACCACGACACCTGAGCCGATGAAGCAGTCCAAAGTCTCATGCAAAATGCCGCTTGGAATCAGGCGCAAAATGGTTTTTTTGCCGCCGACAACCAAAGTATGGCCGGCATTGTGGCCGCCTTGGAAACGTACAACACCGCTGGTTTCTTCTGCCAGCCAGTCAACAATCTTACCTTTGCCTTCATCACCCCATTGGGCACCGATTACGACAACATTTTTAGCCATAGCCATCTAACCTTATTTCAGATACAAAATTTCAAAATAAAACTCAATCGTTCAAATCGATTACTTTCCAAACGCCGTCCACTTGTTTCAGACGGCCTGTAACCTCTTCCGAACCGTTGTAGCCGATACCGTAATCGATAACGACACATTGTCCTTGTTCGCGCAAAGCATCTACCGCTTCTTGAGCCGCAGGCATGTCTTTGACATCGACCGCCACCACGGACTCCCGTCCGATAGCGGGAAGGCGGCCGATAAAGCTGCGCAAATCAAAACTGAATCCGGCAGCCGGACGCGCACGTCCAAAGTATCCGCCCAATCCGTCATAACGGCCGCCGCGTGCCACTGCATCATGAAGATTTGAACCATAAGCCGCGTAAAGCAAGCCGGTATGGTAATTGTCAACGCGCAATTCCGATAAATCGATATGCACTTTTTGATTTGGGAACGCGTCGCATACGGCCTGCAATTCATCCAGCGCCGCACTGACTGCGGATAATTCCGGTAACTTCTCACGAGCCAAAGTCAGCACTTCGCGACCGCCGTACAGTCGGGGCAACAGTGAAAACGCTTTTGCCCACATGCCGTCGAGTTTCCATTCCTTGACCAACTGGCTGACAGCCTCGGCATCTTTGTCCTGCATCAATGACAGCAGGGTTGCTGATTTCTGCTCATCCAAATGCGCGGCATGTGCTAATGCGCGGAATACGCCGATATGGCCCAATGAAAGCAAGACCTCGCCCATGTCGGCAATCTTCATGCTTTTCAGCATCAAATCAATCAATTCAATATCCGCTTCAATACCTTCCAAGCCGTACATTTCCGCACCCGCCTGCAAAGGCTCGCGCATATTGAGCAATCCGTCAGGTCGCGCATGAAGCACCGAACCGGCATAGCATAAACGGTTGATACCTTGGTTGGCAGAAAGCAAATGGGCATCAATACGCGCTACCTGCGGCGTAATATCCGCTCGGATACCGAGCTGGCGGCCGCTGAGCTGATCGACGACTAAAATGGTTTTCAAAGACAAACCGGCATCGATATGCGTCAATAAGGAATGGCTGTATTCCATCAATGGCGGTTGCACCAATTCATAACCATGCACGCGAAACAAAGCCAACAGCCGCTCACGGGCGCTTTCCAGTTGTCGGGCATTAATCGGTAACACGTCGGCAACGTGTTCAGGAAGCTGCCAAGACTTCATGAGAATCTACCTCTGTTTTTTTGTAAACACAAAGGGCTGCTTAAATTTAAAACCAAATCAGCCTGACGACTGGAATTTTCCTGAATGCATCAACGGCAAATCCGATGCGGCTTCAACAAAACTGATTTTAAATTTAAACAGCCCCTGAGTAACGGCTTCAAACCGTCGAGTTATTAAAATCAGACTTTACCATATTAAAACGAATTTTGCACCCTGTTTGCAGGAAACGTAAAAAAACATTAAAAACAAGGCCGTCTGAAAACATATTTTTCAGACGGCCTTTGTTTATCGCAATCGTTATATAATCACATATCCCAAAATCAAATCACACCCATCATGTATGACGTAAACACTCACGATGTCCGCCGATTTTTTGCCCACGTCTGGCAACACAGGCTCGCACCGCTCCAATTGGACGGCCTACAGCAAAAAGCCTTACGCATTATCGAAGCCCATCCCGAATACGGACACTATCTCGAAGACATCGAACAATATTTAGATAAAGAATGGCTGCCCGAAGACGGCGAAAGCAACCCATTCCTGCACATGTCGCTACACCTTTCTCTGCAAGAGCAAAGCGCCATTGATCAGCCCCCGGGCATCCGTGCCATCCACCAACAACTTTGCGCCCGTTACAACGGCGACTGGGTTAAAGCCGAACACGATATGATGGAAGCCTTGGCAGAAACCATCTGGGAAGCGCAACGCTACGGACGAGGCCTAGATGTCAACGCCTACATGACCCGCTTGAGGAAATTGATCGGCTTAGGCCAAGAAGAAAACGCCCGCCTCAATCCCCATGAAGTCGGCCTGATGGATACAAAGTAACTTCTTTTCAGACAGCCTCAGTCCATACAAATCCTTACGCTTGCCAAAGCCAACATTTCCATCTTTCATGCTAAATTACTTTTTTGAAATCCCCTTATAAGGAAACCAAAATGCTCCGTCCAGCCCTTATTGCCCTACTGCTAGCCGCTTCCCTGCCCGTAGCAGCAGAAAGCCTCAACTACAACATCGTTGAATTTTCCGAATCCGCCAACATGGAAGTACCGCGGGACACCATGACCGCATATTTCAGCGTCAATGCAGAAGGCAAAGACCGTCAAGCCGTCAACCAAGCTTTCATGAAGAAATTCAACCAGTTCAACAAAATCTCCCAAAACAGCAAATTTAAAGCCGAGCTGATGGAACGCAACGCCTCCCCGCGCTATCAATACACCAACGGCAAACGCACCCAAACCGGCTGGGAAGAACACGCCTACTTCAAAGTAGAAAGCAAAGATTTTGAAGCACTCAACCGCCTGATTGCCGACAGCATCAATATCGCCGTTTTGGAAAACTCCTCATTTTCCGTATCCAAAGAAAAACGCGAAGAAACCGTCGACCAATTGAGCAAAGCCGTCATCCTGCGCTTCAAAGACCGCGCCCAAAACCTCGCCCAAACACTCGGCTTCTCCAGCTACAAAATCGTCAAACTCAACCTGGGCCACATCGGCAACCGCCAAGTCGGCGGCGACTTTGCACACGCCAAAATGCTGCGTGCAATCCCTGCTGCAGAAGTAGCGACAGGAATAGAAGATGGTGTACCAGCCTCTCCGGGTTCGGAAGAAATCAGCCTGACCGTCAGCGGCTCGGTGCAAATGTAGGATTTTCTTTTAAATCATTTTAAAGGCCGTCTGAAAGTATATTTTTCAGACGGCCTTTTATTATTTAGTCATTAAAATGGTTGTTTCTATATAAGGAAAGAATGAAAAAATAAAACTCTAATTATTTCAACTTGTTGCAATCAAATATTGATGACTTTCTTAAAAATACGTAAAAATAACCCCGATAACAGAGTAATTATATCATTATATTTTACAATATTAACGTAAAATTTTTACACATTGCTTTCAAGAGCCAACCATTTATGTTCTCTGTTTTACTTTTTGAAAATAAAACAGAGGACTTCTATATTTTGGTGTAAATAATTCTCTTGAATAAATTTCTGTTCTATAGCTATGCTCTATTTTTGAGTTTCAAATGTAGTATGGAGCTATCAAAATTGACAACTCCATAAATAATATTCTTATTCTTTGTTTAATCTAACAAGAAAATGCTTAAATTGTTCTTCGTTGTTATCCAACTTTCCGAAAAATAACTCATCAATTTGCTCAATTAACGGAACAGCTGTTTGTAATATTTCTTCTCCTTTTGAGACCTTTGCAAAATTCCCCAAAATCCCCT
>NZ_KV800114.1:20677-40169 GCF_001810165.1 Neisseria sp. HMSC070A01 | reverse complement strand
AGGGGATTTTGGGGAATTTTGCAAAGGTCTCATTTTAAGATAAACAGGTCGGTGTTTGTCGGGCATCAATGCCCGACCTGCAACTGTTTTCAGACGACATCAACACCTATTCAAACGCCAAATCCCCCACCAGTTCCGCCAGCGTGTTCAGCCGCTGTTCCGATTTTTCTACAAACGGGTTTGCCGTATCCCACGCATAGCCCGCGAGAATGGCGGAAATCATGCGGCTGATTTCGGGCGCGCGGTTGGGTGCGTACACCACGTTTTGGAAACGGTTGTCGTACCAGCCGTCCACATAGGTGCGAAAAGCGTTTACGCCCACCATCAGCGGCTCGGCGAACTCGCGCTGCCAGTCTGCCGCTTCGCCTTTGAGCTGGCGGGCAAGCAGGTCAGCGGCGAGTTTGGCGGAATGCAGCGCGATGGTTACGCCCGATGAGAACACGGGGTCAATAAACTCGGCGGCGTTGCCTAACAGCGCGAAATGTTTGCCGTGCAGGGTTTTAACATTGGCGGAATAGCCTTGGATGCTGCGGTAGGGGAAGCCGTTTTCCCATTCGGAATGTTTAAAAAATTCAACCAGATTGGGGCATTCTGCCACTATTTGTTTCAACACGGCTTCGGAATCGCCCGCCAGTTTGTCGGGTGTGCCGACCACGCCGAGCGAGCAGGTGTTGTCGTCGAAAGGGATTGTCCAAAACCATACGTCGCGGTGCTGCGGGTGGGTGGTAATCAGGATTTTGTTGTGGTCAAAATCGGCTTCGGCGGCGATGTTGTCGGTGATGCGCGTGAAATGCGCCATGCGAACGCTGCGCCGTTTTTAAACTGAAAGCCTTTCTCGGCGCGCACGGCATCGGCAAAACCGGCTTCTTCCAGCATTTCCATGCAGTGCGGCAGCAGGCTCTCGCCAATCACAAAGCGCGGAAAATGCTGTTTTTCCAGCGCGCATACTTTGAAGCCCTGTTTGTTAAGCAGAGCGGAGGCAACCGAGCCTGACGGGCCTGCGCCGATGACGGCAACGTCAAATTGGGTGTGGGACTTTCGCAGATAAATGGTTTGGCATAAAAGCGTAATTATAGAATTTTACAAGGCAGCCTGAAAATGGGGGAATGGAGTTTGAGGCTGCTTTTTGTTGAGTGGGTTGGGCAATTGATGCACGGATAATGCCCGATTTGCTTTACTTCAATAAAAAAAGCAGTCTTAAAGGCCGTCTGAAAACTTTTCAGACGGCCTTTTACCTTACTTCGTAGCAATGTTCACTTCCGCCGACATCCCCGGCGCGAGGCGTTCCAAATCCTGTTGCCCTGCGTCAAATACGATTTTTACGGCGATGCGTTGGGCGATTTTGACGAAGTTGCCCGTGCCGCTGTCGGCTTTAATCAGGCTGAATTCGGAAGCGGTGGCGGGCGAGATTTCGGCGACTTTGCCGCTGAACGCCTTGCCGCCGAGTGCGTCGATACTCACGCTGGCACTCTGCCCGATTTTCACGTTGGCCATATCGGTTTCTTTGATGTTGGCGATGATCCAGCGTTCGGGCGGCACGACGGACATCAGCTGCGTGCCCGCGCTCACAAGCTGCCCTTGTTTTACGCTGACTTCGCCGAGTTTGCCGCTGGCGGGCGCGTAAATCACAGTATGCCCCAAATCCTGTTTTGCCAAGTCCAGCAGGGCTTGCGCGTTGGCGATGCCCGCCTGTGCGCCCTCGCGCCCTACGCCCGTGTTGATGATGTTCTGCTGCGCCACGGCGTATTGCTCCTGCGCCTGTTTCAGGCCCGCTTCGGCTTGTTTAACGGCGGTTTGCGCGGCATCGCGGCTGCTTTGCGACACGGCATCGGCACTCACCGCCTGTATGCGCTGCCATTCGCGGCGGGCGCGGTCAAGCTGGGCGCGGGCGTTGTCAATCGCGGCTTGGTTGGCTTTGGAGACGGCGAGGGCGGAGGCTTTGTCCTGCGCGGTTTTGTTCAACGCCGCCTGCTGCCCCGCCAGCCCAGCTTCGGCTTGGGCGACTTTGGCGCGGTAGGGCGCGGGGTCGATTTCCACCAGCGGCTGCCCTGCTTTTACGTTGTCAAAATCGCGCACCAGCACTTTCTGCACATAGCCGCCCACGCGCGGGCTGACGGCGGTTACACTGCCGCGCACATAGGCGTTGTTGGTGTAAACCTCGCCCATGCCGAAGGGCGGCAGGCGGAAGGCATACAGGGCAAGCACCACGCCGATTGCGCTGGCGGCGAGTATGCCGATGCTGCCGAAACGGTGTTTTTCAGGCTGCCATTGGGCGGGCTCTTGCGGCTCGGACGGGGTTTCAGACGACGTTTCAGGCTGCATCTCGGGCGGCGGCACGGCGGTTTTTTGGGATTCGGTGTCGGGTTGTTCGGGGGTGTCGGGTTGGGACATTTTTTGCTTTCCGTTGATTTGGGGGTTGATTCGGTTAATGGGTTGGTGCGGTGGTTTTCAGGCTGCCTTTAATGCCGTCTGAAACACTATTTCCCCAACGCCGCAAACACTTTCGCCTTCTCCGCCGCCAGAATATCAATCTTGTAATAACGGCGGTACAGCCACAGGGCGACGGCGACGAGGGTCGATACCGCCGCCATCGCCGCCAGCAGCGCGAACAGGTCGCTGTATGCCGCCACCGACGCTTCTTTGCCCGCCTGCGCGGTGATTTGCGAGACGGCGCGGCCTTGCAGCAGCACCGGGTCAGAGAGGGTGGCAGAGAGGGCGGCGGCGTTGCGCTGGATGTCGGCGGCGAGCGCGGGGTTGGAGAGGGTCAGGTTTTGCGCGATGGCGGCGAGGTGGTCGCGGGTGCGGTAAGTTAAAAACGCGCTGAATGCTGCCACACCCGCCAGCCCGCCGAGGGTTTGCGACAGGCCGAACACGGCGGAGAAGCTCATTATGTGGTCGGGGCTTTTCGCCAGCGCGCGCAGTGCGCCTTCAAGCATCATCGGCCCCATAAACAGCAGCGAGGCAAAGGCAACGATAAACTGGCTGAAATAAAGTTGCGCGGGGCGGGTCTGCATGCCCACGCCGATTTCCAGCCACGCACCGAGGGCGAAACAGGCGAGCGCAACCATCACGGGGCGGCGGATGTCGTTGATATCCAGCAAAATCAGGCTGCCGACCACACCCGCCAGCATTCCGCCCGCAACAATCAGGTAAAACGTGCTCATCTGCGCGCTGCCCACGCCCACCGCGCCCATCAGCCCCGCCGCGCCGACGGTCTGCTGCGAGGTCAAGAGCCGCGCCATCGCGCCCATCACGGCGAAGATGAGGATTTGCGGCACGGTCATCCAGTGCCAGTCCAGCATCGGCTTGTGCCGCGTCGATTCGATGTACAACGCCAGCCCCGTCAGCCCCACTCCGCCCGCGAGCAGCCAGCCGAGCCACTGCGTCGTCCACCACACCGTGCGCCCCTGCACGAGAAAGGCGCACAACAGCGCGATGCCGGAGGCGAACAGGGTAAAGCTGAGCGCGTCGGTCAGCGTGAACGATTTGCGCACGGTGATGCCGGGCGGCAGCGGCAGGGCGAACAGGCAGGCGGTGCAGGCGAGCGCGAGGGTAGCCTGAAAGGCGAACACGCCGTTGAGGTCGCCGTCGCCATACAGCAGCGGCACGAGGCTCTGCGCCAGCGGCGTGCCGACCTGCATCAGACCCAGCCCGAACACCAGCCCGGCCAGCTTTTTCGTGCCGGTAAAGCCCTGCATCATGTAGTAAATCGACAGCACCAGCAGGCCGCTGGCGGCGATGGCGGCGGCAACACACGCGATGAGTTGCACTTCGTAATGGTGATAAACCAGTTGCAGTAGGCTGGCGGCAAGCTGGGCGAACAGGGTGATGCGGACGAAGCGTTGCAGGCCATACGCCTTGCGGACTTTGAAAAAGAGGACGCTCATGCAGGCGTAAGCCATGAAATACACCGCCTGAATCCAGCCGCCCTGCTGCAAATCGAGCGACAAATCGCCGCGCAGCTGCGGCAGCGAGGCGGTGAGCAGCCCGTTTTGGAAGCCCGACGACAGCGCGAGTAATAAACCGATGGCAAGATACGCGAGCCGCCGCTTTTTCGGATGCTCGGGCGAGGCGGGCGAACCCGGCATAAAGGGCATTTCATGCGGCTTGAAGGTGTAGCCGCCGGATTGCAGGGGCATGGGGTTTCCTTTGGTGGGGTGGACGGGACAAAGTTTTAGATTTTTAGGCTACCTCAGCTGTAGAAAATAACCGCATTGTTTACACCACAGGTTGAGAAAAGTAAGCCTGCAAAACCTCAAACGGCGTATCGCCGCCCAGACCCGTGCGGCTTCACAGTGTTATAAAAGTTCACAAATCGGCACAGCTCCTTTTGCCGGTGTTCCGGACTGTCAAAACTATGCTTTTCGTGCCACATTTCCATAATCGTCCGAATAACCCTCTCGGCTTTGCCGTTGGTCTGCGGTCGGGCAGGACGGGTAAACTTTTGATTGATGCCGTTTTCATAACAGGCAGTGCCGAAAGCATGACTTGCCTCGCCTTTATATTCGCTGCCATTGTCCGAATACACGCACTCGATCAAATAGGAGCAGGGTTCGATGACTTGTTCCGTTAGAAACTTGGCCGCACTGTCTGCGGTTTTGTCCGGCAGGATGGCGGCGTACAGTTCTCTTGAGAAATCATCAATGGTGACAAACAGGTAATCTCGTTTGTCGGTGGCTTTCTGCCCTTTGGGCAGCGGCAGTCGCTTGGTATCGACGTGCACCATTTCGCCGGGATAGGACTTGTTGTAGCGTTTGGCCTGCTTTTTGAGTTTTTCCTGAATACTGCGTTCTACCTTGGCCAGACGTTTCATTCCGTACTTTGTCTGTTTAAAACGGTTGTTGGTGCTGGTTTGGGGTTTGAGCAGCCTACCCCTTGCGGCTTTAAGTGCGCGGTAGATGGTGACGCGGCTGACTTGGTAACGACGGGCCAGGGAGGTGACGCTCTCCTTCTCCTGTGTGTATGCTGTCCAAATGGCTTGGCGGTGGTGCGGGGTGAGTCGGGTGTTTTTGTGCATGTTCATGTCAGTATTCTCCTGAAATACTGTAAACAACGCTAGGGATTTCTACACCTTATTTGTCCGCCGCAAAACCTCCGCCAAAGGCGGTATTTAACGCCAGCCACGCGGTAAACAGCTTCGCCTGTGCCTGCGCCAGTTGCGCTTCGTTTTGCAGGGTTTCGTCTTGCGCCGCCAGAAAATCCAGTTTGTTGTCCAGCCCCGCGTGGAAGCGGCTTTGCGCGGCAGCGGCGTTTTTGCGGGCGAGCGCGGTCATCTCGGTCTGGTCGCGCACCGCCGCCAGGGCGGTTTCGTACTGCGTCAGCGCATCTGCCGCCTCGCGCAGGGCGGTGTAAACGTTTTTGTTGTAACGCGCCGCCTGCTCGTCAAACTCGGCTTCCTTGCGCGACAGGTTCGCCCGCAATGCGCCAGAGGTGAAAATCGGCAGGCTCACGCTGGGCAGCAGCCCCGCCATCCATGACGAGGAATGCGGCAGGTTGCCGATTTCCACGTTAGACAAGCCTGCCAACGCTTTAATCGTAATGTTCGGATAAAACTCGGTTTTCGCGCTGGCAACTAAATGGCGGCGGGCGGTCAGTGCCTCGCGCTGCGCCGCCAAATCGGGGCGTTTGCCGAGCAAGTCGGCGGTGAGCTGCGACACGGGCGGCGCGGGGGTGTTGGCGGCGGGGTTGGGCGCGAAGTTGTCCAACGCCTGCGCCGGTTGCCCGGTCAAGGCGGCAAGCGCGTGGCGGATTTGCGCAATGTTGCCGTCCAAATCCGACAAGGCAGCCTGAAAACGGCTGTTGCCTTGCTGTACCGCATAGAGCCTGCTCGGCGCGACCTGTCCGGCGCGGATGAGTTCGCGCACCACCTGCTCGCGCTCGCGGTTCAACTGCGCCCGCTGCGCCACGCGCTGCCGCGTTTCCAGCAGCAACTGCCATTGGCGGTAATACGTCGCCACGCCCTGCGCCAGCAGTAGCCGCGTCTGCGCGATTTCGTATTCCACGGCGCGTTGCTGCCCCAGCGCAGCTTCCAGCTGGTGCTTGTATTTGCCGAACACATCGGGCGACCATTGCCCTTGCAGTTGCAGCGATTCATAAGTGATATTGGTGCCGTGGTCGCCCAGCAGCCGCTTTTCCAAATCGCTGATGAGTTCGGGCTTCTCGCGCTCGTTTACGCCGTCGCGGTGCAGCAGTGCGCCGCTCAGCCCCAATCCAATCTTCACGCCGCGCTGCGAATCCGCAAAATCCGCCCCCGCCTGCGCCTGCCGCAAGCGCGCCTGTGCCGCCGCCAAATCGGGCGAACGCGCGAGGGCGGTGTCAATCAGGCCGTCGAGCTTGGCATCGTTGAGCGCACGCCACCATTGCGGCGCAATCGGCGGCTGCGAGCTGGCGGGCAGACCGAGCGTTTCGGCGGTTTCCACGGCGGCGGGGGTGTGCTTGGGATGAGTGGCGCAGCCCGAAAACAGCGCGGCACAGAGGAAAAATAAAGGGAAGCGTTTGAACAAAAAACGTATCGGGCGGGGTTGGAAAACTTCAACGCACAAGGCAGAGACCTTTGCAAAATTTCTTTTCCTCCAACAACCGAAACCCAAAAACAGGTTTTCGGCTGTTTTCTCCCCCAATCACTCCTAATTTTACCCAAATACCCCCTTAATCCTCCCCGGATACCTGATAATAAGGCATCCGGACCGCCTTTTAGGCGCAAACAGGCACACTTAGCCTGTTGGCGGCTTTCAAAAGGTTCAAACACATCGCCTTCAGATGGCTTTGCGCACTCACTTTACACAGACCAAAATAGGCTGCCCGGGCGTAGCGGAATTTACGGTGCAGCGTACCGAAGCTTTGTTCGACCACATAACGTGTTTTCGATAGATGTCGGTTGCGTTTGGTTTGCGCTTCCGACAGCGGATGTTTGCGGTGGGCTTTGCGCATAATGCCGTCCTTCATCCGATGCTCTTCCAGATGTTGCCGGTTTTCCTTACTGTTATAGCCTTTGTCGGCATAGACGGTCGTACCTTCGGTAATGCCTTCCAACAAAGGCGACAGGTGTTTGCACTCATGGGCATTGGCGGGGGTAATGTGCAGTTTCTCGATATAGCCTTCCGCATCGGTACGGGTATGTTGTTTGTAACCGAGTTTGTAGAGGCCGTTTTTCTTGATCCATCGGGCATTGCTGTCTTTACTCGGTGTGATTTGGCCGCTGACTTGTCCTTCCTCATCAACTTCTATGGCCTGGCGTTGTTTGCTGCCGGCGGTTTGAATAATGGTGGCGTCAATGACGGCGGCGGATGCTTTCTCTAATTTTAGGTTTTTTTCGGCCAGTTGTCGGTTAATCAATTCCAGCAGTTCGGACAGGGTGTCGTCTTGCGCCAGCCAGTTGCGGTAGCGGCATAAGGTGCTGTAATCGGAGATGTTCAGTTCGTCAAAACGGCAAAACAGGTTGAAATCGATGCGGGTGATGAGGCTGTGTTCGAGTTCGGGATCGGAAAGGCTGTGCCATTGTCCGAGCAGGACGGCTTTGAACATGGACAACAGGGGATAGGCGGGACGGCCGCGGTGGTCTCGGAGGTAACGGGTTCTTTGACGGTTCAGGTATTGTTCGATCGGTTGCCAATCAATCACCTGATCCAACTTCAATAGTGGGAAGCGGTCGATGTGTTTGGAGATTATGGCTTGGGCTGTTTGTTGGAAGAAGGTGCTCATGAAAAATCCCCTAAATGTCTTGATGGGAATTTAGGGGATTTTGGGAAATTTTGCAAAGGTCTCAGGCCGTCTGAAGTCTATTTTTCAGACGGCCTTTTATTATTTAGTCATTAGAACGGAATATCGTCGTCGATATCCTCAACCGGAGCGGTCGGTTGTGCCGGAGCAGGACGACGGGCCGGGGCGGCCGGGGGTTCTTGCGCCGGGGCAGATTGGTATTGCTGTTGAGGCGCTTGTTGGTAACTGCTTTGGCTTGAATGACTGCCTTGGTTGTAGCCGTCATCGTATGGTGCGCCGCCGCTGTTGTCGTTGCGGCTGCCGAGCATTTTCATCTCATTGGCGATGATGTCGTAAGCGGTGCGCTCGATACCGTCTTTGCCTTGGTATTTACGGCTTTGGATACGGCCTTCCAAATACACTTGGCTGCCTTTACGCAGGTATTGGCCGGCGATTTCGGCGAGTTTGCGGTACATGGTGATGTTGTGCCATTCGGTACGTTCTACGCGTTGGCCGTTGCGGTCGTTCCAAGTTTCGCTGGTGGCAACGCTGAAGTTACAGACGGCCTCGCCGTTGGGCATATAGCGGACTTCCGGGTCGCGGCCGAGACGGCCGATGAGGATAACTTTATTCAATGACATTTTACACTCCTGTGATGATTTTTTCGGCGGCCTCTTGGTCGAATCCTTTTTGCAAGGCCTTGATATAAATGGTTTGTTTGTCTGCGCTGAAGCTGATGCTTTCGACGCCTTCAATTTCGGTCAGTTTTTGGTGGAGCAAATCCGGATTTTGTTGCCATTCGGCGTTAAGCGGATAGCTGAGGTTTTTGACGGATTTCGGTGCCGGTAAGATGAGTGCCAATACCAGCCACAACAGCATCAATACGCTACAAAAGGTAAAAACACCTGAAAACCCATATTTTTGGAACAATAAGCCGCCGGTCGCGCCGCCGACAAACAAGCCGACTGACTGTAATGTGTTATACACGCCCATCGCCGTGCCTTTCAAATCAGACGGGGCGATTTTCGATACCATAGACGGCAGGCTGGCTTCCAATACATTGAAACCAATAAAATAAACAATCAAATAGGCGGTAATCAACCATATCGAGTGCATGCCAAACAGCAAGCCGATTTGTGCCGCGGCAATGCAGACAATACCGAGGATAAACACTTGCTTGAGCTTGTTACGCGTTTCGCCGACGATAATCAGCGGCACCATAATAATCAGGCCGGTAATGGTTGACGGCAGATAGACTTGCCAGTGATGGATTTTTTCCAAACCCAGCTGCGTCATGGCAAACGGCAATGCGGTAAATAATGCCATTTGCGCCGCATGCAAGGCAAAAATACCGAAGTCGAGATTGAGCAGCTGGCGGTTTTTCAATACTTCGCCCATACGCGAAGGCTGCGCCTGCGTGTCTTCATGCAGTTTTGACTCTTCCGGCTCTGGCGTCATCCACGCAACCACGCCGATACTGATTACCGTCAGGATACCGGTCAGCGCAAACAGGCCGGATACGCCGATAAAGCTGGCAATCATCGGCGCGAGCACCAGGCTGACGGAGAAGGTCAAGCCTATGCTCAGGCCGATCATCGCCATCGCACGCGTCCGCACTTCGCTACGGGTCAAATCCGCCAGCAAAGCCGTTACCGCCGCGCTGACGGCACCCGCGCCTTGAATGGCACGCGCAACAACCAACATTTGCAGGCTGTCGGCAACTGCGGCCAAGAAACTACCGGCGGCAAACACAATCAAGCCGATATAAATCACTTTTTTACGGCCGAACTTGTCGGAAGCGATGCCCAATGGCAGCTGCAACAAGGCCTGTGTTAGCCCGTAAATGCCCATTGCCATACCGACCAATGCTTTATTATCTTCCGCACCGGGCAACGAAGCGGCATACATCGCCAAAACAGGCAGCACCAAAAACATCCCCAGCATACGCAGTGCGTAAACGCCGGAGAGTGTGGTACTGGCACGCCATTCGTGCGGAAACATTTGAATGCGGTTATCTCTTGCCATAAATAATGTTTCAGACGGCCTTAAATTTGCGAAAGGCCGTCTGAAAGTGTGAATTAACAGATTTTCTTATTATACAGGATTCAAAGGAATTGCATGGGGCAAATCGCAAGCCGCTCAACCCCACTGCCATCTATTCCGCCACGCGCCCAATACGGCATTCGGATATTTGTTGCTGCCCAAGCTGCCGTTAAACCTTGCCAAGGCACGGACAATATTGCCTTTTTCGATATTGTTGTAATGGCGCAGAATGGTGCAGCCGTAGCGCAGATTGGTGCGGATGTCGAAAAGGTTGTGTGACGGATTGCCGATATAGTTTTTCCAAAACGGCATCACCTGCATCAAACCGCGCGCGCCCACGCCGCTGATGGCATATTGGCGAAACGCGCTTTCCACTTCAATCAAGCCCAAAATCACTTGAGTATTGAGTCCGGCGCGGCTGCTTTCGTATTGGATATTGATCAGCAGGCGGCGGCGCTCGCCTTCATCGGGAATAAAGCGTGCCAATCGGGAAGACATCGCCGCCAACCAACGCTCCCCTTCCCTTGCATCGGTAAACACCAGCCGCGCAGGACTGGCGCTATTGATCGAACTGCGCATCACGGACGCCACATCATCGGCCAGCGTTTCTTCACGTTGCGCCCCCGCCCAAGCAGCCGCAGGCGTCAAAAGCATGGCTCCGCCGACTTGCAACAGGCGGCGGCGTGATAAAAATAAGGAATCTTGGTTTTCCGATTTCATGTGTTTCTCTTTTTAGGCCGTCTGAAAAGTTCAGACGGCCTTTGATATATTTGCTTAAAATTGGCATTATAAAATACATCTATGAGCAGAATCAAAGAGCTGTATTCCTTTTATTGTCAAGTGATACGGCCTCAAGTAACATTTAGGTTTTTCTAATCAAGCGGTATTTTTTATGACCACCACTCCCGCCAACGTTTTAGCCTCCGTCGATTTGGGTTCCAACAGTTTCCGCCTGCAAATTTGTGAAAACAACAACGGCCAGCTGAAAGTCATCGACTCCTTCAAACAAATGGTACGCTTTGCCGCCGGCTTGGACGAACAAAAAAACCTAAGCGAGGCCTCTCAAGAACAAGCCTTGGAATGTTTGGCAAAATTCGGCGAACGCCTGCGCGGATTCCAACCTGAAAACGTGCGCGTGGTGGCCACCAACACTTTCCGCGTCGCCAAAAACATCGCCCAATTCCTGCCCCGTGCCGAAGCGGCGCTGGGTTTTCCCATTGAAGTCATTGCCGGCCGCGAAGAAGCGCGTCTGATTTACACCGGCGTAGTGCATACCCTGCCGCCCAAAGGCGACAAAATGCTGGTTATCGACATCGGCGGCGGTTCGACCGAATTTGTCATCGGCTCGGATTTGCAACCGCTGACCACAGAAAGCCTGCCTTTGGGTTGCGTAACATACAGCATGCGCTTCTTCCAAAACAAAGTGACCGCCAAAGATTTCCAAGCCGCCGTTTCCGCCGCGCGTATCGAAATCCAGCGCATCAGCAAACTGATGAAGCGTACCGGCTGGGATTTCGCCATCGGCACATCCGGTTCGGCAAAATCCATACGCGACGTTTTGGCGGCCGAATTGCCGCAGG
The DNA here is from genome assembly GCF_001810165.1 of Neisseria sp. HMSC070A01. Lineage (NCBI taxonomy): Bacteria > Pseudomonadati > Pseudomonadota > Betaproteobacteria > Neisseriales > Neisseriaceae > Neisseria > Neisseria sp. HMSC070A01. The sequence continues at coordinate 28,848 of NZ_KV800114.1, read as the reverse complement.
AAGCCGACATTACCGCCCAAGGCATGCGTTATCTTGCCGATAGGATTATCGAAGCCGGTTCAGTTAAAAAAGCCAAATTTGAAAACCTCAAACCCGAACGCGTCGAAGTTTTTGCGGGCGGGTTGGCTGTGATGATGGCCGCTTTCGACGAACTCTCGCTGACCAAAATGACCGTTACCGAAGCCGCCCTCCGCGACGGCGTGTTCTACGACTTAATCGGCCGCAGCCTCAATGTCGATATGCGCGAACAGACAACGGCAGAGTTCCAAAAACGCTACCACGTCAGCCTCAACCAAGCCAAACGCGTTGCCGATACCGCGCAAGCCTTCATGAACAGTCTGTGCCACGCCAAAAACGTAACCGTTCAAGAGCTTGCCCTGTGGAACCAATACCTCAGCCGCGCAGGCCGTCTGCATGAAATCGGCTTGGATATTGCCCATACCGGTTATCACAAACACTCCGCCTACATTCTCGAAAACGCCGATATGCCAGGCTTCTCACGCAAAGAGCAAACCATTTTGGCGCAACTGGTTATCGGCCATCGCGGCGACCTCAAGAAAATGGCGGATATTATCGGCGATAACGAAATCATGTGGTGTGCCGTATTGTCCCTGCGCCTGGCAGCCCTCTTCTGCCGCTCGCGCCTGCCGCTTGATTTACCGCCGCAAACCCAGCTTCGCATTGATGAAAACAACCACAGCTTCATCTTGCGCATCAACGCCCAATGGCTGGAGCAACACCCCCTCATCGCCGATGCGCTGGACTACGAAAGCGCGCAATGGCAAAAAATCGATATGCCTTTCTCGGTTCAAGCACAATAAACCGCGCTCCGTTATAATAGGCAACTTTTTAAGATTCAAACCGCAGGCCGTCTGAAAACGACAGCCTGCCATACATCAAGGAAAACCATGAGAAAACCCCAACGCGGCTACGCCCGCCAAGACCGTGTCAAAGAACAAATCATGCGCGAGCTTGCCGAACTCGTCCGCACCGGCCTGAAAGATCCGCGCGCAGGCTTCATCACCATCAACGAAGTCGAAGTCACCCGAGATTACAGCCATGCAACCGTGTTCTACACTGTCCTCGACGACAGCACACGCGACATCACCGAAGAAGCTTTGGAACACGCCAAAGGCCATTTGCGCAGCGAATTGGCCAAACGCATCAAACTCTTCAAAACACCCGAGCTGCACTTCAAATACGACGAATCACTCGAACGCGGCATGAGCATTTCCAGCCTGATCGACCAAGTGGCGGCGGAAAAACCGGTTGAAGACTGATTGATTAAAACACGCAGGCCGTCTGAACCCTTTCAGACGGCCTGAACATTAATATTCCCTAATTAATATGACCAATAAACCCACCAAACGCCCGGTCAACGGCGTTCTTCTTCTCGACAAACCCGAAGGTCTTTCCAGCAACACCGCCCTGCAAAAAGCGCGGCGGTTGTTCCGTGCCAAAAAAGCCGGGCATACCGGCGTACTCGATCCTTTGGCCACAGGGCTTCTGCCTGTTTGTTTCGGCGAAGCGACCAAGTTTGCCCAATACCTGATTGATGCCGACAAAGCCTACACCGCCACACTGAAGCTCGGCGAAGCCAGCAGTACGGGCGATGCAGAAGGCGAAATCATCGCCACCGCACGCGCCGATATTTCATTATCCGAATTTCAGACGGCCTGCCAAGCCTTAACAGGTGATATCCGCCAAGTGCCGCCCATGTTTTCCGCCCTCAAACACGAAGGCAAGCCGCTGTACGAATACGCACGCAAAGGCATCGTTATCGAACGCAAAGCACGCGATATTACGATTTACTCCATTGATATCACTGAATTTGATGCACCCAAAGCCGTGATAGACGTACGTTGCAGCAAGGGCACTTATATCCGCACCCTCAGCGAAGACATCGCCAAACACATCGGCACATTCGCCCACCTGACCGCCCTGCGCCGTACTGAAACCGCCGGCTTTACCATTGCCCAAAGCCACACGCTCGAAGCCTTGGCAGAATTAGACGAAGCCGAACGCGATGCCCTGCTGCTGCCTTGCGATGTCTTGGTGCAACATTTCCCCAAACTTGAGCTAAACGACTACGCCGTTACCATGCTCAAACACGGCCAACGTCCCCAGTTCACCGAAAACATTTCCGCCGAACAGCCCATCCGTGTATACAACCGAGACGGCACATTTATCGGGCTGGTGGAATATCAAAAAGAAATAGGCCGTCTGAAAACCTTGCGCCTGATGAATACCGCCGACCAATAACTTCCTGCAAAGAGAGCCGATCATGAAAGTCTATACTGCCGCCCAAATGCGCGAACGCGAACAAGCAGCCGTCGATAAAGGCACGAGCTTCGACCAACTGATGGAAAACGCCGGCAGCTCTGCCGCCCGAGACCTCATGCAGCGTCATCCCCAAGCCGGACGCGCCCTGATCGTTTGCGGCAAAGGCAACAACGGCGGCGACGGCCTAGTCATGGCAAGATATATGCAGGCGCAAGGTTGGCATATCGATATTCTGTTTTCACTCGGAGAAAACCTCTCCCCTTTGGCTCAAACCAATCGGGAGCGCCTCAACGGTTTGCCCCATATTGAATTGATATCCGCACAAGAACTGGAAGGCCGTCTGAAAAAAGGTTACGACATCATTATCGAAGGCATATTCGGTACAGGCTTCAGCGGCGCGCTTCCATCAGAAATCGCCGCCCTCTGCCGCCAACTCAATCATTCAGACGGCCTGAAAGTCGCCCTCGATATTCCCACCGGCCTCAACTGCGACACCGCCGAAGCCGATCCCGACACATTCCGCGCAGACCTGACCTACACCTTTGCCGCCTACAAACCGGCACACTTAAGCGAGTCCGGCAAAACCTATTGTCAAGAAACCGTCTGTTTACCTATTGGCATTGATTAAAAAAGCAAATAAGATGTCATATTTAAATCGCTTTATTTTTAGAAACTGCTCATTCTAAAAGAAACACGCCAATTAATTTACGACCAAATTATCAACGACACGGAAACAGACAATGAACGAACAAGAATACCGCCAAACTTTTAAAGAAGATCAAGCCGTCGGCTGGGAAGCCATCGATGCTGCGCTTAAAGCACTTTATGGTGATGTCAAACCACGCTCCTATGGCCCTATAATCAAATATTGGTTGGGAGGCACCGATCCACTGGACAATAGCGATATTTTTGATTGCGAAGAGCAAACCTTCCATCGCCATATTGTTTCCTACGGCATGAGCGAACTTTACTTTAATCCAGAACTTGCCAGTGCAGATTACAGTAAATGGGGATTTGAATTTACCTTCCGTACTCCCCCTTACGATCAGGATCCGGATTCTGACTACAACACCAAACACGAGCCTTATTGGGCAGTCAACATGATGAATAACCTTGGCCGTTACGTTTTTGAAAGCGGCAACTGGTTTGAAGCCTACCACTTTACTTCAACTAACGGCCCTATCCGAATGGATACAGAAACCGCCATCGTCGGCGTAGCCTTCGCTCCAGACCCCAAGCTGCCCGCTATCAAAACGCCAAACGGAGAAGTTCAATTTCTTCAGATAGTCGGCCTTACCCAGCCTGAGCTTGACTGGCTCTGGCAAGATCCAACAACCAAACGTTGCCAAGAGCTGATCGATATGATGCGCAAAGACAATCCGCTGTTGATTACCGATTTAGCGCGTACAAAAAGCTATGTACAACCCTAATTGATAAAGCCGAAGGCCGTCTGAAAACAGATCTTCAGACGGCCTTCGGTTTATTTTTCAAATAAAATAGCAACTTACTTCCAAATCTGCGCCAATTTAATCCCCAGCGCCGTCAAACCAAACGAACCGAAAACATGCAGACAGGTTGCCATCAAAGCCATGCCCCAGCGTTGCGCCTGCATCAAACCCACCATCTCCACTGAAAAACCTGAAAATGTGGTCAAGCTGCCGAGAAATCCGGTAATCCAAAGCAAACGCCATTGCGGATCGGTTAAGAGTTCTGCCAATACACCGATCAGCAGCGCGCCCAGCCAGTTTGCCGCCAATGTACCGATAGAAAAAGACGTAGAAGACACCAGCACCAAGCCAAACAGCCAACGCAATACAGCCCCAACAGCGGCGCCGCAAACAATGGGAAAAATATAAGCAAACATAAAACGTTAAAAATTTAATTGAAAACAGGCCATCCGGTCATGAGGCCGTCTGAAAACCACACAAAGATGCCTTCATATCTTATTGCCAAATCTTAGGCGCAGATTTCAAATATCTGCCGTCATCAAAAGTACAAATCCATTGCGGCTTGAGCGCGATAAAAATGGCTGTTGAAATACCGCTCAAAAATGCCTCTGCCCAAGCGATTAAGAAGAAAACAGGAAAAGCGGTTTTCCACAATACTGTCGTATCAAACACATCCGCCCAATCCAACAAACCGACCAAAACCACACCGGTAAACACCATGCCGACCGCCGCGGCCCAAAAACCATTCAGAAAAATAAAGATAAAGATATTGGCAGGCAAACGCGACACCCAATGGCGGAAGCCCAAGTTCACCAACAAAGGCGGAAGCAATACGGACAAGGCGTTGATGGGGAACATATGCCAATCGCCCCAAAGCCACAAATATGGAAAAAACAGCAAAACGCCGATGCAGAACGCAGCAGAGGTGCCCAGCATTAAAGCCGTCAGGTTCAAGGCGAGCAAATGATAGCTCATGCCGGCCAGTTGTCCGCTTTCCGGAGAGGCATTCAAACTCCAAGCCAGCGGCAACATCACGGCAGCCAACAAAAATGCGGAACGATGCTGCGATACCGACACCCATGCCTGCTTTGCACACAAAGCAAAAATCACCAGCAACACAGGCCATGCCGCCATCACGACACCAACGGGAAACCATCCGTTTTGAAAAATCATCTTCTCATCCGCAAAATGTTCAGACGGCCTATTATACGCGCCTCAAGCCACAGCTTTGACAATCCTGTCTGCCTTTGCCGTTAAAGCTTGTTTCGGCTGGTTTTGTTTACCCGAAAAAAGCGTTAGAATAACGGACTTTGCCGTTTAATTAAGGGGATGGACGCATGCTTTGGACAATATTGGCTTTAATTCTGCTGGCCGCCATAGCCGGATTGTTCTGGTGGCGCCAGAAACAAGAGCAAAAGTGGCGCCAAGAATTGGCCCGACTCAGTGGCGATGAAGAAGAAATCAACGAAGAAGACAGCCCGGTCGGTTTTGCCAGCCAACTGGACAGCCTGAAACGTTTGTTCAGCATGAACAAGCGCACCGCCGACAACCATAAAATCGCCCGCATCCGCCTGCTTTCCGCGCTCGAACACAATAAAACGCAACACGCCGAAACAGACGAAGAGCAAGCAGCAGAGCCCGTTGCCGAAGAGCCGGAACACATCGCAGCGACCAAAGAAGAAATCAAAGTTGCGCCTAAAACCCGCAAATCTGCCAAGCCGGAACGTATTCCCAAAATCACGCCGTTTGCGCAAATGGAAACGCCCGAATACAGCCCGTCTTTGGTGCAAAACAGCAATTTTGAAGAAATCACATTAGAAGAAGCCACCCGTTCCCTGCACGAAGCGGCGGTTGAAGAATGGAACGAACATTTGGCCGAAAAAAATGCGCCGATTTACAAAGACGAAGTCGAGACCCCATTGTTGCGCGCTTCATCCCTGCCGATGACCGGCATGGAAATCATCGACTACAACGACCCTGTTTTGCGCCGCACACGCGAACGTGCCTTGGCGCGCGCCAATAATGTCCGCGTGGCAGAAGCCAATGCGCCGCATATCGAAACCGTTCAGACGGCCTTAAGAACTGCCGAAAAAGAAGCCATCCTCCCCTATACTTCTATGCAGGCATTCCCTTCTGAAATCCAAGCGGAAGATATTCACGACAACCTTGCCCGCCGTACCGCCGCACGCCACAAACTGGCAGCGGCCGTCGCCCCATTGCGCGACTACTCTCCGCGCACCATCGAAAATGACGAAATTCTGGCCAACTTGGGACAAATCAGCCGTCCTGCCAGCTTGCGCCGTCAAGTTCGCCATACCGAAGCGGCCGCCGAAAGATGGGCGCGTAAACAAGCTGCCACGGAAGCTGTTGCACTACAACCTGCCACACCGGCAACGCCGTCCCGTCCAAAACCGGCTGCGCCTGTTAAAAAATCCCCTTATATCTCCCGACCTGCCGCACCAAACGCAACCGTAGTCGAACCGCCTGCCGTACCGGTCGTCCCGATGGCTAAAACCGATATCCCCGAGCCGCCCGTTTTCCAAACCTCGATTGCGCCGATTGATATTCCCGAGCCGCCTGCTTTCGAACATAAAATCCAAGTGCCGATTTTTGATTCGCAAGTCAATGCGCATGTTAGCAACCAGCCTGAACGCAGTATCCGCGATTATTTAATCAGCGAATCTGCGGAAGAAGAAACAGAATTCGATGGTGAACCTGCCACACCTGCACAAGCGGAAACAGAAGCGATTCAAGCGGTTGAAACGATTGAACCTGTTGAATCTATTGAAACAATCGTAAGGCCGTCTGAATATACACAGACAGTCGTTGAAACACCTGTGCAAACCGTAGAACCAAGCATTCAAGAGAGTATGCCAAGCGTAGTTCATCCGACTTCAACAACACTGACCGAGGCACACCTGCCGACCACTGCCCTGCTCCTGCCGCCGCAGTTTGACCCAAGCGCCTCGCAAACTGAAGAACAGTTGCTGGAAAACAGCATTACCATCGAAGAAAAACTGGCCGAGTTCAAAGTTAAAGTCAAAGTGATGGACTCCTATTCCGGCCCAGTCATTACGCGTTATGAGATTGAGCCTGATGTCGGCGTGCGCGGCAGTGCCGTTTTGAACCTTGAAAAAGACTTGGCGCGCTCGCTTGGCGTGGCTTCCATCCGCGTAGTGGAAACCATCCCCGGCAAAACCTGCATGGGCTTGGAATTGCCTAATCCGAAACGCCAAATGATCCGCCTGAGCGAAATCTTCAATTCGCCTGCGTTTACCGAATCCAAATCCAAACTCACCCTCGCACTTGGCCAAGACATCACCGGCCAGCCTGTCGTCACCGACTTGGCCAAAGCGCCGCATCTGCTGGTTGCCGGTACGACCGGTTCGGGTAAATCCGTGGGTGTGAACGCCATGATTCTGTCCATGCTCTTCAAAGCAACGCCGGAAGACGTGCGCATGATTATGATTGACCCGAAAATGCTGGAATTAAGCATTTACGAAGGCATTCCGCACCTGCTCGCCCCTGTCGTGACCGATATGAAATTGGCTGCAAACGCACTGAACTGGTGCGTCAACGAAATGGAAAAACGCTACCGCCTGATGAGCTTTATGGGCGTGCGCAACCTTGCCGGTTTCAACCAAAAAATTGCCGAAGCCGCCGCGCGTGGTGAAAAAATCGGCAGCCCGTTCAGCCTCACGCCTGAAGACCCTGAGCCATTGGAAAAACTGCCGTTTATCGTGGTCGTCGTAGATGAATTTGCCGACCTGATGATGACTGCAGGCAAGAAAATTGAAGAACTGATTGCCCGCCTCGCCCAAAAAGCCCGCGCAGCCGGCATCCATTTGATTCTTGCCACCCAACGCCCAAGCGTGGATGTCATTACCGGCCTGATTAAAGCCAATATTCCGACACGCATTGCCTTCCAAGTGTCCAGCAAAATCGACAGCCGCACGATTCTTGACCAAATGGGTGCGGAAAACCTGCTCGGCCAAGGCGATATGCTGTTCCTGCCGCCCGGCACCGGCTATCCGCAACGTGTACACGGCGCGTTCGCCTCCGATAACGAAGTACACCGCGTAGTGGAATACCTGAAACAATTCGGCGCACCCGACTATATCGATGATATTTTAAGCAGCGGTTCGACCGAAGACTTTACCGGCACCAGCCGCAGCAACGACAGCGACCTCGACCCCATGTATGACGAAGCCGTTTCCGTTGTCTTAAAATCGCGTAAAGCCAGCATTTCCAATGTCCAACGCCAACTGCGCATCGGCTACAACCGCGCCGCCCGCCTGATTGACCAAATGGAAGCCGACGGTATTGTTTCCCCGGCGGAAAACAACGGCAACCGCACCATCTTGGCACAAAGCAGCGACCATCTGGATTAATTTATCCTTGCTTAAATTAAGGCCGTCTGAAAATTTTTCAGACGGCCTT
>NZ_KV800114.1:0-20577 GCF_001810165.1 Neisseria sp. HMSC070A01 | reverse complement strand
AGGCCGTCTGAAAATTTTTCAGACGGCCTTTTTTAGTCATAAAAATAAATAACTTATAAAATGCTGATATAGAGATTCTCTGAAACCAGCACATGAAGATAGATTAACCAAATAAGAAATAATTATGTCATCAGACTGTACTTAACAATATTTCAGAATTTAATGTGGTTATTGTTTTTTAGCTTTTTGCTCAACTTTTTGCCAAAATGTTTTGGCGTGTTGTTTTTGTTTTTCATATTGCTTAATCATATTGATTGATTTGATTTCTTGTTCACAAGTTTTCTGTGAAAGTAAATCAAATTTTGGTCGTCCTACCCAAGCACCTGGAATAACACTTGTTCTTAAGCAATAGATACGATTAGCCACTGGAGTAAAACTCAAAGTTTCTGCGGCCTCTGTTTGTGCGTATAGCGTAATAGGTTCAAGTCGTTCAATATCTACGAAATTGCCTGCTCCATTTTCGGAACGCAAAATGAAAAATGTATCATCAAGATTAGCAAATGGACGCTGATAGGTAAATTTATTGTAATGCCCACTTACAAAGTATCTCACTCCACCACCAGCAAACCGACTGGGGCGAAAGGCATAAATCCGTGCTTGCCCTTCGGGCGGTTGTTTTAATGTGATGGTATCTTGTTGAATTTCAAAACCGTCTGTTTGCATTTCAAGTGTAGTTGCGCAGGCAGACAATAAGCTGCACACAGCAAGAGTCAAAAATAGGTGTTTCATCGTCATCCCTTTGTATGATGTTTAAATTAAAACATTATAATAAGATATTTAGAACTTAGGAAGCAAAATTTATTCTAAATGGTTTTCTGCTATATTTTCAAAATTATTTTGTACAAATCATCATGCCTGTGATTGAAGCGAAACTCAGTTTCCTTTAAATATAAATGCAAGTAAAACGTATTCTTCGGTATCCCGTTAAATTTGTACTAAGCGATGCTTAGCATAACTCTAAAAAGACTCAATACTGTTAATATGCCCCCTTCTACGGACAAACTTATTGTCAATTTTGGATGATTTTACTTCCTAAGCCCTACAAAATTTCTACCTTATCCACTGCGATTCGTCACTATTTTCAGACGGCCTTTTGTCAAAACCGGAAAAAACAGGTAAATCCGTTTTTAGATTTAGAAACAATATTATTATGATTCATGCCCTCGGCAACACCCCAACCTTTACGAGGAAAAACAAATGAAAAAATATTTTGCAGAATTTTTCGGCACTTTCTGGCTGGTATTCGGCGGCTGCGGCAGCGCAGTATTGGCAGCAGCCTACCCTGAACTCGGCATTGGCTTTGCCGGTGTCGCCTTGGCGTTTGGCTTGACCGTACTGACCATGGCTTACGCCGTCGGCCATATTTCCGGCGGCCACTTCAACCCTGCCGTTTCCGTCGGCCTCTTCATCGGCGGCCGTTTCAACGGTAAAGACTTGTTGCCTTACATCTTATCCCAAGTCATCGGTGCGATTGCCGCTGCAGGCGTTCTGTATCTGATTGCTTCCGGTAAAACCGGTTTTGATGCTGTTGCTTCCGGCTTTGCCAGCAATGGTTTCGGCGAACACTCTCCTAACGGTTACGACATGATGGCCGCGTTGCTGATCGAATTCGTACTGACCGCATTCTTCCTGATCATCATCATGGGTTCTACCGACAAACTGGCTCCGGCCGGCTTCGCCCCTATCGCCATCGGCCTGGGTCTGACCCTGATTCACTTGATCAGCATTCCTGTGACCAATACTTCCGTCAACCCTGCACGCTCTACCGGCGTTGCCTTGTTCCAAGGCGGCTGGGCTGTTGAACAATTGTGGTTGTTCTGGTTGGCCCCTATTGCCGGCGCAGCAGTTGGCGCGGCTATTTACCGCTTTGTTTTGGCAAACAACGACGACAAATAATCTGAACGGAATGATATTTCCGGTGCGGCCGACACCTTAAACCGTCCGCACCCAAGTTGCCGAGATACAAACGCACCGCCTGACTCAGACGGTGCGTTTGTTTTTGCCATGTTACAATACTTTCTTTTCCCACATTCTCAAACCATCATGCAAACCTTACCCTTTCAAACCGATATCGCCGCCAGAATGCTGGTCAATACCGAAAACGAAACCATCCATCCCGATGCCGTATTCGTACAAACGCAAAACGGCTACTGGATTGCTTGGCACGACCAACAAGCCGCCCTGCTTGCCCCCGACACCCCACCCGATATTCCCTGCTTTTGGGTAGAAGGCGCAGAAAGCCTGGAAGAGCTGGTAAGCATGGTAGAAAACGGCGAATTTGACGAAGTCGAAGAATTTGACGGCGACGATGATGCTTGGCAAGAAGCACTCGGATGCGGCCATCATCACGAAGGACACTGCGGATGCAGCCATTGAGATGCACAAAACGCCTGCTTCTGGCACTTGCCCTTTGCCTGACGCTTAACGGCTGCGTTGTAGGCGCGGCTGTCGATTTGGCTGCCACGACCGTCCTGACTGCCGGAAAATTGGTTGTCAAAGGAACGGGAGCAGTGATTGATGCCGCCATTCCTGACGGCAAAAAAGACAAGGACAAGGAAAAAGAAAAGAGCAAAGAAAAGCCAAAATCGGAAGAAATCATCTATAAGGAAGAGTCCTCCGATGAAGTAACGCAATAATCCTTCAGACGGCCTTGGTAAGGTAACCCATCCTACTGAGGCCGTCTGAACATTCATCCTTACATATAGCCCTGTTCACGCAAAGAGCAGGTTTCTTTTGCCGTTACGATAAAATGGTCTAAGAGCGTAATATCCACCAAACTTAAAGCCTGTTTCAAACGCTCTGTAAACTGCACATCAGATTCAGACGGCCTTGCCGAGCCGCCCGGATGATTGTGTGCCAAAATCAAACTGTCGGCGTATTCATCCAATGCCAATTTGACAATTTCACGAATATAAACCGTATTCTCCGCCACCGTACCACGCGACAATTCCCGTACCGCAATCAATTGATTTTGACGGTTGAGCAGCAAGGCAACGCTGACCTCGATTTTTTCATGCCCAAGATGCAGGCGCAGATAATCCGCAACCGATTTCGGGTTTGACAAAACCATCTGCTCCTGCAAATCCTCACCCAAAATCCGCCGCCCGATTTCTTTGACCACGGCAAACTGAGTATAGCTCGCCAAACCCATGCCCTTGCAAGCAGAAAGTGTTTTGGCATCCGCACTCATCAGCTTTCCCAAGCTGCCGAACTCGCTCAACAAATAACGCGCCAAATCAACCGCGCTCATGCCGCGCGTTCCGACACGCAATAAAATTGCCAGCAACTCCGCATCACTCAACGCCGCCGCGCCGCGCTCCAACAGCTTCTCACGCGGTCGCTCCCCCTCGGGCCATTCTTTAATGCTCATGTTTTCCCTTTTTATTCATATAGCGGATTTGGTTTTTATTTAGGACAAAACCATCTTGCCCGCATAAAACGCAATCCGCACGATTTTATTAAAATTAATGCAATTTGCGTATTTTATTCTATCTCTAATTATTTTTTAAGACATTTGAATATAAATTAAATCCTTTTGTGCAGAAAAACAACGTTACCTATTTTCGCTATCCTGTTCCCCTGCCTGCCTTTCCTTTCCTATTTACTTCAAATCAGCCGCTACAAGCATTTTCATATTGCCCCTATGAGGCTTAGGCTAATATAATATTGAGTTTGCCGAGAGCAAAAGCTGAGGCTTAAACTGCTTTCTATCCACGCTGCCCGTGCGCTTTACAAGAGTTTCAGACGGCCTCCGTCCGACTCCCGCCAGCAATCAAACAGCTTTTTATCACCCATTCGAAAATCCGTTTTGCCGGTACTCGTCTTTCTTTTTGGAGTATTGCCATTATGACCGCAACCACTGCGTCTTCAGCCAAACCTTATTTGCAAATCCAAGGTTTGGTGAAAAAGTTTGGTGACAATTACGCTGTCGATAACATCGACTTGGACATCTATCAACACGAAATCTTCGCCCTTTTGGGCAGCTCAGGCAGTGGCAAATCCACACTGCTGCGTATGTTGGCAGGCATGGAAAGCCCCAATCAGGGCAAAATCATTCTCGACGGTCAAGACATTACCAAGCTTGCCCCGTACGAGCGCCCAATCAACATGATGTTCCAAAGCTATGCCCTGTTCCCGCACATGAGCGTTGAACAAAACATTGCTTTCGGCCTGAAACAAGACAAAATGCCTAAAGGCGAAATCGACGCCCGCGTCGAAGAAATGTTGCGCCTGGTGCAAATGACCAAATACGCCAAACGCAAGCCGCACCAACTTTCCGGCGGCCAACAACAGCGTATCGCTTTGGCGCGCAGCCTGGCAAAACGTCCGAAAATCCTGTTGCTTGACGAACCTTTGGGCGCACTCGATAAAAAACTGCGCCAACAAACCCAACTGGAATTGGTCAACACGCTGGAACAAGTCGGCGTAACCTGCATCATGGTTACCCACGACCAAGAAGAAGCGATGACGATGGCTACCCGTATCGCCATTATGTCCGACGGCCAATTGCGCCAAGTCGGCACACCTAGCGATGTGTACGACTACCCTAACAGTCGCTTTACCGCTGAATTTATCGGCGAAACCAATATTTTTGACGGCGTCGTTATTGACGACCGCGCCGATTTCTCCATCGTCAAATGTGACGGCTTGGAAAACCACGTCCGCATCGACCACGGCCTGGGCGTTCCGAACGACCATGAAATTTGGATCAGTATTCGTCCTGAAGATATTGATTTGCATAAAGAAAAACCAGAACACTTGGGCGCGCACAACTGGGCCCAAGGCACAGTCAAAGAAATTGCCTACTTGGGCAGCTTCGCGATTTACCACATCAAACTTGCCAACGGCCGTGTCGTCAAGAGCCAAGTTCCCGCACCTTATTGGTATGTGCGTAACATTACGCCGCCGACCTGGGACGAGACTGTCTATATCAGCTGGCCTGAAAACCAACCGACACCTCTGTTCAGTTAATTTGAGGGAAATGCAATGAACCTTAAAAAACTGAAAAACAAACTGTTCCGCCGCCCCGGCCAGCGTGCAGTGATTGCCGTGCCGTATATTTGGCTTTTGATTCTGTTTCTGATTCCGTTCGCCATCGTATTGAAAATCAGCTTTGCCGAACAAGAAATTGCCATTCCGCCATTTACGCCGCTGACAACGATTGATGAAGACTTAGGCCGTCTGAACATTGCCATCAGCTATCAGAACTACGCCGACATTTTCCAAAACTTTTGGAATACGCTCAATCCGTTTGGCGACAGTGAAAACAGCAATATCTATTTGATGACCTACTGGTCTTCGATTAAGACTGCGCTGACGACGACCATCATCTGCCTGTTGATCGGTTATCCGACCGCTTATGCTATTTCACGCGCCAATCCGGCTGCGCGCAACGGCCTGCTGTTGGCAATCATGCTGCCTTTCTGGACCTCTTTCCTGTTGCGTGTTTACGCATGGATGGGCTTATTGGGACACAACGGCATCATCAACAATTTCTTAATTAAATACGGAATCATCAGCGAGCCTTTAGACTTGTTCTACAATGCGTTTTCGCTGAATTTGGTGATGGTTTACGCCTATTTGCCGTTTATGATTTTGCCGCTGTACACACAATTGGTAAAACTGGACAACCGTCTGCTCGAAGCCGCTTCCGACTTGGGTGCAGGTCCGATCAAATCGTTCTTTACCATTACCCTGCCTTTATCCAAAACAGGCATCATCGCAGGCTCTATGCTGGTCTTTGTGCCGGCCGTCGGTGAATTTGTGATTCCTGAATTGGTGGGCGGTTCTGAAAACCTGATGATCGGTAAAGTATTGTGGCAGGCATTCTTCGACCAAAACAACTGGCCGCTGGCTTCTGCCGTCGCCGTCGTCATGGTTGCCCTGTTGGTTGTACCGATTGCCCTGTTCCAACACTATGAAAACCGCGAATTGGAAGAAGGAGGCAAATAATGCAGAAAACCAAATTATCCTGGTTCTTGAAACTGATGCTCCTGCTCTCGCTGGCATTCCTCTATATTCCGCTGGTGGTTTTGGTCATCTATTCTTTCAATGAATCTAAGCTGGTTACCGTTTGGGGCGGTTTCTCGACCAAATGGTATGGCGCATTAATGGAAAACGACACCATCTTGGAAGCGGCCTGGCTGTCATTGCGTATCGCCATCGTTTCCTCACTTGCCGCCGTAGCACTCGGCACATTGGCTGGTTACTCCATGGCGCGTATCAAACGCTTCCGAGGCAGCACACTGTTTGCCGGTATGATTTCCGCGCCTATGGTGATGCCTGATGTGATTACCGGTTTGTCCATGCTGCTGTTGATTATTCAGGTGCAAATGTTCCTACAAGGCAGTGAATTGCTGCAATCACTCTACTTCGATCGCGGCTTCTTCACCATCTTCCTCGGCCACACCACGCTTTGCATGGCGTACATTACCGTCGTTATCCGCTCGCGCTTGGTGGAATTGGATCAATCCTTGGAAGAAGCCGCTATGGACTTGGGGGCCCGTCCGCTGAAGATTTTCTTCGTGATTACCCTGCCGCTGATTGCCCCTGCGATTGCTTCCGGCTTCCTCTTGGGCATCACCCTGTCTTTGGACGACTTGGTGATTACCTCCTTCCTGTCAGGCCCGGGTTCATCGACATTGCCGCAAGTGATTTTCTCCAAAATCAAACTCGGCCTTGACCCTCAGATGAACGTTTTGGCAACCATCCTAATCGGCATCATCGGTACGCTGGTGATTGTCGTCAACTACTGGATGATGCGTCAGGCAACCAAACGGGAACGTGAGGCTGCCGAAGCCTACCGCCAAGAAAAATTGGCAGCCGAAAAAGCCGCCTAATATGCAGACAGGCTGTCCGATAAAGCGTCGGAACAGCCTGTTTTATTAACTGCATCTTATCCTTTCAGACGGCCTGAACTTAAGCCCATATTCCAGGCCGTTTGAAAACCTGTTTTCAATGAAGTTAAAACCAACCTAAAGCACAAATCATGATCAATCCCAGCTTCAAAGAATACCTTCCTTCCTACTATGTTAGCACGGCCAATCCCCATCCGTCTTATCCGACGCTTGAAGGCCGTCTGAAAACTGAAACCTGCGTTATCGGCGGCGGCTTGACCGGTTTATGCACCGCCCTACCGCTTGCCGAAAACGGCCATGAAGTCATCGTACTTGAAGCCGCACGTATCGGTTTCGGCGCATCAGGCCGAAGCGGCGGACAAGTCATCAGCGATTTTGCCTGCGGCATGGAAGAGATCGAAAAACAAGTCGGCTTAGAACAGGCCCAATGGTTCTGGCAGCAATCCCTGCAAGCCGTTGAACTGGTTGACTCGCGCATTCAAAAACACAATATCCAATGCGATTGGCAACGCGGCTATGCGACCGTCGCCGTCCGTCCTCAGCATTGGGAAGAATTGCAGCAATGGCACGAACATGCCCAAAAACATTATGGCGCAAGCCATTACCAGATTTGGGATAAAGCCACGCTGAAGCAACAACTAGCCAGCGATAGGTATCAAGGCGCGCAATTTGATCCTTTATCCGGCCACTTGCACCCGCTCAATTACACCCTAGGCATTGCCAAAGCGGCAGCCGATGCAGGCGCACAACTTTTTGAGCAGTCCCCCATGACTCGTATCGAGCCATGCGATAACGGCTGGCTGGTTCATACGCCCAATGGCAGCGTTGAGTGCAAAAACCTCGTTTATGCCGTCAATACTTATGCAGGTTTACACCCGAAATTCAAAGTATTGGAACAAAAAGCCATTGCCGTCAGCACCTTTATCATCGCCACCGAGCCTCTGGGCGAACGTGCCAAAGACCTGATCCGCAACAATATGGCCATCTGCGACAACCGCCACATCCTCGACTACTACCGCCTCAGCGCCGACGGTCGCCTTCTCTTCGGCGGCAAAGACAACGAGTTTATCGACGATCCAGACCGCATGACCGAACTCGTCCGCCAAGACATGCTGAAAGTTTTCCCGCAACTTGCCGATGTCAGAATCGAGCATTCTTGGGGCGGAGAATGCGACATCACGCGCAACCTTGCCCCACATTTCGGCCGCCTCGCCCCTACCGTTTTCTTTGCACAAGGCTACTCCGGACACGGCATGGCGATTACCGGCATTGCCGGTTTGGCAATTGCCGAAGCCATCATGGGTGATGACGGCCGTCTGAAACCTTTCGAGCAACTGCGCCACAGCAACATCATCACCCAGCCGTTCCTGCGCAAACTCGGCTCTTACCTCGGTTCCAAATACTACCAGTGGAAAGACAGCCACTAAACCCAAACGACAAATATATTTCAGACGGCGGCAGATTCAAGTAGAATTTAGGCCGTCTGAAAGCGTAGACACGACAAAATTCAATCATTTATCAGCAAGGAAACCATCATGAGCAACCATCACAAACTCATCATCCTCGGCTCCGGCCCTGCCGGCTATACTGCCGCCGTCTATGCCGCCCGCGCCAACCTTAACCCTGTAATCATTACCGGCGTTGAGCAAGGCGGACAACTGATGACCACCACCGAAGTGGACAACTGGCCTGCCGACGCAGAAGGCGTACAAGGTCCGGAACTGATGGCCCGTTTCCAAGCTCATGCCGAACGCTTCGGCACTGAAATGATTTTCGACCAAATCCACACCGTCGATTTGCAAAACCGTCCGTTTACCCTCAAAGGCGATATGGGCGAATACACCTGCGATGCGCTCATCGTTGCCACCGGCGCATCCGCCAAATATTTAGGTTTGCCAAGCGAAGAAACCTTTGCCGGCAAAGGCGTTTCCGCCTGTGCAACTTGTGATGGTTTCTTCTATAAAAAACAAGATGTTGCCGTAGTCGGCGGTGGCAATACCGCTGTAGAAGAAGCCCTCTACCTTGCCAATATCGCCAACACCGTTACCCTGATTCACCGCCGTGACAGCTTCCGCGCCGAAAAAATCATGGTGGACAAACTCATGCAACGGGTCGAAGAAGGCAAAATCATCCTCAAGCTCAACAGCTCGGTTGATGAAATCTTGGGCGACGAAAGCGGCGTTACCGGTGCACGCCTGAAACACAATGATGGAAGCACTGAAGAAATCGCCGTCAAAGGCGTTTTCATCGCCATCGGCCACAAACCCAACACTGATATTTTCAAAGGCCAACTCGACATGGATGAAACCGGCTACCTGAAAACCAAAGGCGGTACCGGTGACAATGTCGGCGCCACCAATATCGAAGGCGTATGGGCGGCTGGCGACGTCAAAGACCATACTTACCGTCAAGCCATCACCAGTGCGGCTTCCGGCTGTCAGGCCGCACTTGATGCCGAACGTTGGCTCGACCGCCACAGCGTATAAGCCTCTAAGCTACATTCTATTCTTTGAAACATCATCAACAGGCCGTCTGAAATTTCAGACGGCCTATTATCTGTTTGCCACACTGAATTTCATTTTAATGGCAAATTTATATCAAATAAGTACTTTTGCTTTATAATGACAACAAATACCCAACAAACAGGGAACAAACATGAAAAAAACACTAACGACACTTATCCTTTGCGCACTGACTCCTGCCGCCCTGGCTGCCGACACTTACGGCTACTTGGCCATGTGGCAAAACCCTGCCGACAGCAATGAAGCGCTGCAAATCAAAACCACCAAAGAAAATGCCACCCAACTGGATGCGACGGCAGAACTCGAAACATTCTGCAAAGGCCAAGATGCCTTAGCCGGTATCGGCTCAGGCCAAGCCACAGGCTGCAAAACGGTTGTCCCTCTGCACAACACCTGCATCGCGGTTGCCTACCCTAAAGCCATGGGCAAATTGACTGCTCAAAACGTAGTGGCCATTACCTCCCCACGTTTCAAAACCGTGCATCAAATTGCCTTGAACCAATGCATCAAAAAATACGGCTCACAAGGACAATGCGCTTTAGAAACAGTCTATTGCACTTCTGAAACCTACTATCAAGGTACGGTCAAAACCCTTTGGGAAAAAATCAAATCCATTTAAGGCCGTCTGAAAATAAAACCGGCTTGCCCGATATTCTCCATATCACGGCAAGCCGGTTTTTTATTCTGGTTTTTATTTGCTGTTTTTTTCCAACAAGTTGGCCACAACGCCTTCAGCCTGTTTCACCAAATCAGGATTGGTTCGGAAGTGGTTTTCATCATTCAAAGAGTAGCTGACAGTAGAAACCGCATACTTGGTGCTTCTCAACACAAATACGCCTTTACGCAAGATTTCGTTATTGCCTTTGGTCTTGTAACGCAGATTATACGGGCAAGAAGAATCATACAGTTTGCCGCGGTTGTCCGCTGTCACAATAGTGCTGCCAATGCCGCGTTTTGCCAAAGCTTTAGACAAAGCACGATCCAAATCATGCGGTCTTACTTTTGCATTTTGAATGATGCAGACATGTTTGATGCTGGTCAGCTCTTCAGGTTTCAATACTCTTTGTTCGGTCGTAGAACACGCGCCCAGCAATAATACGGCTGAAGCCGCCGCTAAAATCATGGTTTTCATCTGTTTTCCTTTTAAAATGTTCAAACAATAAATATTCAGACGGCCTTTATACAAAGGCCGTCTGAAAAAATCAACGTACGTTTTTCATTAAACGTTGTTTCTCACGCTTCCAATCCGCTTCTTTCAGGCTTTGGCGTTTGTCATGCTGTTTCTTACCCTTGGCCAAACCGATTTCCACTTTGATTCTACCGCGGGTGTAATGCAGGTTTAAGGGCACAATCGTATAACCGGCGCGTTCGGTTTTGCCGATTAACTTATTAATTTCCGATTGTTTCAACAACAACTTACGCGGACGGACAGGGTCAGGTTTGACGTGTGTCGAGGCAGTGGGCAATGCGGTAATGTGGCAGCCCACCAAATAGAATGCGTCTTTTTTCCAGTAGATATAGCTTTCTTTTAATTGCACGCGTGCAGCGCGGATGGCTTTGACTTCCCATCCCTCCAATACTATACCGGCTTCGATTTGGTCTTCGATAAAGAAATCGTGAAAGGCTTTTTTATTATTGGCAATACTCATTGTGCTGATTCTTTACAAACTTTTCAGACGGCCTATTTTATCAGGCATGCTTAAAAATTAAAACGGCAAACGGTTTTGAAACGTTTATTCGCTTAAAACATGGCGGCGGTAAAAGCGGTCTATATCGGCAATGGCTTTTTCATCTTCAGGGCGTAAATCCAGTTTCAAATCGGCAAGGCGGATCAAAATTTGGTCTTCACGCTCGGCAACGGCGCAGCTGACCTCGCCTTCGCTGCGGAAATGACGGATAAGCTCGTCCAACTGGTTTAAAGCATTTTGATAAGATGAATTTGGATTCATAATTTTTAACTCGAACGCCCATAAAAAATGGCGGGAAACCCCGCCATGATTTTACGGCTTACGCCGCGCATTTGATTAAGCAGCTTGAATGTTAGCAGCTTGTTTGCCTTTAGGGCCGGTGGTTACGTCGAAAGACACGCGTTGGCCTTCTTTCAGGGTTTTGAAACCTTCCATGTTGATCGCTGAGAAGTGAGCGAACAGATCTTCGCCGCCTTCGTCAGGAGTGATGAAACCAAAACCTTTAGCGTCGTTAAACCATTTTACGATACCGGTTGCCATTAGAAACTTCCTATACTTAAAAATTAACAAAATCAGCAAAACAAGGCATACAGCAAACTAAAACGTTCAGCGTTTCTCCCCCGTTTTTATTACGCGGTCGAGTGCCAACTTCTGCTTAACTGTCTTTTTACATTTGTTAAGACAAAACGTCAAGCTATGTTTTCAAAAAAGTGGGAAAATAGAAAAAATTGGCCGAAATACAACAGAAAACGGTTTGCACTCTAAAACAGGCCGTCTGAAAACTGAAATCTAAGATCATGAACCATCCGAATACCGACCACCAATCCGATACCCTGCTCAGCGATATCAACACACAGCCGCCGAAACGTTACGGCGTATTTTTATTGAACGACGATTACACCACCATGG
The DNA here is from genome assembly GCF_001810165.1 of Neisseria sp. HMSC070A01. Lineage (NCBI taxonomy): Bacteria > Pseudomonadati > Pseudomonadota > Betaproteobacteria > Neisseriales > Neisseriaceae > Neisseria > Neisseria sp. HMSC070A01. The sequence continues at coordinate 8,601 of NZ_KV800114.1, read as the reverse complement.
AATTTGTCGTCGAAATCCTGACCGAAGTCTTTATGCTTGCACAGGAACAGGCCGTGGCCGTCATGCTGCTGGTGCACCATGAAGGCAAAGGCCTGTGCGGCACCTACACGCGCGATATTGCGCAAACCAAGCAGCATCAGGTCATGGAACGCGCCAAAGCTGAAGGGCATCCGCTCAAATGTATAGTCGAAGAGGTTTAAACCATGCTTTCACCCGAATTGGAACACATCCTGCAACTGCTCTATCGTGAAGCACGCAACGCGCGTTATGAGTTTATCAGCTTGGAACACCTGCTTTTGGTGCTGATAGAAGAAGATGCGGCTGTGCCGAATGTCTTGAAACTGTGTGGTGCGGATTTGAAAGTCCTGTCCGAGCAGCTGGCCGCCAGCGTGGCCGAAAATACGCCGCAAATTCCCGATCATCTTCTGGATACGGTCGAAACCCAGCCGACATTGGGCTTCCAACGCGTCATCCAACGGGCGATGGTGCATACCCAGTCTGCCGGTAAAGCCGCAGTAGAGCCTTTGGATATTTTAGTTGCCATGATGAGCGAATCCGAAAGCCATGCCGTTTATTTCCTCAAATTGCAATCCATTACGCGCTTTGAAGTCTTGCGTTGCATTGCCCATGGCTCGCCCGATGACGAAGACGGCAATGATTCAGACGGCCTTGAACGTGAGGGCGAAGAAGCAGAACAAAAAACCGGCTCCCTTTCCGACTACACCGTCAACCTCAACGCCGAAGTCAAAGCCGGCCGCATCGATCCTTTGATTGGTCGCAAACACGAAATGGAACGGTTGGTGCAAATCCTGTGCCGCCGCCGCAAAAACAATCCGCTTTTAGTCGGCGAAGCAGGCGTAGGCAAAACTGCGCTGGCGGAAGGTTTGGCACATCAAATCGTCAACGGCGACATTCCCGACGCGCTGAAAGAAGCCGAAGTGTACGCACTGGATATGGGTTCGCTTTTGGCGGGCACGAAATACCGCGGCGACTTTGAAGCGCGGGTCAAATCCGTCTTGAAACAGCTCGAAAAAATCCCGCACGCCATTTTGTTTATCGACGAAATCCACACCATCATCGGCGCGGGCAGTACCAGCGGCGGCACGATGGACGCATCCAACCTGCTCAAACCCGCGCTGGCGAAAGGCTCGCTGCGCTGTATCGGCGCAACCACTTACGACGAATACCGCACCATTTTCGACAAAGACCACGCCTTAAGCCGCCGCTTTCAAAAAATTGACGTGGTCGAACCCACCGTTTCCGAGACCGTGCAAATCCTGCGCGGCTTAAAGCCAATGTTTGAAGATTTCCACCAAGTGCGCTATACGCAAGGTGCGCTCGAAGCCGCCGCCGAACTTTCCGCCCGCTACATCAACGAACGTTTCCTGCCCGACAAAGCCATCGACGTGATGGACGAAGCAGGCGCAGCGCAACGGATTTTGCCCAAATCCAAACAGAAAAAAGTCATCGGCAAAGCGCAAATCGAAACCGTCATCGCCAAAGTCGCGCGGATTCCTGAAAAAACCGTGTCGCACGACGACAAACAAGTGTTGCAATTCCTCGGCCGCGATTTGAAAAACATGGTTTACGGTCAGGAAAATGCCATCGACGCGCTGGTTGCCGCCGTCAAAATGTCGCGCTCCGGCCTTGCCCTGCCCGACAAACCGATAGGCAGCTTCCTCTTCTCCGGCCCGACCGGCGTCGGCAAAACCGAAGTCGCCAAACAGCTTGCCTACTCAATGGGTGTATCGCTGCAACGCTTCGATATGTCCGAATACATGGAACGCCACGCCGTATCGCGCCTCATCGGTGCGCCGCCGGGCTACGTCGGCTTTGAACAAGGCGGTCTTTTGACCGAAGCCGTCAACAAACAGCCACATTGCGTGTTGCTTTTGGACGAAATCGAAAAAGCCCACCCCGACATTTTCAACGTCCTCCTGCAAGTCATGGACGCAGGCAAACTGACCGACAACAACGGCAAGAGCGCCGATTTCCGCAACGTCATCCTGATTATGACCACCAACGCAGGCGCGGAAAGCCTCAGCCGACCCAGCCTCGGCTTTACCACCAAACGCGAACGCGGCGACGAAATGCAGGCAATCAACAAACTCTTTACGCCCGAGTTCCGCAACCGTTTGGATGCGATTATCCCGTTTGCGCCCCTGTCCGAACCCGTCATCGCCAAAGTCGTGGACAAATTCCTGCTCCAGCTCGAGCACCAGCTCCTCGACAAAAAAGTCGAAGCCGAATTCACGCCGGCATTGCGCAAATATCTGGCAGAAAAAGGTTTCGACCCACAAATGGGCGCACGCCCGATGCACCGCCTGATTCAGGAAAAAATCCGCAAACCGCTCGCCGACGAACTCCTGTTCGGCAAACTCGCCGACGGCGGCTTCGTGCGGATAGACTGGGATGCAGCAAAAGAAGAAGCCGTGTTGAAGTTTAAGAAAAACAAGGTCAAACCTGAAGCAGAAACTGTTTAACCAGTTGAAAAATAAAAGGCCGTCTGAAATTTCAGACGGCCTTTTTATCTCAATCAAAAATCTGATTTACAAAACGGATTTTACAGTAGCAACCACATTGTCTACGGTAAAGCCGAATTCTTTAAAGAGCAAGTCAGCAGGTGCAGACTCGCCGAAGCGGTTAATACCGACCACTGCACCGTTCAAACCAACGTATTTATACCAACCGTCGGCGTGTCCGGCTTCTACGGCTACGCGTGGCAGGCCTTCGGGCAGGACGGTGGCTTGATAGGCGGCGTCTTGGCGGTCGAATACGTTGGTGGATGGCATGGAAACGACACGCACGGCAATACCTTGTTCTGCCAATACTTTTTGCGCTTCCAGAGCCAATTCAACTTCAGAACCGGTGGCAATGATAACAGCTTGGGTGTTGCCTTGGGCTTCGCTGATGACATAGCCGCCGCGTTTGATGTCGTTCAGTTGTTGTTCGTTGCGTGCTTGGAATTTCAGGTTTTGACGGCTGAAAATCAAGCTGGACGGATGATCGGCCGCTTTAACGGCTTCAGACCACGCCACCAAGGATTCAACGGTATCGCATGGACGCCATACATCCATATTCGGAATCAAGCGCAGAGTGGCGGTTTGCTCGATAGGTTGGTGGGTCGGACCGTCTTCACCCAAACCGATGGAATCGTGAGTGAACACAAATACAGGGTTGATTTTCATCAGCGATGCCATACGCAAAGCATTACGCTCGTATTCGCTGAACATCAGGAAAGTCGCGCCAAAGGGTTTCACACCGCCGTGCAAGGCAAGGCCGTTCATGATGGCACCCATGCCGAACTCGCGTACGCCGTAGTGAATATAGTTGCCGCCGTGTTCGCGGGTAACGGAGACGCTGTTTGACCAGTCAGTCAGATTGGATGGCGTCAAGTCGGCAGAACCGCCCACCAACTCAGGCAGCTCTTTGGCCAGAATTTCGATGCTGTTTTGGCTGGCTTTACGGGTGGCGATGGTTTCGGCTTTGGCGCACACTTCTTTCAATGCGGCTTGAACGTAAGCATCGAAGTTGTCCGGCAGTTTTTTATCCATGCGGCGCACGAATTCTGCGGCTTCGGCGGGATATTTGGCTTGATATTGAGCAAAAAGCTCGTTCCATTCGGCCTCAAATTTTGCGCCTTTTTCTTTTGCATTCCATGCGGCATAGATTTCTTGCGGAATTTCAAACGCAGGATATATCCAACCCAAATGTTTGCGCGTGGCTTCGATTTCGTCCGCGCCCAAAGGTGCGCCATGGGTTTTGTGGCTGCCCTCTTTGTTGGCGCTGCCTTTGCCGATTAAGGTTTTGCAGCAGATGAGGGAAGGTTTGCCGGTTTCGGCTTTGGCCGCTTCAATGGCCGTCTGAATGGCATCGGTATCATGACCGTTTACATTTGGAATCACATGCCAGCCGTAGCTTTCAAAACGTTGCGGGATGTTTTCGGTAAACCAACCGTCCACTTTGCCGTCAATGGAAATATTGTTGTCATCATATAAAACAATCAGCTTGCCCAAGCCCAAAGTGCCGGCAAGCGAACAGGCTTCGTGCGACACGCCTTCCATCATGCAGCCGTCGCCCATGAAGACGTAGGTGTGGTGGTCAACGATGTTCAAATCGTCTTTATTGAATTCGGCAGCCAAGATTTTTTCGGCCAAAGCCATGCCCACTGCGTTGGCAATACCTTGTCCCAACGGGCCGGTCGTGGTTTCCACACCGTCGGTGTAACCGTATTCGGGGTGGCCGGGGGTTTTGCTGTGCAATTGGCGGAAGTTTTTCAAGTCTTCGATGGATACGTTGTAGCCGGTCAGGTGCAACAGGCTGTACAGCAACATGGACGCGTGACCATTAGAAAGGATGAAGCGGTCACGGTTGTAGAATTTCGGGTTGGCGGGGTTATGGTTGAGGAACTTCGTCCACAATACTTCCGCCATTTCCGCCATACCCATAGGTGCGCCGGGGTGGCCGGAGTTGGCTTTCTGTACGGCATCGACTGAGAGGAAACGGATTGCGTTTGCCAGTTGAGACATGGTTTGACCTTCCTTGGACAAGATTGGAAATATGAAAAAAGGTGTACCGATTATCGCCTGAATCAGCCGTGCTTTCAAGGATAGCTTTTGATATTCGCTTTGTCAGACGGCCTGTTTCCACTCGGTTGCCTGAAACAGACAGGATAGATGATATTAACTGTTATTTCGTTTTGAAACAGTGCTTTATATATTTTTATCGTGTAAATAGCAAATCACTATAAGTTTGCACACAGACTGATTCGTAAACCTTTGAATACTGCCCTTTTCAGACGGCCCTACATCAAACGGCCGCAAGGAATCCATTGTTAAGACGAAGCCCTTCTTTTGCTTTGAATAGAGTCAAATGTTATGATTTGTATGCACGCGAAAAGGCCGTCTGAAAATATTCACATCAAACTACTACCATGACAACAGGCTTGTGTGCACTTCATCAAGGAACACTGAAATGTCACCAGAAAACCAAGCTGAAAACACCACACCCTCAACAGAAAAAACAGCAAAAGCCACTGCGCCCAAACCTTCCAAACCCAAATCCAGCGTGATTCAAATCCATCCCGAAGGCGAACGCATCCATCCTAAAAAGGCGGAAGGACGCTTTGCCAAACTGCGTATCGCCGCCGTATTGGCGACCCAGTTTGTATTTTACGTTATTCCATGGTTCAACTGGAGCGGCCGTCAGGCGGTTTTATTCAATATTCCTGACCGTCATTTCTTCATTTTCGGACTGTCGCTGGGCATGGGCGATTTGATTTACCTTGCCTTGCTGCTGATGATTTGCGCATTCGGATTGTTTTGGTGGACAACCATTGCCGGTCGTTTGTGGTGCGGCTATTCATGCCCGCAAACGGTTTACACCGAAATTATGCTGTGGATTGACAACTTGGTCGAAGGCGATAGAAACAAACGCCTGAAACTGGAAAAATCGCCTTGGAACTTTACTAAAATTCGCATTAAGGCCACCAAATACCTGCTGATTTTCCTTGTCTGCGCGTGGACAGGCATTACCTTTTCGGGCTGGTTTGTCCCGATCCGCCAGTTTGTTCCTGATTTGTTTGCCGGAGCAGCAAGCGGCGGCGCGATGTTTGCCGCAGCATTTTACGGATTCATGACTTTCTTCTTCGCCCACATCATGCGCGAAAAAGTTTGTCTGCATATGTGTCCGTATGCACGTTTCCAAAGTGCAATGTTTGACAAAGACACGCTGATTATTTCTTACGATACCGAACGCGGCGAACCGCGCGGCGCACGCAAGAAAACCGCCAACAAAGAAGACAGCGGCTTGGGCGACTGCATCAACTGCACCATGTGCGTGCAAGTCTGCCCCGTCGGTATCGACATCCGCGACGGTTTGCAATACCAATGTATCGGCTGCGCGGCGTGTATCGATGCCTGCGACGAAATCATGGACAAAATGGGCTACGAGCGCGGCTTGATCCGTTATACGACCGAAGGCGCGTTGGAACACGAATACCCTGAAAGCGACATCAAAAAACGCTTGAAACGTCCGCGCGTAGCCGGTTATGGCGCAGTACTCCTGGTGGTCATCATTGCCTTCCTGGTCGGCATTTCCACCCGAAAAATGGTCGAAGTCGATATCCTGAAAGACCGTGGCGTCATGGTTCGCGAAAACAGCCAAGGCTGGTTGGAAAATGCCTATAACCTGCGCATTATCAACAATAGTGAAAACGAACAACTGATGACCGCAACCGTCAAAGGCTTTGACGAAATCGCGCTGACCGGCCTGCCTGAAAACGGTATTAAAATTGCGCCGCGGGAAACCGTTACCATCCCGGTACAGGTATCTACCATTCCCGAATACGCCGACAAAGGCAGCCATCCGATCGAATTTACCTTTACCTATCGTGAGACCGGCTCTGCCGACTCCAAACCGACTACTTTAGAAGAAAAAGCAACCTTTATCGGAGAATAAACGGTGTCCCCACAACCCCAAATCAAACCTTGGTACAAACATATTTGGCCCTGGGTGCTGATGGCCGGCCCCATCTTCGTCGTTATCGCCAGCGTTTCCATGTTCTTCGTCGCAAAAGAACACACGACAGACTTGGTGTCTGACGATTACTACAAAGACGGCAAACACATCGAAATCCAACTTCACCGCGATGAAGAAGCCGTTAAACGGCAAATTCAGGTGCAGGTCTTAATCAGTCCGGATATGAACGCCGCCAAAGTATTCGTCAGCGGACAATTCGATACCAAACAGCCATTAAACCTATTGTTGATGCACCCGACGCGCAAAGCCGATGACCAAACCGTCAAGCTGCGCGCCGTAACAGCCGAACCGCAAAACGGCCGCATGGAATACGAAGCCGTCTTTAAGCCTTTACGCCCAACCAATCATTGGTACTTGCGCGTTGAAGATGCTTCAGGCGTATGGCGTGTTGAAAACAAATGGATAGTCAGCCAAGGCAATGCAGTCAACCTGACACCCATGGACAAATTGTTCGACAACGGCAAACAAGCCGCTTCAACAGAACAATAAATCCCGACCCAGGCCGTCTGAAACCTTTCAGACGGCCTGAAATCTTCATGCCCTCTTATATTTATTCTCTTCCAAATATGATTTTTTCCGATTGGCGCAGACTGACCGAAAACGAAGTCCGTATGGCAAAACAAGTTTTTGCGGACAGCATAGATTTCCACCGCATCAAAATATATCGCGGCATTCCGCTTATACCCAACGCCAATACCGCCATTGCACCCAATGGAAACATATACTTTCCGCGTAAACACTGCCCCGAAGATTTCACTCAAGCCGGCATAGCCTACAAAATTTGGCTGATTCATGAGCTGACACATGTCTGGCAACACCAACACGGTCACAAAGTTTGGCTTTCCGGCCTATTCATCATGCTCAAAGGCGGATACAGAAAACGCAAAGCTTACGCCTATCCCATCCCCTTACCACACATTAACCAATTAAATATCGAACAGCAGGCAGACCTTATTGCCCACTATTTCGCAGCCACTTTTCTACCCAAAAACATTTACACCCCGCAACAGCCTATTTTTCAGACAGCCTTAGCAGATTTTCTTCACAACCCACACGATAAAAACCTATGCCCGAGATACTTGTCGGCAAAAAAACAACACTTCAAAAAGCAGAGTGAACAAATAAGCTATAATGAACAACCCGACACATCATCCAAAAGATCCCAAACCATGCCTTGGAACATACCTATTTTACTTACCTGGATGCGCGTCCTATTAATCCCCGTGTTCACCATCCTATTCTATTTACCGAACACATGGATTCAACCACAAACCGTCAACTGGACAGCCGCCATCATCTTTGCACTTGCCGCTATTACAGACTGGTTCGACGGCTTTTTGGCACGCCGCTGGAAACAAACTTCCGACTTTGGCGCATTCCTCGACCCCGTTGCCGACAAACTCATGGTCGCAGTTGCCCTGCTCCTGCTCGTCAGCCTTGGCAGGACATACGCCATCTTCGCCATGATTATCATCGGCCGGGAAATTACCATTTCCGCCTTGCGCGAATGGATGGCACAAATGGGCAAACGCGGCAGCGTTGCCGTGGCAACCATCGGCAAATTCAAAACCACTGCCCAAATGATCGCCATCTTCCTTTTGCTTATCGGCACAGACAAATATAACGATCCTTTCTATCTCATTGGTAACATATTGATGTTTATAGCATCTGTATTGACCATCTGGTCAATGTGCTACTACCTGAAAATGGCATGGAAAGAATTCAAATAAATTTTTTAAAAAAATAAAAACAAAACACTTGACGCACACGATTAAATCCATAATAATTGCGTCTTCTTCGATATACGAAGCAACAAATATCAGAGCGGGAATAGCTCAGTTGGTAGAGCGCAACCTTGCCAAGGTTGAGGTCGCGAGTTCGAGACTCGTTTCCCGCTCCAGTTTAATTTCAGATGCACTCAAATGCGGGAATAGCTCAGTTGGTAGAGCGCAACCTTGCCAAGGTTGAGGTCGCGAGTTCGAGACTCGTTTCCCGCTCCATTCCGATTACTTGTTGATTGTTCTTTTTCAATATGCGGGAATAGCTCAGTTGGTAGAGCGC
>NZ_KV800113.1:0-2421 GCF_001810165.1 Neisseria sp. HMSC070A01 | reverse complement strand
GAACAAGCACAACGCCAAGCGGAAGCCGAAGGAAATTATCAAAAAGCAGTAGCACAAGCAGCAGCAAGAAAAGCAGCAGAAGCAGCACAAAAAGCGCAACAACAAGACCAACAGAAAAAAGAAGAACAAAAGAAAGACGAAGAAGCAAAAAAGAAAGGATTATTCAAGTATCAATTAATAGTAGAAGTCGATGGGTCATATCAAAATTATGTTTTTTATGCTCCAGACGGTTATAGATTAAATGGCTCTGATGGTAATACTTTAAATGGTTCGCCTTCGTATATGCGCCAATTTGTATCATCCTACAATATTGATATGGGTAAATATGCCTCCCCTTCACAAATTAAAGTAAGTACACCGTCTGATAAGCATGTTTTTGTTAGATGGAATTCCTATAAAGAAGGTACAGTTCCAGAAGCAGAAAAAGAGAAACTCGCACAAAATCAAAGCCAAGTAAAACCTGAAGATTTCATGCTGACACAAAAAGAAATGTTAGACATTCTTAAGCGTATGCTTGAAAACAATCAGACAAACCATGCCGAGCTGATGAACCAACTGGCAAAAATGGGCGTTATGAATCAATCTGCCGATCCAAGCACATTCAGCCCTGATACCGCACTTAGTGCGCCGTACACTCCTGAAGGCAGTAGCACCCCACAACAAACAAGATTCAAAATGAATCAAGACGGCACTGTAGGCGTTGATTATGTACCGCGTCCAGATTTAAAGCCAAACAGTCCAGAAGCACCGAATAAGCCCGAAAAGACAACACCGAGCAGACAGGAGAGTCCGGACACGCCAAACGCACCAAATAGCCCGAATTCGCCAAATACACCGAATGAGCCGAACAGTCCGAATAGTCCAAACAATCAACAAACGCCAAATCAAAAAGAAAATGGCCTTTGTTCCCTGTTTCCAAACATCGCAGCGTGTGCAGATATGGGTAATGCAGAAGAAAAAGATCTAAACATTCCGCAAAACGATCAAGATATAGGAACTTTGAAACCGTTGGAACACTTCAAGACGGACGGTGTTTGTCCAAAGCCACAATCATTTGATTTTGGATTGTTTGGCCGATTTGAAATGGGTTATGACACAATTTGCGACATTGCCCGAAAAATCAGGCCAATTTTGATTTTAATATGCATGATAAGTTGTAGCTGGGCGGCATGGTCGGCAGTCAAGGAGTTGTAACATGTGGAGCAAATTATTAACTGCCGTATTGACAACCGTAGCAGGAAAAATCATGGCCGCGTTTGGTCTGTCGTTTGTAACTTATGTAGGGGCAAACGAACTGCAACAACAGTTATTAAGCTATGTAACAAATCAAATAGGCGGTATATCTGATGATGCCTTACAAATACTTTATATAACAGGCATGGGGGTTTGTCTTAATTGGATATTTGGCACTTTCGCATTTATTGCATCGCTTAAATCGTTTGCCAAACTCTCGGCAGTTATGTCAAAAAAATAAAACAGATAATTAAAAAGGAGATAAAAAATGTTGTATCTGATAACAGGCGTACCAGGTTCGGGCAAAACATTAAAGATGATCTCGGATTTGATGACAAGAGACGATTTAAAAAACCGTCCGCTTTACCTTGACGGAATTCCCGAAGTTGACGGCCAAATCATCCCCAATCTGCCGATCCCTGAAGGCGAAACCATGCAGACGTGGCACAAATGGGCACCTACTGGCGCGATCCTCGTTATCGATGAGTGTCAACGCGTATTCCGTCCACGCCCAAGCGGTTCAAAAGTCCCCGATTATGTTGCTGAGCTTGAAACACACCGACATAAAGGCATAGACATTTTTTTATTGACACAACACCCACGGCTTATAGATGCCAACGTCAGAAGCCTGATAGGTCATCATTGCCATATCGGCAAAACCAGTCTAGGCGTTAGGCGTATGGTCGAATGGGAAAGATGCGCCAATCCCGAAGCAAACGGCGATATAGCAAACGGCGTCAAAAGCGTTTACAAACTCGATAAAAAAGCATTTGGCGTTTACAAATCGGCCGAAGAACACACAAAAATCAAAACCAAACGAAGTAAAGTGATATTTATTTTACCTTTGGTTCTTATAGTAATTATATTCAGCATGTTTATTGCATATGGCAGTTATAAAGACATATCAAAACCGATAGAGGTCAAAAAAACAACCGAAACAGACAGCAACCAAACCGCACAAAACACACAAACGGCACAACCCCAAATTGAACAAAGCGGCCAATATCCCCAACAAGAGCCGAAAACAACCGAAAAAGAGGAAGAAAAACCCTATATCACACCGCAAGACTATGAACCAAGAATAGCAGAGCGCCCCGAAACCGCCCCGATCTACGACAGCATGAACAAAGCCTTTAAAGCCATGCCGTGGCCGTCTGCCTGCATCAAATCCGAAAAAGGCTGTAACTG
>NZ_KV800112.1:0-2043 GCF_001810165.1 Neisseria sp. HMSC070A01 | reverse complement strand
GATCAAATTAGTTTTTCATTTCATGAGCGTACATTTTTTGATAAGTACGGCACAAGAATCAGCCTTTTAGAAGATGAAGACTTTGTAAAAGCAGCATCAATGCTGATGTATGAAATTATGGGCTTCGGCATCTACAAAGAATCAAAAGGTTCGGGTGGTCGTTTTTATGAAAGATGCTGGCTGATGGGCGATGAAGATGTACTTTATGGCCGCGTCCATTTTGGCGGACAAAATCAAACAATGCTTGTAGAGCTTACCGCAACAGGCTGTACAGCGGCAAAAAACGGCTGGGAATCCAGACTTTATGAGTTTTTGACTCAAGCGGTACGGCCAAAAATAACACGCGTTGACATTGCAAAAGACTTTTTTAACGGCGAATACAGCCCAAACCAAGCAAGAGAGGATCGAAACAAAGGTCTTTTTACCTGCCATCACGTTAAACCGAAAGGCGAATGTATCGGCTCAGACTGGGAAGAAGAAGACGAAGAAAAAATGACGAAGGGCAAAACCTACGGGATAGGCTCTCGTGAGTCCTCAAAATATGTCCGCGTCTATGAAAAAGGCAAGCAACTGGGTGACAAGTCCAGTGTTTGGACACGCTTTGAAATTGAGTTTAAGTCAAAAGATATTGTGATTCCCTTCGAAGTCCTGCAAAACCCCGGTCTTTATTTTGGCGGAGCGTATCCGATCTGTGAAAAATTTGCCAATCATGCAAGCCGTATTCAGGCGGTTGAAAAAAATAAGGTCATTTCCGCTGATAGATATGTCGAATGGGTTAAAAAACAATTTGGAAGAGCAGCCAACGGATTGAAGGCGATTTTTCCTGATCTTAAAAAAGATGAACTTTTTGAATTGATCGAACCCGATCACCAAAAACTACCAAAATCATTAAGCCTGAATAATTTTGATTGCAAACTGTCCGAAATGCTCTTTATTCATAGCGAAAAGTTGCAAGAGAATAAAGGAAAATCAGATCCATATTTTATGTATGAATATTATCTAAATATGGAAAAACAGCTTGAAAAACAAAAACATGAAGTCAATGAAGAATCGTATTTAAATCATATGTATTCGCGATATGCAAAACTGCCGATGTCATGGGCTTATTAGTCTCTGCCCGAAAAGAGGCTTAAAAAAAGGAAAAAAAGATGATTTTCACAATGCAAGGCCAAATCGTTGGCGTTAAAAAATTTAGCGGACAAATCGAAGGCAAGAACTTCGACTATTGCCGCCTGATTGTCGCGACTCCCTTAGACAGCTCCCAAGGCAACGCTTTGGGAAGCTCAGCTACGGAATACGACTTTGGCACAAGCGCAAATTTTGAACAATTTAAAACAGCACAATTCCCGATCGATGCAAATCTGAGTGTAGAAATTGTGACAACCGGCAAAACTCAAAAACTGAAAGTGCACGGTTTCCAAGCGATTAAGAAAGGTTGATTTATGCAAAAAGTCTATGTTGTTCAATCCGTATCAACAGGGGACTTTTTGTATCTGTCCCCTGAAACAGGGGATATAGGCCATACAAAACTAATAAATAACGCAGGTTTATTTGTCGATTTTGAAGAAGCAGTAAAAGCAGGTATTGAAGAAATCGGCAATCAATATGAATTTGTCGTTTTTGGATTTTTAAAAGATTGAAATTCGGTTTAAGACGGTGGCCGAAATTCAAAAAATCAATACACCGTCCTTACATTAAAGGAAAAAATCATGAACATGATTAAAAAAGCATTGGTAGCCTCATCTGTGGCCGTTATGTCCGCTCCTGTATTGGCTGAAGATCTGCTGTCAACAGCATCAACCGAAATTGGCGCATTGAAAACAGGCATTATCGCATTCGGTGTTGTTGTTGTAGGCATTGCGATTGCTATCGTGTCAATTGGTCTGGTTAAACGCGTGATCAATAAAGCATAAGGTTTGATATGGGATATCGAGTAGGCCAAATCTGTTATGGAACGCAGATAGAAGCTCAAAATCATGTGATGTCCCAAGTCATACCGACAATCGATAAAGACGGGGTGTTGAATCACCCTGTTTTTATTGG
>NZ_KV800111.1:0-24397 GCF_001810165.1 Neisseria sp. HMSC070A01 | reverse complement strand
GTTTGCTACGTTCAAATTTTTCCTTAGCCATGGCAATATCCTATAATCTAAGCTTTTGAAAGAAAGGGTAATAATGAGATGGTGCCCATGGGCAGATTTGAACTGCCGACCTCTCCCTTACCAAGGGAGTGCTCTACCCCTGAGCTACATGGGCGAAATTGTTTGGAGCGGGTGAAGGGAATCGAACCCTCACCGTAAGCTTGGAAGGCTTCTGCTCTACCATTGAGCTACACCCGCATACTCACTATTTGCTCCAAGTAAGAATTTTTGGTGGAGGGAGAAGGATTCGAACCTTCGAAGCTCACGCAACAGATTTACAGTCTGCCCCCTTTGACCGCTCGGGAATCCCTCCAAAAGAGAACGCTAGTTTATTTGCAACTCAGATTTCCGTCAAGATTTTTTTTCACTTATTTCTTTAAAAATATCCAAGTTTTTGCTTTTAAACATTATTTACTTAAACTGAATGATTTTTTCGTACTTAGCCATCAGTTCTTCGTACGTTTCAGGATGCTCTTCATCGATCAAGATACAGTCAACAGGACATACCTGTTGGCACTGCGGCTCATCGTAATGGCCCACACATTGCGTACACAAATTTGGATTGATTTCGTAAATTTCTTCACCTTGCGAGATGGCATCATTAGGACACTCCGGTTCGCACACATCGCAGTTAATGCACTCATCTGTAATAAAGAGCGACATTTCTATTTCCTTTTTTCTTAAATTATCAAAACCGATTGGGCGCGGATTATAGCACAAATGACGTCGGAACAATCTGTTTGAAAGAATGTTTTACACCTTGGGAATGATTCTCAAATTCTATACTATTCAGCAACTTGCGAATAGAGCAACAATTCAAACTTACTCATTCCCGCCTTTCCTTCCCGATAAATTTCCAGCCAATCCGGTTTTTCAGGCACCTTCCCTGCTTCAATATAGACCATTGCCCCATTTTTCAAGTGGCTTTGCAATCGGATAAAAAGATTTTGCCAATCTTCCCATGCAAACGGCGGATCAAGGAACACAACATCAAATTTTTCAGACGGCCTTGTCAAATAAGCCATGCCGTCTGAACACACGATTTCCACCTGCCTCAAGCCTAATTCACGAACATTTTTCTGAAGTGTTTGCACAGTTTGGCGGTGGTTATCGACCATTACCACTTTTGCCGCATGACGAGAAGCAGCCTCCATTCCCAAAGCACCACTACCGCTGAATAAATCCAATACTGTTTTGCCGGTTAAATCCTGACCCAACCAGTTAAACAGTTTTTCACGCACGCTGTCAGGTGTCGGACGCAAACCATCTGCGGACAGAAAAGTTAACTTTCGTCCCCTACATTGCCCGCCAATGATGCGTACTTGATTGGTGTGTTTGGAATGTTTGTTATTTGCCATAATTTTTTAAAAGATGCCAAGTTTTCAGACGGCCTCAATTATATAGTGAAACTGCTATCAAACCGTATTTCGATCTCTGCTTTTAGAGACAAAAGGTCGTCTGAAAATTTTTCAGACGACCTTTTCAGTTTGAATTTGACGACATGAAATACTGAACTATGTTTCACCGTGAAGTGCGTTTTAAACTTAAACTAGATAAATTACATTTACTTATTTATAATGAGTATTTCTCTGTGAAATGTTTATATAAGTTATTATCATGTCAGACCTGAATCTCAGTAACAGTATATTCCAAGGTTACAACGACAAACATGGTTTAATGATTTGTGGGTATGAGTGGGGTTGGAGTAAAGCCGATGAGGCTGCTTATGTAGCAGGTGAATACAAACTCCCTGAAAACAAAATCGACCATACATTTGCAAATAAATCCCTCTATTATGGTGAGCAGGCAAAAAAGTGGCGTTACGACAATACAATAAAAAATTGGTTTGAAATGTGGGGACACCCCTTAGACGAAAATGGATTGGGCGGTGCATTTGAAAAATCCCTGGTTCAAACCAACTGGGCAGCTACTCAGGGCAACAAAATCGACAATCCAAACAAATTTCTCCAGCCCGAACACGTCGATAATTTTCTCTACCACATTGAGAAACTACGTCCTAAATTGATTCTCTTCATGGGAAGCAACCTGACAAATTATCTTAATTGCGCAAATGTATTGCCGCGCTTCGAGCAGCTTGTCGGAAAACAAACTCAACCGCTACGAGTAGTACAAAAAGATTTTAGCGGTACACGTTTCAAAATCAGATTCCAATCGTTTGAAAATTGCGAAGTCGTCTGCCTGCCCCACCCTAGTGCCAGCCGCGGTCTATCTTACGATTACATAGCCTTATTTGAACCAGAAATGAACCGTATTTTATCGGACTTTAAAACGACACGCGGATTTAAATAAAATAATCACAGAAAAGCAAAGGTCGTCTGAAATTTTTTCAGACGACCTTTGCTCTTTAAACCAACCTACTTCATCATTCTTTCGGTGCAGGCGGTTCAACCTGTTCTTTCCAGCCGCATTCTTTTTGCGGACAGACTTTTTCCACGCCCCAGCGTTTGGTGGTTTTGATAGTTAAAACCGGCCAATGGCAGTTCGGGCATTCTTCGGCGACGGGCGGGTTCCAGGTGGCGTAGTTGCAGTCGGGATAGGTGCTGCAACTGTAAAACAGTTTGCCGTAGCGGGATTTGCGCTCGACGAGGTTGCCTTTTTTGCATTGCGGGCATTGGACGCCGGTGTCTTTCGGTTTTTCCAAAGGCTCGACGTGTTTGCATTTCGGATAGTTGGCGCAGCCGATGAATTTGCTACCGGTGCGGCTGTATTTGTACACTAAACGACCGCCGCATTTAGGGCATTCGCGTCCGTCGAGTTCGGCTTGCTCTGCTTCCGCTTTGGCGATGCGCTCGGCGGCTTCTTCGGCGGTTTCGTTAACGTTGCGCGTGTAGCTGCACTCGGGATAGCCGGCACAGGCGACGAAGCGGCCCATTTTGCCGAATTTGATTTGCAGCTTGTGTTCGCCGCATTTCGGGCAGGTTTCGTCTAGTTCCTGCGTGGTAAATTTGGCGCGTTCGATACCCTCTTTTTCTTCCACTTGCTTGATAAACGGCTTCCAGAATTTGTCCATTACGGGGATCCATTGGCGTTTGCCGTTGGCAATTTCGTCAAGCTGGTCTTCGAGTTTGGCGGTGAAGTGGTAGTCGACGTATTGGGCGAAGTGTTCAGTCAGGAATTTGTTGACGATGTCGCCCGTGTCGGTAGGCATGAAGCGTTTTTGCTCAAGGGTAACGTATTCACGGTCTTTGAGCGTGGAAATAATGCTGGCGTAGGTCGAGGGGCGGCCAATGCCGTATTCTTCGAGGGCTTTAACCAGCGTGGCTTCGTTGTAGCGCGGCGGCGGGGTGGTAAAGTGTTGTTCGCCGTAGAGTTTGTCCATGGGCAGTTTGTCGCCTTCGCTCATTTCGGGCAGTTTTTTGCTGTCTTCGCCTTCTTCATCGTCGCTGCTTTCTTCGTAAACGCTGAGGAAGCCTGCGAAGGTTTGTACTTGTCCGGTTACGCGGAATACGCCTTTGCCGACAGTAATATCGACAGTGGTTTGGTCGAATTTGGCGGGCGTCATCTGACAGGCGACGGTGCGTTGCCAAATCATTTGATAGAGTTTGAACTGGTCTGCGCTCAGGAAGGGTTTGACGCTTTCGGGCGTGCGGTACACGGAAGTCGGACGGATGGCTTCGTGGGCCTCTTGGGCGTTTTTGGATTTGGTTTTGTACTGCTTGGCCGAGCTTGGCAGATATTCTTTGCCGATTTTGTTTTCGATGTAATGGCGGATTTCGGTTAACGCTTCATCAGCCAAATTCACGCTGTCGGTACGCATATAGGTAATCAGACCGATGGCACCCCGCCCTACGTCTATACCTTCGTAAAGCTGCTGGGCGGTACGCATGGTGCGGTCGGTGGTAAAACCGAGTTTGCGCACGGCATCCTGCTGCATGGTTGATGTAGTGAACGGCGCGGCGGGGTTGCGGCTGCGCTTTTTCTTTTCGATGGCGGTAACGACGGCCCCTTTGCCTTCGAGTTCTTTCAACACGTCGGCTTGCGCGGTTTCGTTCGGCAGGTCGAACTGTTCGAGTTTCGCGCCGTTGTATTGGGCGAGTTTGGCGGTGAATTTGCTGCGGCCTTTGTGGCTGTCGAGATGTACCGTCCAATATTCCTGCGCTTCAAACGCGCGGATTTCGTTTTCGCGTTCGCAAATCAAACGCAGGGCGGGACTTTGCACACGGCCTGCGCTCAAACCGCGGCGGATCTTTTTCCACAACAACGGCGAGAGGTTGAAACCGACCAAATAGTCCAAAGCGCGGCGGGCTTGTTGCGCATCGACCAAGTCCATTTCGATTTCGCGCGGATGGGCGACGGCATCAAGCACGGCATTTTTGGTGATTTCATGGAACACGACACGCTGCGGCTTGATGTTTTTCAGGCCGCGTTTGGATTTGAGGATTTCCAAAAGATGCCAGGAAATGGCTTCGCCTTCCCTATCCGGGTCGGTTGCGAGGTAGATGTTTTCGGCTTCTTTGGCACCGGCGACGATGGCATCGACGTGTTTGCTGTTGCGGCTGATCAGCTGGTACTTCATGGCAAAGCCGTTGTCGGGATCGACTGCTCCGCTTTTGGGTACCAAGTCGCGGACATGACCGTAAGACGCCAAGATTTCAAAATCACCGCCCAGATATTTTTTCAAGGTTTTGGCTTTGGACGGGGATTCGACGATTAATAGGTTTTTCGCCATTGTTGTTCTCTTTTGGATGTATTGGGTTTATGTTTCAGACGGCCTTTATGATTGAGGCCGTCTGAAAAAAGGTTTAGTGCATCACGTTTTGTCCGGTCAACGCACTCATCAAGTCGTCGCCAATCAGGACGGGCAACTCACTCTTGTGCATCCACAACACCAGCAATACCAACACTTTGGCGGTATCGAGGGTGATTTCGTCCGATGGAATGTGCATCAGGGCGTGAATGACGATTTCGCGCTGCTCGTAAGTAATTGCGTGTTCGGCAACCAGATACTGCATCAAGCCCATGACTTCCTGCGGCAGGTTTTCAGCTTCTTCACGGCAGAATACGCGCAGGGAATCGCTGTTAAACGGCTCGGCATAAAATTCGGACGTATTGAACAAGACTTCCATCATCATCAATGTATTGCCAATTTCCGTAGCGTCAAAACCTGCATCTTCCAGCAGGCGACCCAAATCTTCCGGAGGCGGACAGTTGTCGAAATCTTGGAAGTGTTCGATTAAATAGGCAATGACTTCGGTCATGCTGGTTCCTTAAGATATAGATAATTTATGCTTTGACACGCTGATAACGGCCGCCCGGCAAGGCGGCAACAATACCGTCGAGTTCGTATTCTAAAAGCTGTGCGTACACGTCTGCCGCCGCCGTATTGGTTTGTTGCGCCAAAATATCGGGGTGTATCGGGTCGTAACCCATTGCTTCCAATAAAGTGCTTGTCGATGAGGCGGCAGGAGGGTTTTCAGACGGCCTTTGCGGTTCATCCGCTATTGCTTTGGGTTGCAGACGTTTGGTTTGGTCGTTTTTGGGTTTTACCGTCTTATTTATAGAATATGATGGAACGGGCGTATTTTGCAATAGCTGCGGACATTCGTGAAGAATATCGTCCAAACATTCCACCAATTTTGCCCCGTCTTTAATCAGCTTGTGGCAGCCTTTGCTGTGTGGATTGTCTATCGAACCGGGCACCGCCATCACTTCGCGCCCCATCTCCGCCGCCAACTTGGCAGTAATCAGCGAACCGGATTCCAATGCCGCTTCGACCACCAATGTCAGCTGCGACAACGCGGCAATCAGACGGTTGCGGCGCGGAAAATTGCCTGCAAACGGACGCGTGTCTAAAGGAAACTCGCTGACAATCAATCCTTTTTCAGCGATTTCATAAGCAAGGTTTTTATTGGACGGCGGATAAATGCGGTCTATACCGGTTCCCCAGACGGCAATGGTGCCGCCATCTGCCTGCAATGCGCCCTGATGGGCGGCGGTATCGATACCCGAAGCCATACCCGATACGACGGGAATGCCTTTCTCACTCAACGCCCTGCCGAAATCTTTGGCAATCCGCATTGCCTGCGGCGTGGCATGGCGGCTGCCGACAATCGCGGCAGAAGGTGTGTGCAGCAGTCCTGCATTGCCGCGCAAAAACAAGACCGGCGGCGCGGTAATGCCTTGCGTCAGCATTTCAGGGAAATCATCATCTTGCAGCAGCAACAAACGGCAACCGTCCTGCATTTCCCATTGTAAAGCGGCTTCGGCAGACTGCTGCGCCAAAGCCCGTTTGTCCGCATTGCGCCACGACTCGGCCGCCTGTTTATGGCGTACCAGGGCGGCAATTTTGTCTGCCGGCGCACTCAAGGCAGCTTGTGCACTACCGAATTGCTGCAACAGCACCAAAAAACTTTCTGCGCCGATATAGGGCGTAAATGCCAGTTGCAACCAAGCAAAACGCTCGTTTTCCGTCATCAATCTGTTCCCTTTTCGTAATGGTTTTTCAGACGGCCTGAAGTAAATTAAGGCCGTCTGAAAATTTTATTGGTATAAAACTTTTGTCTGGCTTAAAAGGCAAAACAACAATGCCGGGCCATATCATTATTTTGATAAAGTATCGTTTGTCTAAGCAAACCGTCAAATGACGATGCCGTCGCAAACCGTCAAATGACGATGCCGTCTGAAAAACCTGATGGCTTTCAGACGGCCTCTTTTGTGTTTGAACCGATATTGCGCTTATTCTTCGGATTTGTCGGCGCTGCGGCGCGATACGCTGATACCGAGTTGTTTGAGTTTGCGGTAAAGGTGCGTACGCTCCAAACCGACCTTTTGCGCCACACGGCTCATATTTTGGCCTTCTTGGGCAATGTGGTACTCAAAGTAACGGCGCTCGACTTCTTCCCTCAATTCGCGCAAAGGCATATTGAAATTGAAGCCACCGATGATTTCTGTCGCCGTTGCATTTTCCTTCTGACCCAAAGCCGCGGCAACGGCCTGGTCGTCCACTTCTTTGCCGTCCGATTCCAACATGATGTTTTTCACCGTTTCGGCAAGCTGGTCGTAATTGCCCGGCCAATCGTATTGGCGCAAAACCACCAACGCGCTGTCGCTGAATTTTACCGGCTGGATTTTTTGACTTTCGGCCAAATCGGTCATGATGCGGTTGATTAAAAAGACGATGTCGTCCGGTTGGCTGCGCAAAGAAGGGATATTGATACGCTCTTTCAACAACTCCGCCAGTCGGCCGGCAACGACGTCATCGGCGCTCTCACCGCGTTTAAAGCCGCATGAAGCAATCACACGGACATTGTAGCGGTCGGCTTTCTCCAGCAAGAAAGCGATGCCGTTTTGGATGTTTTTGCTGTAACGGGCAATATCGCCGACATACAAAATACCGCCCGATGCTTTTTGCAACAGCTCCAACGGTGTATCGACAATGTGTTCGACACGGTCGGTTGCCACCCAAGGCGTACCGCTTTTGTGAAGATAGCGGGCCACAATTTCAAACGGCGAGCCTGCCTCACCGGCCAACAGCAGCGGGCGGTTGTGTTTGGCGGCCGCTTCAATGCTGCCGTTCATTTCTTGAATGACGGGGCTGTTGCCCAGTTTGTCCAAAGTCATGCCGGAGGCCGTCTGAACTTCTCCATGTTTCAAGGCGCGTTCTACTGCGGACAAGAGTTTTTGCAGGGCAATCGGTTTTTCCAGAAAATCGAGCGCGCCGATTTTGGTGGCTTCAACCGCGGTGTCGATGCTGGCATGGCCACTCATCATGACCACAGGCATATTGAGTTGGCCGTTTTTCGCCCACTCTTTCAACAAAGTGATGCCGTCGCAATCGGGCATCCAAATGTCCAGCAATACCATGGCTGGACGCGTTTGGTAACGCAATTGGCGCGCTTCTTCGGCATTTTCGGCCAAAGTAACGGTATAGCCTTCGTCTTGAAGGATTTCGGAGAGCAGGTCGCGGATGCCTACTTCATCATCTACAATCAAAATATCACTGCTTCGCATAAGTTTCTGCCATTTCCGGTAAAGCTATTTTGACGCACGCGCCGCCGCTGTTCTGATTGCTCAGGCTGATACGGCCGCCATGCTCCTCGATAATTTTTTTCACAACGGGCAAACCCAGCCCAGTTCCTGTCGGTTTGTCGGTAACGTACGGCTCAAAAGCATTGTGCAGCATTTCTTTGCTGAAACTTTTGCCGTTGTTGCATACGGTCAGGAAAACCTGTCCGCCTTCGCGTCCTGTTTCGATGTTTACTTGCGGCGCTTCGTCCAACTCCGCCGCTTCTGCGGCATTCTTAAATAGGTTATGCAACACTTGGCGCATGGCCGTCGTATCGGCGGCAATCGGCAAGGCGTCGGCGCTGAGCCGTGCATTAAATTTGCACGCGCCTGCCTCATATAATACCAATACTTCCGACACCAAACCGTTTAAATCTTGTTTTTCTAAATTCAGCGACGGCGCACGCGCATAATTGCGGAACGCTTCGACCATTTCTTTCAGCGCGGCAACCTGTTTGACGATGGTATCGGTTGAACGGCTGAGGATCTGGGCGTCTTGCTCGTCAAGTTTATCATGCAATTTCCATGCCAATCTCTCGGCGGAAAGCTGGATGGGCGTAAGCGGATTGCGGATTTCGTGCGCCAAACGTTTCGCCACTTCGCCCCATGCGGCCTCTTTTTGCGCGCGTATCAAGACGGTAATGTCATCAATCACCATCACCACGCCGTTATCGTTGTCTTCCGGCAGGATGGTGGCTTTGCCCAACAAGATTCGGGCATCGTCGGGCGCGGCGTATTCGACTTGGACGGGTTTGTCGCTGTCGGCGGTTTCATTAATGGCGGCAAACACATCGGCCAACAGGGTTTGCTGCGGCGATTTGCCGTGCCATTGATGCCAGTTGCTGCCCCACAAAGACACCAGCGAAACGCCCAAAATCTGTTCGGCGGCTTTGTTAAAGGTTTTCAGACGGCCGTCGGCATCCAAAGTAATCACGCCTGTGGTCAAACTTTCCAACACGCATTCCAAATAATGGCGAGCGGCTTCTTCGCGCAAACGGTTGCGCTCGTCCGCCTCTTTGGCAATCGCCAATTGCTCGGTCATGTGGTTGAACAATTGGGTCAAACGGCCAAACTCGTCATTGCGGAATACCGGCCGGGTCTGGCTGAAGTCGCCCTGAGCCACCGCCCGCGCGCCCTCTGCCAACGACAACACCGGCGCCACAAAACGGCGGGCAAAATACAAAGCCATCACCAGCGCCAAAAAGATGGCCAACAATGTCGCGACCAACAGCGTGGACAGGAAAAAGGTTTGCAGGCCTTTTTTGGTATAACTCAGCTCGGCGTATTTGGCGCGGGCCGCTTCGATCAACGTCGCATCTTGGGCAACATCTTTCGGAATCGGCTGACGGAAAAACAATGCATAATCCTGATTTTTATGCGTACCAATCAGCATCCAGCCTTGAGCATACAGCACGCCGCCGATGTTTTCCAAGCTGCGTACCGAGCCGGTCTGCTCCAGTTGCTCCCATCCTTCTTTGTTGAGCGTCGGTTGATTCAGTTTCAGGGGGTTGATGCTTTTCTCGACTTTATGGGTGGTCGCGTTATAAAGCGCCAGCTGGGCAAATTCGGAAGTAGGTGCGGATTGGGTCAGCGTCTGCCCCAAGTCGCCGTCCAGCGAAGCGGCGCTGATTAAGTCGATTTGCACCGGCGTGGCGTTACTGACCGCGTTGTCCACTGCCAAGTTCAGCGCGGATTTGCTCAAGTTTAAGCTGCGCTCCAAAGCCTCATGGGTATCGTTGCCAAACCAAGAATTAATCGTGCCGTTAATAAACTGGGCGGAAATACCGAACAAAAACACACCCGGCAATACGGCAACTAAGGTAAACATCCCCGACAGCCGACGCGCAATCTGCGAGCCGAACACGCTTTTGCTGTTGTCGCGCATCAAAAGCACGACATAGCGCACCAATACTGCGGCCAACACCAGTAACAGCAAGCCGCACAAGGCGACAATCCACCAGAAATAATCGGACAATACGTTGCTGCTGCCCGTTGCAACAGTCAGACCGTACAACAAAACTACGGCGAATACAGCGGCAATCAGGAGAAAGCGGCGCATGGTTTACTCCTGCACGACCGACAAGGATTTCCAACCCGAATCCAAATGCCAATTTTTAGACGTCAGGGCATTGATTTGGAACGGTTTGGGCAGCTTGGCGGTTGTCAGCAACAGGCGGATTTCAGCCTTCGTGTCTTTGGCGGCCACTTCACTCAGCGCGCCTTTGGATAAAACCTTCCAATTCGCGACTGCGCCCACTGCGCGCAAGGCGGCTTCAAGCGTGTCGTACTCGGTAGAAAACGTACCGACGGTAACGCGATAGCGGTTGGTCAGCGGATGGAAGGACAGTTTGTATTGAATCGTGCTGTCGTTGTTGAGCAGCTGGTCGAACTTGAATTTATAAGACGCCACGGACGGCGCCGACAGCTGCCAACTTAAATTGAAATGCAGGGGGACGCCCTGTTTGAGTGCTTCTTTGAGCTGATCGGGCAGGTCGGTGCGGAAACGGCTGCTGACGGAAAGCTGTCCGGCATGGGTCAGCTTTGCCTCGGCACGGGTCGCACTGATGCCCTCGCCCGCCGCGTTCAGCGACACAGCGAGCAAGAGCGGTACAATCAGCGTTTTACTGCTTTTTAATAAGCGCGTAATAAAAGCCATCTTGATGTTTGTTCGGTAAAAGCACATGCGATTCGATCAACTCGGCATCGGCATGGCGGTTAAGGAATTTTTGCAATTGACCGTCGTTTTCTTCGACAAAGACCGAGCAGGTAGCCAGCAACATCCTGCCGTTTTTCGTCAGGGTCTGCCACAGCGCGTCTAATAATGCTTCCTGTTGGCGTGCGGTTTTGACGGCATCGGTCGGTCGGCGCAGCCATTTGACGTCGGGATTGCGCCGCGCCACGCCCGAAGCGGTACACGGCACATCGGCCAAAACAGCGTCAAAGGCCTTACCATCATACCATGCCGCCAAGTCCTGCGCATCGGCACAAGCCAAAGAGGCCGTCTGAAAGCCTAAACGGTCAAGATTACTCTTCACCCTGTTCAGACGGCCTTCGTCTATATCCAAAGCAGTAACATGACAATCTGCCAGTTCCAAGATATGGCCTGTCTTACCGCCCGGCGCCGCACAGGCATCGAGGATGCGTTCGCCGTCTTTCGGGTTCAACAAATAGGCAGCACGTTGCGCACCAAAATCCTGTACAGACACCAAGCCGTCTGAAAAACCGGGCAGGCGGCTTACCGGCACGGCTTCTTCCAACATCACGGCGTATTCGTCCAACGCCCTGGCCAAAATACCTTCCGCAGCCAGCTTTTCCAAATAGCTTTCGGCATTACCGTGTCGGCGGTTGACGCGCAAAGTCATCGGCGGATGCGATTGCAGCGCGGTGGGAATGTTGTGCCAATGTTTCGGATAACGGTTTTTCAAGTAAGCCACCCACCACAGCGGCAAATTATGTTTCGCCACATCGTCTTTTTTACAGGAGGCCGCGAGCTTGTCGCGTTCACGCAAAAAGCGGCGCAAAATCGCGTTGGCAAACGAGCGGAACTGACCGCGGCCGATTTTGGCAATGCTTTCCACCGCTTCATTGACCACGGCATGAGGCGCGTTGCGCGTGTAATGCAGTTGGTACATCGCCGCCAAAAGCAGGCTTTCAAGCTGCGGATTGTCAATCGGCTTCTTCAGCATTTGACCAAGCATGTGTTTCAAACTGCCCAAATAACGTTGGCAACCGTAGGCAATATCCTGCAAGGCGCCGTTTTCCTGCGCCGTCAACTGCGGATGCGCCACGCGGATTTCCGCCAAAACATCCTGAAGATTGCGCCCTTCGGCAACCGCGGCAACGCTGTCGGCGGCCAGTTTTTGGGCGAGGGACATACTCATATTTTTGCTTTCTGATTCATAATTTGATTTCAAGTGTTCGGCGGATTTCAGACGGCCTGTTCGGCAGCCAGCAATACCCGATAATATTCGGCATCTGTTTTGGAAAAACAGCAAAAGATGATTTTTTCCACTGCCGGACATTGCGGCAGGGTTTGCTTCAAACTCTCCAAAGCGATACGTGCGGCGGCTTCGGCCGGGAAGCGGTACACACCGGTGCTGATGCACGGAAAGGCAATGCTGTGAAGATCGTGTTTCTGGGCAAGCAGCAAAGAATTGGCATAGGATTGTGCCAATTTAGCCTCTTCATTTTGTTTTCCGCCAAACCATACCGGCCCGACCGTGTGGATGACAAAGCGTGCAGGCAAACGGTAGCCTTGGGTAATTTTGGCTTCGCCCGTGCGGCAACCGCCCAAAGTGCGGCACTCGTCCAGCAGCTCTTTGCCCGCGGCACGGTGTATTGCACCGTCTACGCCGCCACCGCCCAACAGCGATGAATTGGCGGCATTGACAATCGCATCGACTGCCAATCGGGTAATATCGCCCTCGACCACTTCAAAAACAGCCATTGTTTTCTTTCCTCTACGTTGGTTTTCAGCCTGTTACAAAACCGTTCCGACTTCAATCGTCCGACCTGCCGCAAATGCCTGTATGCTCATGCGTTTGCTGCCGGAAGGCTGCAATTCGGTAATGTTCAGCGCGTTTTTACCGCACGCCACCAGCAGGCCGTCTGAAGTGCAAGACAACACCTCGCCTGCCTTACCCTGTTTGGCCACCACTTCGGCGCGCCAGATTTTCATCGGTTTGCCTTGATACTCGACCCACGCGGCAGGGACGGGGTTAAAGGCGCGGATTTTGCGTTCGATAATGTCTGCGCTTTGATTCCAATCGATACGCGCTTCTTCTTTGCTTAATTTTTGGGCATAGGTAACACCTTCTTCAGGCTGTTTGACCGCGTTCAGACGGCCTTCCGCCTGCAGACGTTGCAAGTCGGCAACAATCGCTTCCGCACCCAAACCCATCAACGCGTCATGCACTTCGTTGGCGGTATCCGTAGGCTGGATGGCGTAGCGGCGTTCGCTGACCACAGCGCCGGTGTCCAAGCCGATGTCCATCTGCATGATGCACACGCCGGTTTCGGCATCACCGGATTCAATCGCACGTTGAATCGGCGCCGCACCGCGCCAACGGGGCAACAGCGAGGCGTGGATATTGAGGCAGCCGTGTTTGGGCGCATCCAACACTTCCTGCGGCAAAATCAAGCCATACGCGGCCACCACCATCACATCCGCGCCCGTATCTTTGAGCATTTGCAGGGCTTCGGCGTTATTGCGCAACTTTTCCGGCTGCGCCACGGTCAAACCCAATTCCAAGGCAGCCTGTTTGACCGGCGATGCGGTCAACTGCATGCCGCGGCCTTTGGGGCGGTCGGGCTGGGTCAACACCAGCGGAATTTCAAAACCTGCGGCGGCGATGGCTTTCAAGGCGGCGGCGGCAAAATCGGGCGTACCGGCAAAGATGACTTTCATGTTGTGTCCTTGTGGAAATGGTTTGAATGGGCGCGTTGGGCAAACTGTTTCAGCTGAAAAGGCCGTCTGAAAGATTGAAAACCGAAGTCTGCCTTCTGTTTTGTCTTTTCAGACGGCCTTTAAGCGATGCTTAGGTCAGATGGTGTGTTTCTGACGTTTTTTCAGTTTGGTTTTGATGCGGCCTTGTTTCAGCTGCGACAGGTGTTCGACAAACACGATGCCCATCAGGTGGTCCAATTCGTGCTGCACGCAGATTGCCAACAGGCCGTCTGCTTCCAGTGTGAATTTCTCGCCTTTTTCGTTCAAGGCTTCGACTTTGACGCGCTCGGCACGGGTTACGGTATCGTAAATGCCCGGCACGGACAGGCAGCCTTCTTCATAAGTCGTCTCGCCGTCTTTTTCGACAATGACGGGGTTGATGAACACGCGCGGCTCGCTGCGGTCTTCGGTCAAATCCATCACGACGATGCGCTCGTGTACGTCAACCTGAGTGGCCGCCAAGCCGATACCGCGTGCTTCGTACATGGTTTCAAACATATCGGCAACCAATGTCTGGATGCGCTCGTCGATTTTTTCAACAGGTTTGGCGACCGTGTGCAAACGCTCGTCAGGGTATTGGAGGATGTTCAGTAAAGCCATAATATTCTCGTTTTATAAAGCTGATGTGTGATTTTCATACAGATTTGGTTTCCGCCGCCACAATCTCCTGTCATGACAGCAACATTCAATGCTAAAATAACGCCGAAAAATGTTAAGATAGCGCGACAGAGGCCGTTCGTTATCGTATTGACGGATGGGCGGCAGTTTCGCAAACTCCAGCCTTCTCTGTTTATCATCTGAAGACAAACCAAACCGATTTCAAGGGGAACGGTTATGCAACAACGTATTATAACCCTGCTTTGCATGGCAGGCATGGCTATTTCTGCCCACACTCAGGCAGCTTCTTTAAAAATCCGCCCCAATGCGCCGCAACGCTACGTCGTTAAAAACGGCGATACCTTGTGGGGTATTTCCGGCAAATATCTGTACAGCCCGTGGCAATGGAACCGCCTTTGGGGCGCCAACCGCAACGCCATCCGCAATCCGCACCTGATCTATCCGGGGCAGGTGTTGGTTTTACGCTACGTCAACGGCCAGCCGCGACTGGGTTTTGAACACGCCCAAACCCGTTCAGACGGCATTCCCGTGATCAAACTGCATCCGCGCGTACGCGAAACTTCCGGCTACGGTATTCCGACTGTCAACGTCAACCTCTACCGTATGTTCATGAAACATCCGCAGATTATCGCTCCGGAAGAAACCGCCAACGCGCCGCGCCTGATTGCGGGCCCCGACAACCGCGTCCTCTACACGCAAGGCAACCGCGTGTACGCATACGGCCTGACCGAACCCGGCCGCTACCTGACCTACCGCGTCAATAAAAATATCACTGATCCGGAAACCGGCAAATTCCTCGGCCAAGAAGTCGTGTTCAGCGGCATCGCCAACACGCTGCCTTACACCGACTCCGCATTGGAACACCGTACCCGCGCTTCTGACGAAAAACTCAAAAGCAACGAGTATTACACCCAAGTCAACAAAGTCATGAAGCTGCGCACCCAGTCCGCGCAACCTTTGGTTATCGAAGAAGCCGTTTCCGAAATCCGCAAAGACGACTATCTGCTGAAACTGCCCGAAGGCCTCGACAGCTTCAACGTGATGCCTCACGCCCCTGCCCGTCCGATTCAGGCCAAAGTCGTTTCCATCTTCGACGGCGTGGGCGAAGCCGGCCAGTTCCAAACCATTACGTTGGATAAAGGCGAACTCGACGGCTTGGACAAAGGCACGGTGGTCAGCCTCTACAAACGTGGCCGCCAAGTCCGTGTGAATCTGTCCAACAACCTGATTCGCAAGCCGAAAGACAAAGATACGGTTGAATTGGTTTCCATTCCGGCGGAAGAAATCGGTTTGGCAATGGTGTACCGCACATCCGACCATCTGGCCTCCGCCATTATTTTGGAAAGCCTGAACAGCGTTTCCATCGGCGATACCGCCTCCGAACCCGGCCGCGATTTGGACAATATGGCCGATGAAAAAACCATGGACAAACCGGCCGAAGACGAACAGGAAAGAGAAATCGAACTGGAAGTCCGCAGCTGATTGAGCTTTTTTAGCAGCGATTCGGCAAACAAAGGCCGTCTGAAAACCTGTTTTTTCAGACGGCCTTTTGATTGTTGCCCATCAAAATAAATAAAATCTGTAACACGCCGTTTTAAAGCGCAAACAATATCCCATGTCTTCAGCTATTTATCGGCTATCCCCTTTTCTATTGTCTTGCCGTTCTGCCATTCCAATCAGCAATATAGAAACCCTAACACGCTATTTATTGCCTATTGATTGTTTCATCTATTCCTGCTAATCAAAAAGGCCGTCTGAAATCTTCAGACGGCCTTTTTATCCACCACTCAAATCCGATTATTTAAATTTATAAGTGTATTGCAAGCCCAAGATGTCCGCTTTGTTTTTGAAGCGGGCAGAGGATGCACCGCGGCTGTCTACGTCGTTGCCGCTGGCTTTGCCGGTACGGTAAACCGTGTCATTGATGTGGATATGGCTGTACGCCGCATCGATCACATGGTTTTTACCCAGTTGATATTTAGCGCCGACGGAGAACCAGATACGGTTGCCGTCAGGTAGGCTGTTCATGCGGTCTTCAGCACTTTTAACCGGTGATTTGTCGAAAGCGATACCGGCACGCAGTTGCAATGGTTCGGTAACTTGGTAAGAGCCGCCGAATGCAACTTTATAAGTGTTGCGCCAGTTAGGCGTAATGACGGTACGGTCAGATTTGCCGTTGACAACGTTTTTGGTATTTTCAAACACCAGCTCGGCTTTGTTAAAGCGGCTATGACGCGTCCAGGTCACATCGCCGAACAAATTGGTTTTGTCGGTGGCGCGGTACATACCGTGAACAGACAAAGACTCAGGCGTGACGATTTTGACGCTGGCTTTTTCGTTCGGCACATAACCGCGTGCAGCCATTGCACCCAAATCCCAAGCACGTTTTGCATATGCGCCGTCTGCTTCCCAATCGGCAGTGCCTTTCAGCGTATGCGATACTTTGGAACGATAGTTCACACCCACGCGTGCGCGGTCGTTAATGTCCCACATCCACGCCAGTTGGTAGCCGAAGCCCCAATCATGGCCTTTTACATCGGCATGACCGTCAGCTTTGCCGGTCGCATCGACAGCAACGGGACGGCCTGCTTGACGGGAAGCCAAGCCGCTGGCCAACTGGCTGATGGCGCCGGAAGCGTCCCAGTCGGAGTATTTACGCAATTCGGCTTTGGAATATTGGGCAATCAAACCGGCACCGACGGCGTGCTGCTCATTCAGTTTCCATGCGACTACCGGCTCGATGGCGATGGTGGTCAAACCCAGTTTGTTGATGTTGTGGCGCAACACGGAATCTTTTTCATATTCGGTTGCAGAGCCGAAAGGAACGTACACACCCAAACCCAAAGTTACATCGTCGCTGGCTTTGTACGCGCCATAAACGTGCGGAGCAACGGTGGTTTCAGTAATTTTGCCGCCGGTCGAGCCGCTGACATCGGCACCCGTGCGGAAGTGTTTCGCAGATTCCGCCTCATAGTGAATGCTTGGGAAAACGATATTGGCGTTGACGGAAATTTGGCTGCTGTCAATTTTGCTCAAACCGGCCGGGTTGTAGAAAATGGTTGATGCATCGGCGGCTTCGGCGGCGGCGGCGTTGGCCGTGCCTTGTGCGTTAACGGATTGTGTGCCGAAGTGGTAGCCGGAGGCTTGGACGGCGGTAGATAACAGTGCTGCGCTTAAAATAAATGCTGTTTTTTTCAGATTGAAATGAATCATTTTGGTTTACCGTGAAAGTAGCGGACAAAGAAAAAGGCCGTCTGAAACGTCCTTTATTGATTTAGTATAGGCACTCAATTCTATACTACATCATTATTTTTGCCTAATCTTTTCTTTTTTTACACAAAAAAAGCAGGCTAAAACAGCCTGCTTTTCCAATCATCGGATCACTGCAATTATTTAACCTGCAACACTTCCAGCGTATTGGTCGAACCGGATTCGCGCATTTTCGAACCGCTGGTGATAATGTATTGGTCGCCGCTTTGGAGGATTTTGTGTTCTACCAACATGGCTTCCACTTCGTTCAGCGCGGTATCGTGGTCGGTACTGGTTGCCAAAATCAACGGACGCACACCGCGGTACATCGCCATACGACGTTGCGCTGAAACACTCGGCGTCAGGGCAAAAATCGGCAGAGTGATGTTGTGGCGGCTGACTTCGAAGGCGGTCGAACCGCTTTCAGTCAGGGCAACAATGGCTTTGGCGTGAACCGCGCGCGCCACGCTGACCGCACCGCCGGCAATCGCCAAGTTGGTGCTGACGGCTTCGGGATACTCGACCTGTTCGGCAACACCGTTGAGCGAATCTTGTTCTTTTTCCGCAGCCGCACAAATAATCGCCATTTGGCTGACGGTTTCAAACGGATACGCGCCGACGGCGGTTTCGGCGGAACACATCACCGCATCGGTACCGTCCAATACCGCGTTGGCCACGTCGCTGACTTCCGCGCGGGTCGGTACAGGGTTGGTAATCATCGATTCCATCATTTGGGTTGCGGTAATGCTGAAGCGGCGCAACTCACGGGCGCGGCGGATCATTCGTTTTTGCAGGGCAGGTACGGCGGCATGGCCGACTTCCACTGCCAAGTCGCCGCGGGCAACCATAATACCGTCGCTGGCAAGGATGATTTCGTCCAGGTTTTCAATGGCTTCTACGCGCTCGATTTTGGAAACCAAACCGGGGCGTACGGCGGTGCTGCCTTTCATTTCTTCTTCGACTTTGGCGCGTGCGATGTGCAAATCTTCGGCAGATTTCACAAAGCTGATGGCCAAGTAGTCGCAACCGATGGCAATCGCGGTTTTCAAGTCGCGGAAGTCTTTTTCGGTCAATGCACCGGCAGACAGGCCGCCGCCGCGTTTGTTGATACCTTTGTTACTTTTCAGCACATGGCTGTTTTCTACCCTTGTAATAATCTTACTTCCTTCAACCGCTTCAACGGTCAAAGTCAACAGGCCGTCGTCCAGCCACAAAACATCGCCGGCAGCAACGTCATTCGGCAAATCGCGGTAGTCCAAACCCACCGCTTCGCGTGTGCCTTCGCCTTCAAGTGCGGCATCAAGAACCAGCGTTTCGCCTTTGTTCAATTCGATGCTGCCGCCAGCAATTTTGCCCACGCGGATTTTAGGCCCTTGCAAGTCGGCAAGAATGGCGATTTCCTGACCCGCACGTTTCGAGGCTTCGCGTACGATACGGGCATTTTCTTCATGGAACTCCGGCGTACCGTGGCTGAAATTGAAACGGACGACATTAAGGCCGCCGACACGGATCATGTCTTCCAACAATTGTACATTGTTGCTGCCCGGACCCAGTGTGGCGACAATTTTGGTATTGTGGCTGATACGGGTTAAATCACGTTGCAATTGGCTCATGTAAACGTCCTTTCCTGTTGATTTCACGTTTGATAATGAAGAGGATTGTACTCTTAATGCAATAATGTTGGCGTAAAATTACATCATTTTCTGACTTAAACTAAATTTATTTTTGCATTAACCTACTTTCCTATCGGATACAATATACCCTCACGTCGTCATGTTTAATTTTCAGACGGCCTCACTCATACGAATAGAATACTGAAATATCCGACCGATCCATGAAACGTTTTTTAACTCCTCTACCCATCGGCATCGTTTTGGCCGACCTGATATACGGTTTCGTCCTGAATGTGATGCAAGGCTTAAACTTGCAACAAACTGCATCCAACCAGTCCGGCACGCTTTCCGTTACGCCCGACATCGCCTTCAACAGCCTGCAAATCGTCGCCAACGGCGGCATGGTCTGCATCATCGGCTTCGGTTTGATTGTTTTGTTCCAACTCAACCGCGCCGTATTGCGCCGACAAATACTGCCCATCGGTATTTTCCGAACCCTCGGCCTGTTGGCTGTTTTGGCTTTCAGCATTTCGTCTTTGTGGGAATGGTTGCATGCCGCTTTGTCGCTGCTTTCCGGCCGCAATGTTTTAAACTTCAGCAACCCGCGTTATCTGGTTACCGCAGCCTGCATGCCCATTATTGCTTTCTTGTGCATCTTGCGCCTGTACAATTGGTATCGCCTGCATCGGACTGTTGCCACCGACGATACCTCCGCTACCTTCTAATCAAGCTGCAAAAAGGCCGTCTGAAACAGAAAAACCTATTTCAGACGGCCTTGTCATTATATATCTCAACGTTGATGGCTGGTTTCTACACCGGCCTTAATCTCGCCATACATTTGCGAGCTGCCTTGCCCGCTGCCTGATGCGCAGGCCGCCAAACTCAGTGCCAAAACAGCCGCAGTCAAAATCTTCAACATGGGATTCCCTCTTTCTACAACCATTATTTCGGATCGCAACGGAAATGGTAGGCGCAAATTTCAAATCCGTTTTTGAAGTAGAGACGATGCGCATCTGCGCGGTCATGGTTCACATGGACATTCAGATGGATTTTGGTTGCGCCGGTTTCCGCACCGATTTTGCGTACTTCTTCCAACAAGCGCGAAGCATAGCCTTTTCGGCGGCTTTGAGGCATGGTCACAATGTCGTCAATATGGATGTGGTAACCGCTGGCCAAGTTGTACGCGGCATGGAAACCGCATACGGCTACGGCATTTTGTTTGCCTTCTTCAAAAATGCCCAACAGGCGGTAGCCGGTTTTACGCTGATGCTCGTTGATTTGTTCGACAAAACGGTGGATATCGGTCAAAGAAGAACGCAAAATGCTCAATGCCGCAAAAGCGGTCGCAGTTTCTTCCGGCGGAATTTCACGCAATACGCCGACCACAGGCGCGGCAGCTTGAGGCTCGGGCTGGGTATCGGCCGCTTCCGCACGCTCGGCGGCGTGTTTTTCTTCAATCGCCTGCGCCAACAAAACGCGCTCGACCGGCACTTCGCCCTGCTGCTTGCTTTCCTGCTCTTTGAGCAAGGCTTTGCAGTCAATCACGCGCAAATCGTTATCCGCTGCAAAATCCATCAAGAAACGGAACATTTGCGGATTGTCTTCTTCCAGTTTTTTATCGACTGCCACACAACGGACATTGTCCACCAAAATCGGGCGCACCCAATTCGAATAGGAAAGGCGGTTGTCTTTGGTGAAGGAGGACAAAATACCGCACAGGCGCTCCGCCCAGTCGCTTGGTCGGAAAATCTTGCCTTTGCTGGTTGTACCATGGATCACAACTTCATAAGGATTACACACTAACATAAGCAGCTTCCTGAAAGTAAATGGCTGAAGGAATATTTCGCCGCTGCCGACATCAGAAAAAGTTCCGATACATAGCAACAGATGATTGAAAAAATATCAGTAAAGTTTTGAACTAAAACAATGATAAGACGGCCTTGCCGATCCTGGCAATCCGTTTCGAATTCTTTGATTATTATACCCGATACGCCTCTTTTTCTTCAAAAATCATTTGAAAAATAACAACAGGCCGTCTGAAACCAAGTATTTCGGTTTCAGACGGCCTGCATATCCTACACATCAATACAACAATTTCTTACGGGGCTTTTGCTCGCCGCCGGATTTAATTTCCGACAGATTGAAATTCAGTATGCTCAAATCCAAAACGCTTTCTGAAGTGCATTGATCGCCAAAGGCATTTTCATAAGTGGCTTTCAGTTTCAACACACCGCCGAATGTTTGGTCCGGCAATTCGGCAGCCAGCGCCAACATGCTTGCAAACACGCCGCCATACAATTCGCCTGATGCCAGCATATCCACGCCGCCGGAAAACATCTCCAACTGCATCACTGCATCGGCAACCAACTTGCTCGGCAAGTGATCCGGCAAAGGCTCTGCCTCAAAGCGTACATTCTTCGCCAAGCCCTTACCGCTATTGCGGACAACCAAAACCAATAAATCCGTTTGACCGTCAGAACGCTGCAACGTCGCATGCAAAACCGGATGAATGCTCTCTTTTTGAATCAGCTGCTCGCGGTGCAACATCTTGCTTTTAGCTTTGGATCGCGCAGATACGACGGCCCAAATCAACCAAACCAATGCAACGGCAGAAATGGCTGTAACCAAAAGGGGAAGATTGGCCAAATAGGCTTGCTGATTAAACCAAACTTGTGCGGCTAAAAATCCGGCAAAGAAAATCAAGACGTATAAAATTGGGGCAAACCGGCTTTGTATGGATGAGTGCATGAGTTTTCCTACATTTCGTATCATGTTATTAAAAAATAATGCCTTCCGGGCGAATAATGTCATCAACCCGGAAGGCATTATTTTAACGTAATTTTAACGCAACTTGGCTTAATATCTTGCTTTTTATCATCTAATGTATCAAGCAAACAACTCAAACTTCGTAGCCGTATCTTCAGACGGCCTGAGATTTTTATCAAGCTTCGGCAACCGAATCACGCGAGAAGGTTTTTTCGCAATAATGACATTTCAAACGTGTCTGACCATGATGTGAGCGGACATAAAAACGGCTGATGACCGGCTCGCCATGACTGGCGCAATTGGTATTCGGACAGCGGAATACCTCCGAAATTTCATCCGGCAATGATAAATGCTGTTTCTCAACGACCTTAAACCGATCGATTTTGTTGACCACTGCTTCAGGGGCAAACAAAGCCAAACGGTTTGCCGCATTGGCATCCAACCATACGCCGCTGATTTTAATAATGTCTTTGCTGCCCTGCGTTTTGCTGGGCAAATTGAAGCCGACCGTTACTGCATTGCCATAATGCAGCAGTTTGAACTGCCTTAAAATGGCCAAGCCCTTACCGGCAGGAATATGGTCAATGACCGTACCTTGTTCGATCGCTTCCACGCTGAGTTTTGAGTTTTCCATCTTTCGCTCCTTAAACTTCTTCGTTCAATACCAAAGACAAAATCGCCATCCGTGCATACACACCGTTGGTTGCCTGTTCAAAATAATAGGCATGAGGTGTTTTATCCACATTCGGATGAATTTCATCTACCCTCGGTA
Organism: Neisseria sp. HMSC070A01; assembly: GCF_001810165.1. Taxonomy (NCBI): domain Bacteria; kingdom Pseudomonadati; phylum Pseudomonadota; class Betaproteobacteria; order Neisseriales; family Neisseriaceae; genus Neisseria; species Neisseria sp. HMSC070A01. Next base: position 1,869 of record NZ_KV800111.1, on the reverse strand, counting down.
AAGGATGCAAGACGCGCAAATTGGGTTTAGCATTTGCCAACATTGACGCATCAAGATTGAATTTACCCTGGATTTTGGCAAATTCCTGCTCATCAAAACGTTCGCGCTGAACGCGGGTCATGTACAAAATATCTGCCCATTCGACCGCTTCTTCCAATCCGGGCAAAATTTGATAAGGGCAACCGGCCTCTTCCAGCTCTTCAGTGATATAGTCCGGCATCGCCAAGCTAGGAGGGGAAACAAACGCAAATTCACAACCCCAACGCTTCAGCGCCTGACACAATGAATGTACCGTACGGCCATATTTCAAATCGCCGGCCATCGCAATTTTCAAATTGCTCAAACTGCCCTGTGTTTCATAAATCGTGACCAAGTCCAAAAGCGTCTGACTCGGATGTTGGTTGGTACCATCGCCGGCATTAATCACGGGCACGCTCGAAAACTCGGCCGCCACACGGGCCGCACCGTCTTTCGGGTGTCGCTGAATAATCGCATCCGTATAGCTGGAAATAATCCTCGCAGTATCCGCAAGCGTTTCACCCTTTTTCGCACTGGTATTCGCGCCATCGGAAAAACCGATAACTTTCCCACCCAAACGCTGTACCGCCGTTTCAAAAGACAAACGCGTACGAGTGGACGGTTCAAAAAAGCACGAACCAATCAACTTGCCTTCAAGCAAATCTTCACGAGGCTGCTTTTTCAACTTCAAGGCCGTCTGAAGCAGCAATTCGAGCTGCTCCGTCGTCAAATCTGAAATTGAAATAATATGTTGCCGATAAAGCGGATTAGGCATGACCATTCCTTCCCATAAAAAACCCGCAAAGCGGGCGTTTCAAGCAAACCGATTCCATCGTTGTCCGGCATAATTCCCACCGGACAGTCTCAACCATGTTTCTACCACACCCATGAAATCTCCCGCATTATCGCATATTTAACAGACGACTGCTTCTATCAAGTTTTCAGACGGCCTAAGACCTTTGCAAAAAATCCTTCATTCTCAACAGCCAAAATTCAAACACAGGGATTTGATGGTTTCCTTTTATCTTCCCAATACTCGCATCTTGTAGGAGCAAACAAGCGCAAGTAAGCTGTTAACCGATTCAACGATTCAAACATATCGCTTTCGAATAGCGTTGCACACCCATGTTGCCTAAAGCAAATTAGGTTCACAGCCTGATTTACAGTGAAACGTAACAAAGCTTTGTTCAACTACATAACGGGTTTTTCAACAAATATTTGGTTGTGTTTGATTTGCGTTTCCGTCGATGAGTTGTTGCAAAGGGCTTTTCAATAATGCAGGTCTGTAGCTGATGTTTTTCTAGGTGCCATCTGTTTTGCTGCCGTAGCCTTTGATCGAGCATTCTGCCATACCTTATCTCGTCGACATTGAAGGAGTGATGTGCAGTTTCTCAATATAGCCTTTCAAAATAGATACAGATATATGTTTGCTGTATCAACCAGCTTTCTACCCTGCAGACAATGCTATCTTTGCTTGGTGTAATTTGTCTGCAGCCTTTATCTTTTATTGTCCTTACCCATGACCGCTCGGGCCGTCTGAATAATGTTGCATCAATAACTTAAACTACCGATTTCTCTACTTTTAAACTTTTCCGCTCAGTTTACAGTTAATCAGCTCCAATAGTTCTGATCAGGACATTACCTTCCGCCAGCTGGTTGCAGTATCAGCATAAGGTACTGGATTTGAAATATTCAGTTCGTCAAAATAATAAAACAGGTTAAGACAATAATACTGTACTCGAGGTTGAGATCAGCCTACCCAAAGACGTGCCCGCGCACGTCCTTTTTTCTTTATCCGCCCCCCTTTTCGATCAGATTTCTACCCCATAAAAGGCTTACACTCCGCATCAT
>NZ_KV800110.1:0-6316 GCF_001810165.1 Neisseria sp. HMSC070A01 | reverse complement strand
TTACCCAACGGAAGCCCCCACTGGTTCAAGCTTCATCCCCGCCCCCAAACAAAGCCGCCCCGGGCCCAACCGGCAAACGGTTCGGCCGCAGGGCGGCATATAGGCAGAGTCCGGCTTATTTTTTCACGGCAGGCTGGGCGGCCTTAGGCGCGGCAGAAGAAACCGTCGCCTCCGCCTTCAACTTGTTCAGCACCGCATCACCGATGCCCTTCACGTTTTTCAGCTCCTCCACCGATTTGAACGCACCGTTCTTCTGACGGTATTCCACAATCGCCTTCGCCTTAGCCGGGCCGATACCCGGTAATGCCTCCAGTTCCGCAGAAGAGGCGGTATTGACGTTCACGGCAGCCAAAGAGAACGCCGTACACATGGCGGCAAATACACCAAATAAAAATTTCTTCATCAGGGTTTTCCTATAACGTGTCAGATTGAATCAACCGGGCCGTCTGCAGGACGGTTTTACCCACCCCGCCGACACTGCCACATCGACAGTAGAACACGGCCCCATTCCATATAAATGCATACGACATATTAACGCAAATACCGTTCGATTTCAAACATTCCAAACGGTTAACCGTAACTTTCGGTACTTTTGTGCAAGAATAACAACAGGATAAATATTTCCGATTCCAATACCAAGATGCACAAATACTCCATAAACACCGGTACATCACTATCCCAATGTTTGACCCCAACACCCGTTATCCCAATTCTGCCGCCAAACCGACAGAAACGACAGGCATGTAAAAAGCCCCCGACATCAGTCGGGGGCTTCGGAATGGGTGTTTGGCGGTGACCTACTTTCACATGGAAGAACCACACTATCATCGGCGCTGAGTCGTTTCACGGTCCTGTTCGGGATGGGAAGGCGTGGGACCAACTCGCTATGGCCGCCAAACTTAAACTGTTACAAATCGGTAAAGCCTTAATCGGTATAAATGGTGATGACTGAATCAGTCAGTAAGCTTTTATTATTTGAAGTTCTTCAAATGATAGAGTCAAGCCTCACGAGCAATTAGTATGGGTTAGCTTCACGCGTTACCGCGCTTCCACACCCCACCTATCAACGTCCTGGTCTCGAACGACTCTTTAGTGTAGTTAAACCACAAGGGAAGTCTCATCTTCAGGCGAGTTTCGCGCTTAGATGCTTTCAGCGCTTATCTCTTCCGAACTTAGCTACCCGGCTATGCAACTGGCGTTACAACCGGTACACCAGAGGTTCGTCCACTCCGGTCCTCTCGTACTAGGAGCAGCCCCCGTCAAACTTCCAACGCCCACTGCAGATAGGGACCAAACTGTCTCACGACGTTTTAAACCCAGCTCACGTACCACTTTAAATGGCGAACAGCCATACCCTTGGGACCGACTACAGCCCCAGGATGTGATGAGCCGACATCGAGGTGCCAAACTCCGCCGTCGATATGAACTCTTGGGCGGAATCAGCCTGTTATCCCCGGAGTACCTTTTATCCGTTGAGCGATGGCCCTTCCATACAGAACCACCGGATCACTATGTCCTGCTTTCGCACCTGCTCGACTTGTCGGTCTCGCAGTTAAGCTACCTTTTGCCATTGCACTATCAGTCCGATTTCCGACCGGACCTAGGTAACCTTCGAACTCCTCCGTTACTCTTTGGGAGGAGACCGCCCCAGTCAAACTGCCTACCATGCACGGTCCCCGACCCGGATTACGGGTCTGGGTTAGAACCTCAAAGACACCAGGGTGGTATTTCAAGGACGGCTCCACAGAGACTGGCGTCTCTGCTTCAAAGCCTCCCACCTATCCTACACAAGTGACTTCAAAGTCCAATGCAAAGCTACAGTAAAGGTTCACGGGGTCTTTCCGTCTAGCAGCGGGTAGATTGCATCTTCACAACCACTTCAACTTCGCTGAGTCTCGGGAGGAGACAGTGTGGCCATCGTTACGCCATTCGTGCGGGTCGGAACTTACCCGACAAGGAATTTCGCTACCTTAGGACCGTTATAGTTACGGCCGCCGTTTACTGGGGCTTCGATCCGATGCTTGCACATCTTCAATTAACCTTCCAGCACCGGGCAGGCGTCACACCCTATACGTCCACTTTCGTGTTAGCAGAGTGCTGTGTTTTTAATAAACAGTCGCAGCCACCTATTCTCTGCGACCCTCCGGGGCTTACGGAGCAAGTCCTTAACCTTAGAGGGCATACCTTCTCCCGAAGTTACGGTATCAATTTGCCGAGTTCCTTCTCCCGAGTTCTCTCAAGCGCCTTAGAATTCTCATCCTGCCCACCTGTGTCGGTTTGCGGTACGGTTCGATTCAAACTGAAGCTTAGTGGCTTTTCCTGGAAGCGTGGTATCGGTTACTTCATGTCCGTAGACACTCGTCGTCACTTCTCGGTGTTAAGAAGACCCGGATTTGCCTAAGTCTTCCACCTACCGGCTTAAACAAGCTATTCCAACAGCTTGCTAACCTAACCTTCTCCGTCCCCACATCGCATTTGAATCAAGTACAGGAATATTAACCTGTTTCCCATCGACTACGCATTTCTGCCTCGCCTTAGGGGCCGACTCACCCTACGCCGATGAACGTTGCGTAGGAAACCTTGGGCTTTCGGCGAGCGGGCTTTTCACCCGCTTTATCGCTACTCATGTCAACATTCGCACTTCTGATACCTCCAGCACACTTTACAATGCACCTTCATCGGCCTACAGAACGCTCCCCTACCATGCCAGTAAACTGGCATCCGCAGCTTCGGTTATAGATTTGAGCCCCGTTACATCTTCCGCGCAGGACGACTCGACCAGTGAGCTATTACGCTTTCTTTAAATGATGGCTGCTTCTAAGCCAACATCCTGGCTGTCTGGGCCTTCCCACTTCGTTTACCACTTAATCTATCATTTGGGACCTTAGCTGGCGGTCTGGGTTGTTTCCCTCTTGACAACGGACGTTAGCACCCGCTGTCTGTCTCCCGAGGAACCACTTGATGGTATTCTTAGTTTGCCATGGGTTGGTAAGTTGCAATAACCCCCTAGCCATAACAGTGCTTTACCCCCATCAGTGTCTTGCTCGAGGCACTACCTAAATAGTTTTCGGGGAGAACCAGCTATCTCCGAGTTTGTTTAGCCTTTCACCCCTATCCACAGCTCATCCCCGCATTTTGCAACATGCGTGGGTTCGGTCCTCCAGTACCTGTTACGGCACCTTCAACCTGGCCATGGATAGATCACTCGGTTTCGGGTCTACACCCAGCAACTGTTCGCCCTATTAAGACTCGGTTTCCCTACGCCTCCCCTATTCGGTTAAGCTCGCTACTGAATGTAAGTCGTTGACCCATTATACAAAAGGTACGCAGTCACACCACAAGGGTGCTCCCACTGTTTGTATGCATCAGGTTTCAGGTTCTATTTCACTCCCCTCCCGGGGTTCTTTTCGCCTTTCCCTCACGGTACTGGTTCACTATCGGTCGATGATGAGTATTTAGCCTTGGAGGATGGTCCCCCCATATTCAGACAGGATTTCACGTGTCCCGCCCTACTTTTCGTACGCTTAGTACCACCATTGAGATTTCGAATACGGGACTATCACCCACTATGGTCAAGCTTCCCAGCTTGTTCTTCTATCTCGACAGTTATCACGTACAGGCTCCTCCGCGTTCGCTCGCCACTACTTGCGGAATCTCGGTTGATTTCTTTTCCTCCGGGTACTTAGATGGTTCAGTTCTCCGGGTTCGCTTCGCTTATCCTATGTATTCAGATAAGGATACCTCCTAAGAGGTGGGTTTCCCCATTCGGACACCGCGGGATCATAGCTTTATTGCCAGCTCCCCCGCGCTTTTCGCAGGCTTACACGTCCTTCGTCGCCTATCATCGCCAAGGCATCCACCTGATGCACTTATTCACTTGACTCTATCATTTCAAGAACCTCTCTGACTTCGTTTGCCTACCCGTTGACTAGGGAAGCAAACTTGAAATTCCTACTTTGATAAAGCTTACTGCTTGTTGTGTCTTAATCCTGCCTTTTGTGTTTCAGGATTAAGTCGATACAATCATCACCCAAATACTGTGTTTGTTTTCTTTTCTCTTGCGAGAGATTCTTTATCCTTTGCAAAGAATAAAAAATCAAAACAAACGCATTGTCTTTGTTTGTTGATTTCGGCTTTCCAATTTGTTAAAGATCGATGCGTCGATATTTCACTTCGCAAATCAAAATAAGCTGCTAAGTATAGCAGGCTTCCTTTAATTTGTAAAGTGCTTGGTGGAGGCAAACGGGATCGAACCGATGACCCCCTGCTTGCAAAGCAGGTGCTCTACCAACTGAGCTATGCCCCCGTTCTTGGTGGGTCTGGGAGGACTTGAACCTCCGACCCCACGCTTATCAAGCGTGTGCTCTAACCAGCTGAGCTACAAACCCGGATTCTCTTCTTAAGCGAATCTTGTCTTCACTCAAGCTTTCCTCTTCCGCATCTTTACAGTTTACCGATAAGTGTGAATGCATCAGACCTCTTCTTTCTCTAGAAAGGAGGTGATCCAGCCGCAGGTTCCCCTACGGCTACCTTGTTACGACTTCACCCCAGTCATGAAGCATACCGTGGTAAGCGGGCTCCTTGCGGTTACCCTACCTACTTCTGGTATCCCCCACTCCCATGGTGTGACGGGCGGTGTGTACAAGACCCGGGAACGTATTCACCGCAGTATGCTGACCTGCGATTACTAGCGATTCCGACTTCATGCACTCGAGTTGCAGAGTGCAATCCGGACTACGATCGGTTTTGTGAGATTGGCTCCGCCTCGCGGCTTGGCTACCCTCTGTACCGACCATTGTATGACGTGTGAAGCCCTGGTCATAAGGGCCATGAGGACTTGACGTCATCCCCACCTTCCTCCGGCTTGTCACCGGCAGTCTCATTAGAGTGCCCAACTTAATGATGGCAACTAATGACAAGGGTTGCGCTCGTTGCGGGACTTAACCCAACATCTCACGACACGAGCTGACGACAGCCATGCAGCACCTGTGTTACGGCTCCCGAAGGCACTCCTCCGTCTCTGGAGGATTCCGTACATGTCAAGACCAGGTAAGGTTCTTCGCGTTGCATCGAATTAATCCACATCATCCACCGCTTGTGCGGGTCCCCGTCAATTCCTTTGAGTTTTAATCTTGCGACCGTACTCCCCAGGCGGTCAATTTCACGCGTTAGCTACGCTACTAAGCAATCAAGTTGCCCAACAGCTAATTGACATCGTTTAGGGCGTGGACTACCAGGGTATCTAATCCTGTTTGCTACCCACGCTTTCGAGCATGAACGTCAGTGTTATCCCAGGAGGCTGCCTTCGCCATCGGTATTCCTCCACATCTCTACGCATTTCACTGCTACACGTGGAATTCTACCTCCCTCTGACACACTCTAGTCACCCAGTTCAGAACGCAGTTCCCAGGTTGAGCCCGGGGATTTCACATCCTGCTTAAGTAACCGTCTGCGCTCGCTTTACGCCCAGTAATTCCGATTAACGCTCGCACCCTACGTATTACCGCGGCTGCTGGCACGTAGTTAGCCGGTGCTTATTCTTCAGGTACCGTCATCAGCTGTCGGTATTAGCAACAGCCTTTTCTTCCCTGACAAAAGTCCTTTACAACCCGAAGGCCTTCTTCAGACACGCGGCATGGCTGGATCAGGCTTGCGCCCATTGTCCAAAATTCCCCACTGCTGCCTCCCGTAGGAGTCTGGGCCGTGTCTCAGTCCCAGTGTGGCGGATCATCCTCTCAGACCCGCTACTGATCGTCGCCTTGGTAGGCCTTTACCCCACCAACTAGCTAATCAGATATCGGCCGCTCGAATAACGCAAGGCCCGAAGGTCCCCTGCTTTCCTCCTCAGAGAATATGCGGTATTAGCTAATCTTTCGATTAGTTATCCCCCATTACTCGGTACGTTCCGATATGTTACTCACCCGTTCGCCACTCGCCACCCAAGAAGCAAGCTTCTCTGTGCTGCCGTCCGACTTGCATGTGTAAAGCATGCCGCCAGCGTTCAATCTGAGCCAGGATCAAACTCTTATGTTCAATCTCTAACTTATAACTTCTGGTCTGCTTCAAAGAAACCGACAGGACAATGTCTAAAACATCATCTTGTCTGTCTTTCAAACAGTGTGAGGCCTAATGCACTCACACTTATCGGTAATCTGTTTTTTAAAGAGCGAATCGAATTATACAGTACAATTTTCAAAAGTCAACTAAAATTATCGAAAATTTCAACCAACTGTGTTATACTGTCTGCTTCGTTTTCTTCACCGCGTCAGCAGCGAAAAACCGAACTATACGCCTCCCAACAAAACCAGTCAACACC